>NZ_JBFAPE010000077.1:0-1117 GCF_040675615.1 Streptomyces sp. NPDC049585 | reverse complement strand
TCGGGGTCGGGGTTGGCCAGCGCGAAGACGATGGCGCCGTCGGCCATGGCGGCGACGTCGTCGCCGTCGAGGACGTTGGGGGCGGAGACGCCGATGAAGACGTCGGCTCCCTGGACGGCCTGCTTGAGGGTGCCGGTGATGCCCTCGGGGTTGGTGTTGTCCGCGATCCACCGCAGTGCCGAGTGGGGGTCGGCGCCGACGAGGTCGGGGCGGTCGGCGTGGACGACGCCGTGGATGTCGGCGACGACGGCGTGGCGGACGCCGGCGGCGATCAGCAGCTTCAAAATCGCCGTTCCGGCGGCGCCTGCGCCGGACATGACGACGCGTACGTCGCCCATGTTCTTGCCGACGACGCGCAGGGCGTTGGTGAGGGCGGCGAGGACGACGATGGCGGTGCCGTGCTGGTCGTCGTGGAAGACGGGGATGTCGAGGGCTTCGCGCAGGCGGGCTTCGATCTCGAAGCAGCGGGGGGCGGAGATGTCCTCGAGGTTGATGCCGGCGAAGCCGGGGGCGATGGCCTTGACGATCTCGACGATGGCGTCGGTGTCCTGGGTGTCGAGGCAGATGGGCCAGGCGTCGATGCCGGCGAAGCGCTTGAAGAGGGCGGCCTTGCCTTCCATGACGGGCAGGGCGGCCTTGGGGCCGATGTTGCCCAGGCCCAGGACGGCGGAGCCGTCGGTGACCACGGCGACGCTGTTGCGTTTGATGGTCAGGCGGCGGGCGTCCTCGGGGTTCTCGGCGATGGCCATGCACACGCGGGCGACGCCGGGGGTGTAGACCATGGAGAGGTCGTCGCGGTTGCGGATGGGGTGCTTGGAGGCCATCTCGATCTTGCCGCCGAGGTGCATCAGGAAGGTGCGGTCGGAGACCTTGCCCAGGACCACGCCCTCGATGCCGCGGAGCTTTTCGACGATTTCCGCGGCGTGCTCGGTGGAGGTGGTGGCCATGGTGACGTCGATGCGGAGCTTCTCGTGGCCGGAGGCGGTCACGTCCAGGCCGGTGACGGACCCGCCCGAGGACTCCACGGCCGTGGTCAGCTCGCTGACCGCGGTCCCGCTCGCAGGAACCTCCAGCCGGACCGTCATCGAGTACGAGACGCTAGGCGCCGTTGCCATGG
>NZ_JBFAPE010000076.1:0-1384 GCF_040675615.1 Streptomyces sp. NPDC049585 | reverse complement strand
CTTCGCGATCTCCCACAACCCGTCCGGAACAATCCAACTCCACGTACCCCGCCCCATGCACAGTCAACGTCGCCTCACCACATAGGACACGGTCTAAGAGGTCATCTCAATTGGTGAGTCTGCGGTAGCAGATGAGGGTGCAGGCGATGCTGGTGAAGGCGAGGAAGTGCTCGGCCTTGCGTTCGTAGCGGCGGTGGAGCCGTCGGCAGCCGGCGAGCCAGGACATGGTGCGTTCGATGGTCCACCGGTGTCGTCCGAGCCGCTGTGAGGCCTCGATCCCTTTGCGGGCGATGCGGTGTCGGATACCGCGCCGTGCCAGCCATTGCCGCAGGTGGTGGTAGTCGTAGCCCTTGTCGGCGTGGAGCTTGGCGGGCCTGCGTCGGCGAGGTCCTCGGCGGGACCGAATCGGAGGTATGCCTTTCACGAGCGGTATCAGGGCCCGGCTGTCGTGGACGTTGGCGCCGGAGATGCCGACGGACAGGGGCAGACCGGTCTGTTCGGTGATCAGATGGATCTTCGACCCGTACTTGCCTCGGTCGACAGGATTCGGACCTGTCAGGTCCCCCTTTTCAGGGCCCGCATGTTCACAGAGTCGATCGCGCACCTCGACCAGTCCAGGTCACCGCGGGAGCCGAGTTCGTCGAGGACCAGGCGGTGGAACTTGGCCCACACCCTGGCCTTCGTCCACTCGGTGAACCGGCGGTGGGCCGTCGCCCCGGACGGCCCGAACGACGCCGAGGGCAGCTGCTGCCACGTGCATCCCGACGTCGCCACGAACACGATCGCCGCCAGCACCTCGCGGTCACCGTGGCGACGCCGCCCACCACCCTGCGGCCGCGATGGCGCTTCCGGAACCACGCGCTGGAATAACTGCCACAACTCATCCGGCACCAGCCGCTCAACGATTCCCACGCCGGGAGGCTACCGACCGCAAGGGTAAGACCGTAGTCAGTGGCCCATTCGGCGCTGCTCATCGAACCGAAGCAGCACCCGTACCAGACGCCACACTCCGGCCGTCGCCCCGAGCAGGGCGCCACCTGCCAACACGCCTTTTTCTGTCGAACCGGAGAGGCCAAGGATCAGGACGAGAGTCCAGGCGACGGCAAAGATCACCCCAGCCAGCACGGCGGCAGTCACCAGGGCGA
The DNA here is from genome assembly GCF_040675615.1 of Streptomyces sp. NPDC049585. NCBI lineage: Bacteria > Bacillati > Actinomycetota > Actinomycetes > Kitasatosporales > Streptomycetaceae > Streptomyces > Streptomyces sp. NPDC049585. Next base: position 239 of record NZ_JBFAPE010000076.1, on the reverse strand, counting down.
AAACGATCTCCACCGTCATTGCGTCCTTCTCCCACCGCGACTCACGCCCCATGTCCATGCCGCAAGTTTCACATCGCGGTCAAGTCACCGCGCCTACGCTGACCGCTGACTCTCACGGGCGGCTTGATCACCAATTGAGATGACCTCTAAAACGTCATTTCACTTGGCCAGTCTGCGGTGACATATCAGGGTCGCGGCGATGGCCGTGAAGGCGAGGAAGTGTTCTGGCTTGCGCTCGT
>NZ_JBFAPE010000075.1:0-1585 GCF_040675615.1 Streptomyces sp. NPDC049585 | reverse complement strand
CCACACCGAGCCAGAAGGCCCTCACCCGTTCAAGCACCCAGCCCGCGTGTCACCAACGTCCCGGGACAACACACCTAGGGCGTGTCCGGCGGATCTTCGTCACGCGCCACCACGGCGCCCTTCAGGGGCGCGAGGAACTGTGCGATCAGCCGGCGACCGCCCGCAGCTGACACGCCACCCCGGGGCCCGGGCAATCTGCAGGCACGTCGTGGCTTGTCGCGCCCACGCGGCGGAGCCGCATATCGACACCGCCCCGCGCCCCCACGGGGCACCGCACGATCCGCCGGCCGCGGACTAGGGCAGTAGGCCGTGGGAGGGGAAGACGGCCCGGCGCGTCGCCAGGACCGCCTGGTCCAGCCGGTCCGCCGGGTCGTACCCCGACTCCGCGAAGTCCCGCCACGACGGCCGCAGACCGTCCGTCATCCGCAGCGGCCCCAGCTGCTGCGTCCGCCGGAAGACTTCCCGGCGCCATTCCTCCGGCACCGCCGACTCCGGATCCACCGGCCGGCCGGCGGCGATGCCCACCAGATGCGCCCAGGACCTCGGCACCACATCCACCACGGCGTACCCGCCGCCCCCGAGCGCCACCCAGCGCCCGTCGGCGTGACGGTGGGCCAGGTCGTGGCAGGCCTCGGCCACCAGGCGCTGGGCGTCCAGCGAGACCGCCAGATGCGCCAGCGGGTCCTCGAAGTGCGTGTCGGCCCCGTGCTGCGTCACCAGCACCTGCGGCCGGAAGGCCGCCAGGAGCTCCGGTACGACGGCGTGGAAGGCCCGCAGCCATCCGGCGTCCCCCGTGCCCGCCGGCAGGGCCACGTTGACCGCGGACCCCTCGGCTCCCGGGGCGCCCGTCTCCTCGGGCCGGCCCGTCTGGGGGAAGAGCGTGCGGGGATCCTCGTGCAGCGAGATCGTCAGGACCCGGGGGTCCTCCCAGAAGGCCGCCTGCACGCCGTCGCCGTGGTGGACGTCCACGTCCACGTACGCCACCCGTTCCGCCCCCAGCTCCAGCAGCCGGGCCACGGCGAGGGCGGCGTCGTTGTAGACGCAGAAACCCGACGCGGACCCCGGCATCGCATGGTGCAGTCCACCACTGAAGTTGACCGCGTGCACGGCCTCCCCGCGCCACACGGACTCGGCGGCGGCCACCGACTGCCCCGCGATCAGCGCGGCGGCGTCGTGCATACCGGCGAAGGCCGGATCGTCCGGGGTGCCGAGTCCGTACGCGGTGTCGGCCGACCGCGGATCGGCGGAGGCCCATCGCACGGCCTCGATGTAGTCGGCGCGGTGCACCAGCCCGAGTGTCGACTCCCCCGCCGCCGGCGCGGCGACCACCCGGACGGCCTTGTCCAACCCGTAGGCCTCGATCAGGCGCATGGTGAGGAAAAGCCGCACGGGATCCATGGGATGTCCCGGACCGAAGTCGTATCCCGTGACCGCCTCGTCCCACATCACCTGCGCCTGACCACCGCTCATGGCCGACACCGTAAACGCAGAGAAGCCCCGTTGGGAACCATGTTCCCAACGGGGCTTCTCTCAAAAGGAGTTCGGCGGTGTCCTACTCTCCCACAGGGTCCCCCCTGCAGTACCA
>NZ_JBFAPE010000073.1:0-2916 GCF_040675615.1 Streptomyces sp. NPDC049585 | reverse complement strand
TATGGACAAGCCCTCGGCCTATTAGTACCAGTCAACTCCACCGGTTACCCGGCTTCCATATCTGGCCTATCAACCCAGTCGTCTACTGGGAGCCTTACCCCATCAAGTGGGTGGGAGTCCTCATCTCGAAGCAGGCTTCCCGCTTAGATGCTTTCAGCGGTTATCCCTCCCGAACGTAGCCAACCAGCCATGCCCTTGGCAGAACAACTGGCACACCAGAGGTTCGTCCGTCCCGGTCCTCTCGTACTAGGGACAGCCCTTCTCAAGACTCCTACGCGCACAGCGGATAGGGACCGAACTGTCTCACGACGTTCTAAACCCAGCTCGCGTACCGCTTTAATGGGCGAACAGCCCAACCCTTGGGACCGACTCCAGCCCCAGGATGCGACGAGCCGACATCGAGGTGCCAAACCATCCCGTCGATATGGACTCTTGGGGAAGATCAGCCTGTTATCCCCGGGGTACCTTTTATCCGTTGAGCGACGGCGCTTCCACAAGCCACCGCCGGATCACTAGTCCCGACTTTCGTCCCTGCTCGACCCGTCGGTCTCACAGTCAAGCTCCCTTGTGCACTTACACTCAACACCTGATTGCCAACCAGGCTGAGGGAACCTTTGGGCGCCTCCGTTACCCTTTAGGAGGCAACCGCCCCAGTTAAACTACCCACCAGACACTGTCCCTGATCCGGATCACGGACCCAGGTTAGACATCCAGCACGACCAGAGTGGTATTTCAACGACGACTCCACACACACTGGCGTGCATGCTTCACAGTCTCCCACCTATCCTACACAAGCCGAACCGAACACCAATATCAAGCTGTAGTAAAGGTCCCGGGGTCTTTCCGTCCTGCTGCGCGAAACGAGCATCTTTACTCGTAGTGCAATTTCACCGGGCCTATGGTTGAGACAGTCGAGAAGTCGTTACGCCATTCGTGCAGGTCGGAACTTACCCGACAAGGAATTTCGCTACCTTAGGATGGTTATAGTTACCACCGCCGTTTACTGGCGCTTAAGTTCTCAGCTTCGCCTGGACGAATCCAAGCTAACCGGTCCCCTTAACGTTCCAGCACCGGGCAGGCGTCAGTCCGTATACATCGCCTTACGGCTTCGCACGGACCTGTGTTTTTAGTAAACAGTCGCTTCTCGCTGGTCTCTGCGGCCACCCCCAGCTCAGAGTGCAAAACTCATCACCAGGCGTGGCCCCCCTTCTCCCGAAGTTACGGGGGCATTTTGCCGAGTTCCTTAACCATAGTTCACCCGAACGCCTCGGTATTCTCTACCTGACCACCTGAGTCGGTTTAGGGTACGGGCCGCCATGAAACTCGCTAGAGGCTTTTCTCGACAGCATAGGATCATCCACTTCACCACAATCGGCTCGGCATCAGGTCTCAGCCTTAACGTGTGACGGATTTGCCTACCACACGGCCTACACCCTTACCCCGGGACAACCACCGCCCGGGCTGGACTACCTTCCTGCGTCACCCCATCGCTTACCTACTACAAGTCTGGTTCGTCGGCTCCACCACTCCCCTTCACCCGAAGGATCCAGGGCGGCTTCACGGACTTAGCATCGCCTGATTCGATATTGGGCGTTTCAAAGCGGGTACCGGAATATCAACCGGTTGTCCATCGACTACGCCTGTCGGCCTCGCCTTAGGTCCCGACTTACCCTGGGCAGATCAGCTTGACCCAGGAACCCTTAGTCAATCGGCGCACACGTTTCTCACGTGTGTATCGCTACTCATGCCTGCATTCTCACTCGTGAACCGTCCACAACTCGTTTCCACGGCTGCTTCACCCGGCACACGACGCTCCCCTACCCATCACAGCAGACGTTGGTCCTTATGCTGTAATGACACGACTTCGGCGGTACGCTTGAGCCCCGCTACATTGTCGGCGCGGAATCACTTGACCAGTGAGCTATTACGCACTCTTTCAAGGGTGGCTGCTTCTAAGCCAACCTCCTGGTTGTCTCTGCGACTCCACATCCTTTCCCACTTAGCGTACGCTTAGGGGCCTTAGTCGATGCTCTGGGCTGTTTCCCTCTCGACCATGGAGCTTATCCCCCACAGTCTCACTGCCGCGCTCTCACTTACCGGCATTCGGAGTTTGGCTAAGGTCAGTAACCCGGTAGGGCCCATCGCCTATCCAGTGCTCTACCTCCGGCAAGAAACACACGACGCTGCACCTAAATGCATTTCGGGGAGAACCAGCTATCACGGAGTTTGATTGGCCTTTCACCCCTAACCACAGGTCATCCCCCAGGTTTTCAACCCTGGTGGGTTCGGTCCTCCACGAAGTCTTACCTCCGCTTCAACCTGCCCATGGCTAGATCACTCCGCTTCGGGTCTTGAGCGCGCTACTGAATCGCCCTATTCGGACTCGCTTTCGCTACGGCTTCCCCACACGGGTTAACCTCGCAACACACCGCAAACTCGCAGGCTCATTCTTCAAAAGGCACGCAGTCACGACGTTGAGCACAAGGCTCAACGCGACGCTCCCACGGCTTGTAGGCACACGGTTTCAGGTACTATTTCACTCCGCTCCCGCGGTACTTTTCACCATTCCCTCACGGTACTATCCGCTATCGGTCACCAGGGAATATTTAGGCTTAGCGGGTGGTCCCGCCAGATTCACACGGGATTTCTCGGGCCCCGTGCTACTTGGGTGTCTCTCAAACGAGCCGTCAATGTTTCAGCTACGGGGGTCTTACCCTCTACGCCGGACCTTTCGCATGTCCTTCGCCTACATCAACGGTTTCTGACTCGTCTCATGGCCGGCAGACCATGAAAGAGAGATCCCACAACCCCGCATGCGCAACCCCTGCCGGGTATCACACACATACGGTTTGGCCTCATCCAGTTTCGCTCGCCACTACTCCCGGAATCACGGTTGTTTTCTCTTCCTGCGGGTAC
>NZ_JBFAPE010000072.1:0-3822 GCF_040675615.1 Streptomyces sp. NPDC049585 | reverse complement strand
GCATAGACCGCCACACTGGCGATCCCCGCATCCCGGCACGCACGAGCGACACGGACAGCGATTTCGCCACGGTTGGCGATGAGCACCTTGCGCACAGCACTTCCTCAACTAAGCGGCATGGATGGGTCAACGGGGGCGCAGCGGCACGTGCAGGTCGACGCGCGTGCCGTCCACGGGGGAGCTCTCGACGGTCAGCCGGCCGCCGATCTCCTCGACGCGCTGCTGCATCGAGGCGATGCCGGCACCCGCCCGCGCCGGGTCGAAGCCGCGGCCGTCGTCCTCCACGGCGGCGTGCACCCACCAGCGCGTCGTGCGTACGGACACGGCGACGCGGCTCGCGCCCGCGTGCTCGAAGCTGTTGCGCAGTGCCTCGCGCACCGACAGGAACAGCGCGCGGCGGTGGGCCGTGGCGACCAGACGCTCATTGCCCGTGACCTTGACCGTCACCTCCACCCCGGGCGGGGCCGCCTCCGCGGCGAACCCCTCGACGGCCTCGCGCAGCGGCGGCAGTTCGGTCGCCGTGACCAGCTCGCCCAGCAGCCCGCGCAGATGCCCCTCGGCCTCGCTCAGGAACGTCACCGCCGCCGCCAGCCGCTCCGGATCGCGTACCTCCGGGGCGCACTCGGCGATCAGACGGCGGGCGGTGGCCAGGGCGCCGCCGATGTGGTCGTGCAGGTCACGGGCCACGCGGCGGCGCTCGTGCCAGCGGCAGTCGGCGTGCTCGTCGGTGGCGGCGCCGGCGGCCGGGGCCGCCGGCGGTAACGGGTCCGGATCGGGCTCCGCAGGCGCCGCGGGCGCCGGGCGGCGCTCCAGGGTCGTGGTGGCCGCCCGCGCCAGCCCCTCGGTCAGGGCGCGGGCGAAGTCGCGTCCCAGGACGGCCGCGGACGTGCCCGAAGAGACGGTCGAGGCCGGAACGGCGGTCTCCATCGCAATCCCCCCACATACGTATTGCTTCATGTCCCTGGGGACGACGCGACGCTAACCGGGGAGTTCGTACTCGCCGCCCACCGACGGGTAATCACCTTCTCCCACGGCCGCCTCGTGCACGGCTCGTGCCAGACTCGAGCGGAGTCGTCCACAATGCGCCGGCAACGTCAGCAGGTTGGAGCAGGCAAGGAGTGGGCGCAGTGGGCAGTGAATGGTTCCGACGCTACGGTCCGGCCCCGACCGGGGCAACGGCCCCGCAGGACAGGCCCCGGCTCGTGTGCTTCCCGCACGCCGGAGGCGCGGCCAGCGCCTACGTCGCGCTGTCGCGCGCCCTGGCGCCGGCCGTCGACGTCCTGGCCGTCCAGTACCCCGGGCGCCAGGACCGGCACCAGGAGCCGGCCGTGGACGACATCGGGCGACTCGCCGACCGGCTGGCACAGGAGGTCACCGCCGCCGTCGCCGGCGACGGACGCCCGTACGCCTTCTTCGGGCACAGCATGGGCGCCGTCCTCGCCTACGAGACGGCCCGGCGCCTCGAACAACGCTCCCTGCCCGGGCCCGAACGGCTCTTCCTCTCCGGGCGCGGCGCCCCACGGGCCCTGCCCAACCCGCACGACCAGGTGCGCACCGACGCGCACGTCCTCGCGGCGATCCGACGGCTCGGCGGGACGACGGGCGGCGTCTTCCAGGACCCCGACCTGCTGGCCATGGTCATGCCGGCCCTGCGGGCCGACTACCGGGCGATCGGCGAGTACGCGTGGACGCCGGGGGCGGCGCTGAACGTGCCGTTCACGGTGCTGGTGGGGGACAGCGATCCGGTGGTGACCGTGGTCGAGGCGGAGGAGTGGGCGGGGTTTTCCGCGGGGCGGACGGATGTGCGGGTGTTTTCCGGGGGGCACTTCTATCTGGACCATCATGTGGGGGCTGTTGCCGAGGTGGTGGCGGAGGCGTTGGTGTTGGCGCCTGCGGCGGGCTGAGCCCCGGCCCCGCCCTTTCCCCGTTTCCCGGGGGCTCCGCCCCCGGACCCCCTGGGGTGGTGCTGCCCGGTGAGCACAAACCGGCGGAGAGAACCGGCAATGACCCGGGCGTTAGGGGCGGCTCCGTATCGTCCGCGGCATGAATGGTGCATCCGTTGGAACTCATGACCTCGCGGAGCCGTATCTGCTCGGGTGGCTCGCTTCCGTCGGGCTCGACGTGGAATACGTCCGGGGCGAGGGGAACACCCTCTACTACCGCGATTCCGAGGGGCGGGAAATACCCGTCGTCGACTATGCCGGCGGGTACGGCTCGCTCATGCTCGGGCACAATCACCCGGAGATCAACGCGTACGCGAAATCGCTGCTGGACGGCGGAATTCCCGTGCATGCGCAGTTCTCCCGGCACCCGTACGCCAATGACGTCGCGCAGGCGCTGAACGCGATCCTGCGGCGCGAACTCGGGGACGACGCCGAGGAGTACTCGGCCATCTTCGCCAACACCGGTGCCGAGGCCGTCGAGGCCGCCGTCAAGCATGCCGAGCTGGACCGGCGGATGCGGATGGACGCGGCGTACGCCACGGCCTCCGCGCAGGTGGCCGCCGCGCAGGCCGCCGGGGCCGGGGTGGGGGCCGCGGTCGTGGAGGCGCTGGGGCTGCCGGCCGGGGCCGCGATCGAGGTGGTGGCCGACGAGATCACGCGGCGCAACGACGCCGTGCGGCAGCGGACGCCATTGTTCCTGTCCCTCGAGGGCGGCTTCCACGGCAAGCTCGTCGGCTCCGTGCAGCTGACCCACAACGAGGGCTACCGGGCGCCGTTCGCCGCGCTGGCCGCGCAGGCCCGGTTCGTGCCGCGGGACCGTCCCGAGGTGCTCAAGGAGGTCGTCGAGGCCGAGCGGGCCGAGCTGCTGGGCCTCGCCGTCGAGGACGGCACGGCCGTGCTGGTGCGGCACGCGGCGCCGGTGTTCTGCGCCTTCGTGCTGGAGCCCATCCAGGGCGAGGGCGGCATCCGGGTCCTCGGGCGGGAGTTCGCCGAGGAGATCCAGCGGGTCTGCGCCGCCGTCGACTGCCCCGTGATCGTCGACGAGGTGCAGAGCGGCATGGGCCGCAGCGGCTCGTTCTTCGCCTCCTCCCGCGTCGGGCTGCGCGGCGACTACTACGCCCTCGCCAAGAGCCTGGGCGGCGGCATCGCGAAGGCGTCCGTGATGCTGGTGCGCCGCTCCCGCTACCGCCCGGAGTTCGAGCTGGTGCACAGCTCGACGTTCGCCAAGGACGCCTTCTCCTGCCACATCGCGCTGAAGGTGCTGGAGCTGATGGAGGCGGACGGCGGCCGGGTCTACCGGCTGGCGGCCGAGCGCGGGCAGGCGCTCAAGGACGTGTTCGAGGCCCTCCGGAAGGACTTCCCGGACGTGGTCGAGGACGTCCGGGGCGAGGGGCTCATGCTCGGCCTGGAGTTCCGCGACCAGACGCAGGCCGCCTCGCAGGCCCTGCGCGAGAACGCCGGCACGTTCGGCTACCTGGTGGCCGGCTACCTGCTGCGCGAGCACCGGGTGCGGACGTTCCCCACGGCGAGCGCGGTGCACACGCTGCGCTTCGAGCCGTCGGTGCACCTGTCAAACGAGGAGATCGCCCAGCTGGAGGCCGGGCTGCGGGACGTGTGCGCGATCCTGCGCGCCCAGGACGGCGAGCGGCTGCTGCTTCCGGCGCCCCCGGCGTGAGAGTGCCGGTACCGGACGGGTACGTCCCTCAACGTACCCACCCGGTCCGGCGGATCATGGAGCGCCCCGTAGGGGCGCCGTGGTGGCGCGTGACGAAGATCCGCCCCTGACGGCCTAGGTGTGTTGTCCCGGGACGTTGGTGACACGCGTGCTGGGTGCTTGAACGGGTGAGGGCCTTCTGGCTCGGTGGGGATTGCGACATCT
>NZ_JBFAPE010000071.1:0-4516 GCF_040675615.1 Streptomyces sp. NPDC049585 | reverse complement strand
TCGTTGGTGGCGTTGCATTGGGCTGTGCGGTCGGTGGTGTCGGGGGAGTGTGCGTTGGCGTTGGCGTGTGGTGCGACGGTGATGTCGACGCCGGGCGCATTCGTGGAATTTTCGCGGCAGCAGGGTTTGTCGCCTGACGGCAGGTGTCGTTCCTTCTCCGCTGATGCATCGGGCACCGGGTGGGCCGAGGGTGTGGGCGCGCTGGTCGTGGAGCGGCTCTCGCGTGCCCGGCGTTTGGGGCATCCGGTGCTTGCTGTGATTCGTGGCAGTGCGGTGAATCAGGACGGTGCGAGCAATGGCCTGACCGCCCCTAACGGCCTCGCCCAACAACGCGTCATCGCGAGTGCTTTGTCTGCCGCAGGGCTCACCCCGGCCGACATCGACGTGGTCGAAGGCCACGGCACCGGCACCCGCCTCGGCGACCCGATCGAAGCGGGGGCGCTGATCGAGGCGTACGGCAAGGGAAGGCCGGCCGAGCGTCCCCTGTGGCTCGGCTCGCTGAAGTCGAACATCGGCCATGCGCAGGCCGCCGCAGGGGTGGGTGGCGTGATGAAGATGGTGCTGGCGATGCAGCACGGTCTGATGCCGCGCACGCTTCATGTCACCGAGCCCACGCCCGAAGTCGACTGGGACGGCGCAGGGGTTGCCCTCCTGACCGAGGCGCGACCGTGGACCGTCGAGCCCGGTCGGCCCCGGCGCGCAGGCGTCTCCTCCTTCGGGATCTCCGGCACCAACGCCCACGTCATCCTCGAAGAACCCCCCGAGCCCACCCCACCACCCCGTGCAGGCACCCCGCTTCCCCTGGTCCTCTCGGCCAAGACCCCCACCGCCCTGAAGACCCTCGCCCGCAGCCTCCACGACCACCTGACCACCACGCCCACCCCACCCGACCCCGCCGACGTCACCCACACCCTGGCCGTCGGCCGTACGCACTTCGCGCACCGAGCCGCGATCCTGCCCGACGCCGGTGACCACCTCCCGGGACTGCAGGCGCTCGCCACGGGCGGGCACGACCCGCGTGTCGTGTCCGGCACCGCGGTCGAGCGGGGCGGGACGGTGTTCGTCCTCCCCGGGGCCGCCGCACCGTGGTCGCCCGCCGCGGCCGCGGACCTGCTGGCCGGCACCCCGGGCCTGGCGGCCCACGTACGCGCCTGTTCCGACGCGCTGCACCCCCACCTCGGACACGACGTCCTGGACGGCCCGGGCAGTGCCGACCCCGAGACGGCGGAAGCCCTCCTCTTCGCCGTCACCGTCGGCCTGGCGCGTCTGTGGGAGCAGCACGGCGTACGCCCCGACGCCGTGCTCGGCACCGACCGGAGCGCGATCGCCGCCGCCCACGTCGCCGGTGTCCTCACCCTCGACGACGCCGCCCTGCTCTGGGCCGTACGCGCCCGGGCCCTCGCCGGACCGGCCGGGGCCGCGCACCGGCACCTCGAAGAGACTCTCTCCACCCTCGACTTCCGGCCGGCCGACATCGCGTACTACTCCGAGCGCAGCCCCCACCCGTGCACCGTGCAGGACCTCGCCTCCGCCGCCCACTGGCTGCCCGCTCCCCATCAGCCCGGCGACGCAGGCGCGGTGGTGCGCGCCGTGCACGAGAACGGCCACGGGGCGTTCGTCGAGATCAGCCCGTGCCCACCGCCGGCGGACGCCCTCGCCCGGGCCCTCGCGGAGGCGGTCGACGGGCCCGCGCCCGGTGCGGTGCTGATCGCAGGCCCGTACGACGACGGCACGGGCCCGGCGGACTTCCTGCACCGGCTCGCCGAGGCCCACGTCCGCGGTGTCACCGTCGACTGGTCGGTGCCGCACGGCGCGCGCCGCCATGTCGTGCTGCCGACCTATCCGTTCGCCGGGCAGCGGTACTGGCTCGACGCGACACCCGCCGCCGCTCCCGGCACCCCGGCGGCGGAACAGCTGCTTCCGACCGTCGTCGCCCTCGCCGACCGCAACGAGTACGTGCTGACCGGCCGGCTCTCCCGGGACACCCACCCCTGGCTGGCCGATCACACCGTCGGCGGCGACGTCCTCCTGCCCGGCACGGCCTTCGTCGCCTGCCTGCTCCGGGCGGCGGAGGCCGCCGGCTGCGCCGGCATCGGCGAGCTCACGCTCCACAAGCCCCTGCCCGTGCCCGCCGGTCCGGCGATCGACCTGCAACTCGTCGTCGGCGCCCCGGACGCCACCGGGGCCCGGCCGGTGACGGTGCACGCCCGTCCGGCTGCCGTCACCGGGGACGGCTGGCAGCACCACGCGAGCGGCACCCTCGTACCGCAGGAAGAGCCGGCCGGGCCCGCCGAGCGGACCGGTTGTGCCACCTGGCCGCCGCGAGGCGCCGTGCCCGTCCCGACGGACGCCGCCTACGACCGGCTGGCCGACCTCGGGTACGCGTACGGGCCGGCCTTCCGCGCCCTGCGCGCCGCATGGCGGCACGGCAGCGACACCTACCTCGCCCTCGACCTCCCCCAGGGCACCACCGGCGACGGGTACGCCCTGCACCCCGCCCTGCTGGACGCCGCCCTGCACCTGACCGTGCTCGACGCGGCCGCCGACGGGCGCCTGCGCCTGCCGTACGCCTGGCGTGGAGTACGGCTGCACGGCCGTGGCGCGCCGACGTCCCTACGGGTGCACGTCGCGCAGTCGGGCGACGACACGATCGGCATCCGGATCACCGACGGCAGCGGCACGCCTGTCGCCACCGTCGACTCGCTCGTGCTGCGGGCCGCGCCCGGCACGGCGACGGCGGACGCGGCCGTCGCGGACGCACTGTTCCGCGTCGACTGGCAGCCCCTTCCCGCGCCCGACGCCGCGCGCGGCACGCCTGGCGACGACGAGTGGTGCGTACTGGGCGATCCGGCCGTACCCGATCTCGACGCCCTGGAGGAACGGTTCGCCACCGGGTCCGGCCCGGCGCCGCACACGGTCGTCGTCCCCTTCCTCCCGGCCCCCGACGCCGAATCCACCCTTCCCGAAGCCGTCCATGAGGCGGCGCAGCGCGCCCTCGCCGTCGTACGGCACTGGGTGGCCGGCGAGCGCTTCGCGGGCGCGCGCCTCGTGGTGCTGACCCGCGGCGCGGTCCGCGTCCGGGCACAGGACCCCGGCCCCGACCTCGTCCACGCCCCCCTGTGGGGGCTGATCCGCAGCGCCCGGGCGGAGGAACCGGGAAGGTTCCTGCTCCTGGACACCGACCCTGCACAACCGTTCGCGCCCACCGACCTGCCGGCCGGTGCCCTGGACAGCGGGGAACCCGAACTGGCCGTACGGGACGGCCGGCTGTACGCCCCCCGGCTGGTGCGCACCCCGCTCCCCGCCACCGATGGGGAGACGGCGCGGCAGCTCGATCCCGAGGGCACCGTCCTGATCACCGGCGGAACCGGTGCGCTGGGCGCACTGACCGCCCGGCACCTGGTGACGCGGCACGGCGCGCGCCACCTGCTCCTCGCGAGCCGGCGGGGCCCCTCCGCCCCGGGCGCCGCGGCACTCGCCGCCGAACTCACCGGGCTCGGCGCACAGGTACGGACGGTCGCCTGCGACACCGCCGACAGGGAAGCCCTGGCCGCCCTGCTCGCCACGATCCCCGGAGACCGGCCCCTGACCGCGGTCGTGCACACGGCCGGCACCCTGCAGGACGCGACCCTCGCCTCGCTCACCCCCGAGCACCTGAGGACCGTCCTGCGGCCGAAGGCCGACGCCGCCTGGCACCTGCACGAACTCACCCGCGACCTGCCGGTCCGGGAGTTCCTGCTCTTCTCGTCGGTCTCCGGCACCACCGGCACGCCCGGCCAGGCCAACTACGCTGCCGCCAACGCCTTCCTGGACGCCCTCGCCGAGCACCGCAGCGCCCTCGGGCTGCCGGCCCGCTCGCTCGCCTGGGGGCTGTGGGAGCACGACGAGGGCATGGCGGGCCGGCTGACCCGGCACGACAGGGAGCGCTTCGCCCGTGGCGGACTGCTGCCCGTCGGCACCGGGCTCGGGCCGCGGCTCCTCGACGCCGCCAGGACCGCCGACGAGCCCGTCGTCGTGGCGACCCCGCTCGACCTGGCCGCCGTACGCCGCGCGGAGCCGGCGCCCCCGCCCCTCCTCCGCGCCCTGACCGGCACCCGCCGACCCGCTGCCGGCGCTGCCGGCGCTGCCGCGATGCCCGCGACAGCCGTGCGCGACCTCGTCACCTCCGCCGTCACCGAGGTCTCCGGATGGAGCGACTTCGACGAGGGCACCTCGTTCCGGGACCTGGGTCTGGATTCGCTGATGGGCGTGGAGCTGCGGAACCGCCTGTCGGCGAGGACAGGGTTGGCTTTGCCGTCGACCGTCGTCTTCGACTATCCGTCCCCGGGTGCTCTCGCCGGATATCTGGAGTCGCTGGCAGGAGATTCCCGCGCCTCGGAATCAGGAACCGAACCCCTTCCTCTGCCCGGTGGTTCATTGACTGATGATCCGGTGGTGGTTGTGGGTATGGGGTGTCGTTTTCCGGGTGGGGTGGTGTCGCCGGAGGGTTTGTGGGGTGTGGTGGGGGGTGGGTTGG
>NZ_JBFAPE010000070.1:0-5755 GCF_040675615.1 Streptomyces sp. NPDC049585 | reverse complement strand
CCCGGACGGCGCATGAAGAAGCGCCGTTCTCGATCGGACGGCGCCGTGCGACTCAGCCATTGTTAGCGGCGCTCGAAACCCCTGGCAAAGCCCCCCAATACGGCCCTGAATCGTGCTCCGAACGCTGTCCCGGGCAAGCGAATCCGCCACTCCGGGAAGCACCGCAAACGGTCGACTACGGCCGCGTCTCGTAGGTGATCCAGGTCTCATGGGGCGGCTCACATCCCCGCCCCCACCGGCTCACCCTCCGGCCCCCGGACGCTACGCGCCGCTGTCGTCCTTCTGGACGAGTCGGCGGGGCGCAGCGGTGACTGCGGCGGTCCACTGGAGGGGATGTCCGCCCGTACGAAAGGAAGCCCCGTGGCCGAGCCCGAGAAGAAGCGCAAGAAGCTCTCCGACAATGCCGAATTCCTGCTGAGCGGCATGCCCAGGGCGGAAAGGGAGCGGGCGCTGCGCGAGAAGTCGCCCGAGGAGCTGGACAAGGCCGGGGCGGAGGTGCGCAGCGCCCTCGCGGAGGACGACGAGCGGCAGTGAGCGGCGGGCGGGCGCCCCGCTAGCGGGCGGTCCCGGTCGTCGGCAGGTGGCGCGGCGCCCGCCAGGCGTTCAGGTGGTGTTCCACGGCCGCGCCCAGGGACAGCAGCCCGGCGTCCTGGTGGTCGCCGGCCAGCAGGAGGAGTCCGACGGGCAGCTCGCCGACGGAGCCGGCGGGTACGGACAGCGACGGATAGCCGGCCACGGCCGCCGGGGTGGAGGACGGGATCACGTCGTTGTCGCCGCGGGCGCAGTCGGTGGTCCAGGCGGGCGGGTTCGTCGGCGAGGCGATGGCGTCCAGGTGGTGGGCGGCCATGGTCTCGTCGATGGAGCGGCGGGAGAGGTCCTTCAGCTCGGCGCGCATCGCCCGGTGGCGCGTGCTGGTGGTGGGTGGCGCGGCGAGGGCCTGTTCGAACAGCTCCTGGCCGGCGAAGCAGGTCCGCTCGGCCGGGTGGGTGCGGTTGAACTCGATCAGTCCGGCGAGGTCGCGCGGGCCGTTGCGGGTGGCCAGATAGGTGTCGATGTCCCGGTGGAACTCGCTCAGCAGGGCGGGGAACTCGAGCTCGGCCAGTCGTTCCTGGTACGGGAGGGTGACCTCGACGACCTCGGCCCCGGCTGCGCGCAGCTTCTGCGCCGTACGGGTCATCACGGCGTCCACCTGCGGGCCGAGGGCGGGCAGGCGCCACAGGCCGATCCGCCGGCCGCGCAGGTCGTGGCTCGGAGCGGGGGCAGGGGCAGGGGCAGGGGCGGGGTGCGCGGTGGCGTCGTCGGTGAGCACCGCCAGGGTGAGTGCGGCGTCGGTCACGTTGCGCGCCATGGGGCCCGCGGTGTCCTGTTCGGCCGAGATGGGCACGACACCGCTCTGGCTGACCATGCCGAGGCTCGGTTTGAGTCCGACCACGCCGTTCATCCCTGCCGGGCAGACGATGGAGCCGTCCGTCTCGGTACCGATCGCCACCTGTGCCAGTGATGCGGCCAGGGCGGCGGCCGATCCGGCGGACGATCCGCAGGGGTTGCGGTCCAGGACGTACGGGTTGTGGGTCTGCCCGCCCACGGCGGACCAGCCCGAAGTGGGCTTGGCGGCGCGGAAGTTCGCCCATTCGGACAGGTTGGTCTTGCCCAGGATCACGGCTCCGGCCCGGCGCAGCCGGGTCACGAGGGCGGCGTCGGTGGCCGGTGGGCTTCCCGCGAGGGCCAGGGAGCCCGCTGTGGTCGGCAGGTCGCGGGTGTCGACGTTGTCCTTCAGGAGGACGGGGATGCCGTCGAGGGGGCCGAGGGTGCGGCCGTGGCGGTGCCGGGCGTCGCTGGCGGCCGCTTGGCGTAGGGCCGTGGGATCGGTGCGCAGGACCGCCCTGATCCTGGGGTTGATCTCCTCGATCCGCCGCAGATAGGCGGTGGTCAGGGCGGTCGGGGTGAGCGAGCCGCCGGCCATGCGGGCCTGCAGCTCCGGGATGGTCACCGTGTCGAGGTCGATGCCGGCCGGTCCGTGCGCGCCGGCCGCGGGCGGGCTGCCCGTGCCGGGTTCGGTGGCGTGCGCCCGCGGTCCGGCCGGCGCGCCCGTCCAGACGGCTGCCGCCGTCAGGGCGGCGATGAAGATGGCGATGGGTTGTGCCGTACTCCTCGCAGTTCTCTTCTTCCCCATGGGGCACAGCGCACTACAGGTCCGCTCCCCCGCGCAAGGGTGCTGCCCACGGCTCCCGGTGAGCATCCACGAGACGTCGCGGCGCGCCCGCTCGGTGGGCGGACCGCCGTCCCCGGTCTCCCGGCGCACCGTGGGGAACGTCAAGGTAGGGAACGTCAAGCGGGGCCGGCGGTCGCGAGTTTGGGGTGGTCGGTGTCGGGGAGCCAGTCGCGCTCGGGGTCGTAGTCCAGCCAGCGCCGGGTGCGGCCCGCGTCGGTGAAGCCGCGCAGCAGGGTGTCGAGGAGGGGGTGGCGGTGGGTCTCGCGCCAGGCGAGCGACCACGCGTACAGCGGGGTGGGGGCGACGAGGGGGATGCAGCGCAGACCGCCGGGGTCGGGCAGGGGCGCGTCGGCGGGGAAGAGCGTGAAGCAGGCCGGGTCGCTGCGCACGTGGCGGACGAGGTGCTCGGGGCCCAGGTTGGGCCCGTCCTGGCGGCGGGCGATGCGGAACTCGTCGGCGAAGCGGCGCAGGAAGTCGAGCCGGGTCAGTTCGGCGGGGGACCACAGCGTGCTGTCGCGCAGGTCGGCGGGGCGCAGCTGGGCCGCCCCGGCCAGCGGGTGGGTGGCACTGACGACGACGTCGACGGGTTCCAGGCGGACGAGCCGCTGGGCGAGCCCCGCGTCGTGGCCGCCGGGCAGCGGGTGCACCCGGCCGAAGCCCAGGTCGGCATCGCCGCGCAGCAGGGCGGCCGCGGCTGACGGCCAGTCGCGTGCCGGGCCCGGTTCCACGGTGCCAAGCGCCTGCACCGCCTGGGCGACGGTGCGCAGGGGCGCGTACAGGTGGCCCCAGACGTCGATGCGTACGGCTTGTCCGGTGTCCAGGGCCGCGGCGAGGGCGCGGTCGCCCGCGGCGAGGGCTTCGCGGGCGGCCGGCTCGAAGCGCCGGCCGGCCTCGGTGAGCCGGATGCCGCCGTCGCGCTCGAACAGCCGGACGGTGAGCAGCGACTCCAGGCGGGCGATGCGCTTGGAGTGGGCCTGCTGGCTGGTGTTCAGCCGTGCGGCGGCGCGCCCGAAGTGCAGCGTCTCGGCGGTCACCACGAACGCACGGACCAGTGCGAGGTCGAGGTCCATGCCGCTGACCTTATGCGACAACTGTGCGTTGTCGGCCGGGGGGCGTGGTTGTTGGCCGGCGGGCGGTCCGCCCCGGTGGGATGTGTTTCAGGCACCACCAAGGAGGCGGAAGGCAGTGAAAGCGTTCATACCGACGGGGGATCCCGCCGAACCGGTCGTCCTGGCCGACGTTGCGGAACCGACGCCGCGCGCCAACGAAGCGCTGGTGAGGGTCGAGGCGTTCTCGGTCAACCGGGGCGAGACGTTCAAGCTGGAGGCGCCGCTGCCCGGCGACCGGCCGGGCAAGGACGTGGCGGGGCTCGTCGTGCAGCCGGCCGCCGACGGGAGCGGGCCCACCGGCATTGCGCGGGTCGTGGGTCATCCCATGGCGGGCGGCTGGGCGGAGTTCGTGGCGGTGCCGACGGACGCGCTCGCGGTGCTGCCGGACACGCTCTCCGCGGTGCAGGGCGCGGCGCTGCCGCTGGCGGGGATCACCGCGCTGCGGCTGCTGCGCGCGGCCGGGCCGGTGGCCGGGCGGCGGGTGCTGCTGACCGGCGCGTCGGGCGGCGTCGGCCACTATGTGACCGAGCTCGCGGCGGCCGCCGGGGCGGAGGTCACCGCCGTGACCCGCGACGCCGAACGCGGGGCCGGGCTCCTGGGGCTCGGCGCGGCGGAAGTCGTCCACGATGCGGCGGACGCGCACGGTCCGTACGACATCGTGCTGGAGTCCACCGGTGGCCGGGCCCTGCCCGCGGCCCTCGCGCGGCTTGCGCGGGGCGGCACGCTCATCTGGTTCGGGCAGGCCAGCCGGACGCCGGTGACGCTCGACTTCTTCGACTTCTTCTCCGGACCCGAGTCGGCCGTCATCCGCCACTTCCACTATCTGGACCCGCGCGGCGGGCTCGGCGACGACCTGGCGACGCTCGTGCGGCTGACGGCCACCGGCCGCCTGCACCCGGAGATCGGCCGCGTCGCGGACTGGGCCGGTACCGCGGCCGTCCTGACCGATCTGCGCGACCGCCGCATCCGCGGCAAGGCCGTGCTCACCCTTTCCTGAACGACCGGCACCACTTCACGTCACTTCATGTCCTGAATGACCGTCACCACTTCAAGGAGATACCACCATGACCATGACCACCGACCCCAGGACCGTCGTCGTCCGGTACGTGGAGGCCGTCCGTGACGGCGACGCGGACGTCATCCTCGACAGCTTCGCGCAGGACGCGACCTGGCACTACCCGGGTGATCTGCCGGTCTCGAAGGTGTGGCGGGGGCGCCGGGCGATCGTCGAGGAGTTCCTGGGCGGCATGGGGCCGGCGTTCGTCCCCGGCACCCTGGAGATCGAACTGATCGGCACGATCGCCGAGGGCGACCGGGTGGTCGCCGAGTGGACCTCGAAGGCCCGTACCGTGCAGGGGGGCGTGTACGACAACCGCTGCCTCGGCATCTTCACGGTGCGGGAGGGCAGGATCGTCTCGGTCGTGGAGTACGCCGACACCCGGCACGTGGCGGCGGTGCTCTTCCCGGAGGGCTGAGGGGGGGTGCGCCCCGCCGGCGCCCGGTGGGCCGCGCCGGCGGGGCGAGGGACGGTCAGGCGCGGACCGTGAACCAGGCGCCGAGGCCGTTGCAGCCGCCTGCGGAGTAGGTGGTGCTGCGGTAGCCGGGCGGGATGGGCGAGCCGGGGCAGGTCCAGATGCCGTTGCGGACGAGCTGGTGGAACCAGGCGCCGATGCCCTCGCAGCCGGTGCGGTTGTAGCCGGTGGTCACGTAGCCGGGCGGGATCGGCGAGCCGGCACAGGTCCAGCGGCCGTCACGCGCGAGCTGGTGGTACCAGGCGCCGATGCCGTTGCAGCCGAGGCGGCTGTAGTTGGTGATGACGTAGCCGGAGACGATCGGCGAGCCGGAGCAGGTCCATATGCCGTCCTTGACGGGCTGCTGGTACCAGGCGCCGGCGCCCCTGCAGCCGTTGCGGTCGTAGTTGGTGATGACCCATCCGTCGGGGACGGGTGCGCCGGAGCAGGACCAGCCGCCCTCCGCCCGGGCCACGGCCGTGCCGGTGGCGGCGCCGGTGAAGGCGGTGGCGGCCAGGACGACGGCGCCGACCGCCGCGGCGATCCTGCTGCGGAGCGTTCTGGTCGTCGTCTGCGTGTCTCCGCCGGAACGCCGCAGGTTCCACAAAGAGCGGAATTTACCGTTCATTTCCCACCAGTCCTGTAGTCATGCCCATTTCATGGCTGTCGGCGGTAAGAACACCGGACAGCGGCTGAAAAGTCATCAGGCGGGACACAGGTGTGAGAAGATCATCACGCTCGGTGAAAGGTCACCTCGCGGGGCGTGAACGTGCTAGGGCGCGCCCGGCGGATCTTCGTGGTGCGCCACCACGGCGCCCCGTAAGGGGCGCGGGGAACTGCGCGACAAGCCACGACGCGCCCGCAGTCGGCCCCCAGGGTGGCGTGTCGGCTGCAGGCTGGCGCCGGCCGATCGCGCAGTTCCC
>NZ_JBFAPE010000069.1:0-6185 GCF_040675615.1 Streptomyces sp. NPDC049585 | reverse complement strand
CGCCTACCACGGCTACCCGTGGCTCATCCACCGCCTGGCCTACCGCCGCACCGGCCACCGCAACCTGCACGTGCGCGGCCACCACCCCTCCCCCACCCACGGAAGTCACGTGCTCATGCACCACCGCCGCGCCACGGCCGCGGCCACCGTCCTCGCCGGCCTGCTCACCCTCGCCGGCGCGACCACGGCCCACGCCCACGGGGACACCATCAGCCTCACCGGCTCCGGTGTGACCGCGGGGCACCCCACCACCAAGGCGACGTGGGAGGAGGACGGCCACCCGGTGGACGAGCGGGTCGCCGGCACCTTCACCGCGACCTCCTCCGACGGCACCACGCTGGGCCCCTGGCGCTTCGTCCCGGTGCCGGGCGAGCCGGGGGCGTACACCACCGCCGAGGCACTGCCGGCGGGCCGGTGGACGGTCACCGCCCAGACGGCCTTCCCCGCGCTCGGCCGTGCCGAGTACCGCGCCGAGGTGACCGCCGCGTCCCTGGCCGGTGCCACCGGCGCATCCGCCGGGCCCGCCGCACCGGCGCGCTCCGCGGCCCGGCCGGCCGCACCCTCGCCTTCGCCCACGAGCGGGGCCGCTTCCGATGCGTCCGGCGACGGGCCGGGCGCGGTGACCATCGGCATCACCGCGCTCGGCGTCGCCGGCGCCGGCGCCCTGGCCGCCCTGTGGTGGCGGCGCCGGCACACACGCCACGTCTGAAAAGTACGCAACAGTACGAAGAGGAACCCCCCATGCACAGATTCCGCAGGTCCTCCCGCACCCCGGCACGCACACCCGGGCGCGGGAAGGCCGTCCTGTCCACCCTGGCCGCCGCCGTGATGTCCGGCGGTCTGATGCTCGGCGCCGCCCCACAGGCCCAGGCCGCGGTCACCGGCACGGTCGTGGCCGGGCAGGGCAACTTCCCCACCATCAACCAGCGCTCCCTGCCGTCCCTGACCTCGAACGTCACCGGCACCTCCGCGATCGGCGACCGCATCCCGATGCAGTGCCGCACCACCGGCGACAGCGTCGAGAACAACAACCGCTGGATCTGGTCGGGCGCCTACTACATCGCCGACGCGTTCATCCGGGAGGACACCGGCTCCCTGCCGTCGTGCGGCACCAGCCGGCCCACCGGGTGGACGGCCCTGAACATCGGCATGCAGAAGCAGGTCCGCGACCAGTGGTGCTGGGACGCCTCCGGCCTGACGATCGCCAACTACTGGGGCTACACCTCCTACAACCAGTACGACTTCTGCCGCCTGGCCCAGCAGGGCAACAGCGGCCTGGACTGCAACAACCGGCCCGCGACGCTCGGTGACATGGCCAACGGCCTGCGCACCATGGGCTTCCGCAACAGCGGCACCGACCTGTGGCGCAGCGCCTCCTTCGGCGAGACGCAGAACGAGATAGCCAACGGGCGCCCGTTCGCCGTCCGCATCGGCTGGACCTCCGGCGGCGGTCACATGAACGTCATCTACGGCTACGACAGCACCAGCAACATGGTGGCGGTCGGCGATCCCTGGCCCAGCACCCAGACGTACACGTGGTGGAACTACTCCACCTACGCCGGGAACAACTCCTTCCGGTGGACCCACTCGCGCATCGGCATCCACGCCTGAGGAGGCAACCCACCATGCACCGTTCCCTCACCCGACGGGCCGCCGCCGCTCTCGCGGCCGCTGCCGCCGTCACCGTCTGCACCATGACCTCCGCCCAGGCAGCCGACGGGCCCGCCGCCCCCGCGCCGTCCGACTACACCGCCGCCCAGCAGGTGCTGCGCTCCGGCCAGGTCCACGACACCGTCGCCCGCTTCCTGACCGCCACCCAGCACCGCTCCGACGGCGGCGCGGACGGCGGCACCTCGGCGGGCGCCCGACGCGGTCTGGCCGCGGCGGCGCCCGGCTTCGACCTGAAGAAGCCGGTGCCGATGTACGAGCTCGCGCCCGAGTTCGTCACCGGCAGGGCCCGGGCGAGCGCCGCCTCGGCCCTGCGGCTGTCCTACCTCGCCTCCCGCGTCTCGGCCACCGACGGCCACCAGGCCGCGGTCCTGCTCGCCCCGCAGCCAGCCGGCGGCTCCTGGCAGCTGGCCGGGATCCGGGACGGGGAGGCGGACATCGCCGCGGCCGAGCGCGGCACCGAGCAGGCGCGCACCTTCATGGAGCCGCAGGTCCACGGCTGGTACCGGCTGACCGGCGACGGGTTCGTCGAGCCGCTGAACAAGGAGGCGGGCGTGGCCCTGCAGGGCGCCTCGCGCGTCACGCTCGCGGCGTACCAGCAGCTGGTGGCCAAGCGCTACGGCGACAAGCAGCCCGGCTCGGCGTACGACCGCAAGGGCCTGGCCGGCGGCTACGCGCTCCCCGAGGACCACCCGGCGCCGACGGCCGCGTCCTCCCCCGCCGGCCCCACGTGGCTGCCGGTGGCCGGCGGCGGCGCGGCCCTTGCGACAGCGGGCGCCGCGGCCGTCGTCGTGCACCGCCGCCGCACCACCGCCTGACCCTTGTCGTCCGTGTGGCCCGGCCCCCGGTGGGGCCGGGCCACTGTGCGTGCGAGGATGTGGCAGTCTCTTGGGCCATGGAGATCTGGATCAATCCCGCCTGCAGCAAGTGCCGCTCCGCGCTGTCCCTGCTGGATGCCGAGGGGGCGCAGTACACCGTCCGGCGGTACCTGGAGGAGCCGCCGAGTGCCGAGGAGCTGCGAGAGGTGCTCGGCCGCCTGGGGCTGGAGCCGTGGGACATCACCCGGACGGGCGAGGCCGCGGCCAAGGAGCTGGGCGTCGCCGAGTGGGGGCGTACGGAGGCGGATCGCGGGCGGTGGATCGAGGCGCTGGCGACGCACCCGTCGCTGATCCAGCGGCCGATCATCACGGCCGACGACGGCACGACGGTGGTGGGCCGGTCGGAGGAGGCCGTGCGGTCGGTACTGCCGCGCTAGGGCGACCCGTAGGGGCGCGGGGAACTGCGCGATCAGCCCGCGACGGCCCGCAGTCGGCCCCCGGGGTGGCGTGTCGGCTGCGGGCCGTCGTCGGCTGATCGCGCAGTTCCCCGCGCCCCTGACGGGGCGCCGTGGTGGCGCGCCCACGCGGCGGAGCCGCATATCGACACCGCCCCGCGCCCCTGACGGGGCGGACCTAGTCGGGGGCGTCGGCCGGCAGGGTCCAGTCGTTGACCAGGCGGCGGGCGCGGCCGGCGTCGTCGGGGAAGACCAGGACCTGCAGCTTCCACGGCGAGCGGCGCCGGCCGCGGCCGCGCGGGGTGCAGTCGGCCACGGTGGAGCGGATCCGGTGGGTGCCGAGGAAGCGGCGGACCTCCTCGGCCGCCGTCCGGGTGGCCGTACGGGCCACCGGGACGAGCAGGCCGAACGGGTAGGGCCGGGGGGTGCGCAGGCGCAGTCGGGGCACGTGTCTCACCGTCCTGCCGGCCGGGCCCGTTGTCAGTGGCTGCTGCGTTCGGCGAGCTTGTGGTGCTCGACGCTCTCGTGGGCGGCGTGGACCGCCCGGTACTCCTCGGCGGTGGGCTTGGCGATCTGGCCGTAGGGGCCGTAGTAGGTGCGGGCGAGGCGGGCGCGCAGCCGCTGGGTCCAGCCGACCTTGCGGGGGACGCCGTTCTCGTCCACCGGGGGCGGCAGCTCGTAGGGGCGGGGCTGGTCGTGCGCGGTGAGGGTGTACAGGTCGGCCTGGGGCAGGGGCTCGTGGATCTCCACGTACTCGCCGTGCGGGCGGCGCACGATGACGCCGGACTCGCGGCCGTGCAGGATCTTCTCCCGGTCGCGGCGCTGCAGGCCCAGGCACCACCGCTTGGTGATGAGGAAGACCAGGACGGGCAGGACGAAGAAGCCGATGCGCACGGTCCAGCTGATCGCGTTGAGCGAGAGGCGGAAGTGCGTGGCGAACAGGTCGTTGCCGCCGCCGATCAGGAGGATGGCGTATTCGGCGATCCAGGCGGCGCCGAAGGCGGTGCGGTTGGGGTTGTTGCGGGGCCGTTCGGCGATGTGGTGTTCGCGCTTGTCGCCCGTGAGCCAGGCCTCGAAGAAGGGGTAGAGCCACAGGGCGAGGTAGACCAGCAGGAAGACCACCAGCGGGATGAAGACGCCGAGCACGAGGGTGTGGCCGAGGAAGTTGATCTCCCAGCCGGGCATCACGCGGATGAGGCCTTCGGCGAAGCCCATGTACCAGTCGGGCTGGGCGTCGGTGGTGACCTGGTCCGGCCGGTAGGGGCCGTACGCCCAGATGGGGTTGACCTGGGCGATGGCGGAGAAGACGGCGAGGATGCCGCCGACGAGGAAGAAGAAGCCGCCGGCCTTCGCCATGTAGACAGGCATCAGGGGCATGCCGACGACGTTCTGGTTCCTGCGGCCGGGGCCGTATCCCTGGGTGTGCTTGTGGTAGAAGACCAGGATCAGGTGGGCCACGAGCAGACCGAGCATGATGCCGGGGATCAGCAGCACGTGGACGGTGAAGAACCGGGGGATCCAGATGGTGCCGGGGTACTGGCCGCCGAAGATGAACATCACCAGGTAGGTGCCGATGATGGGCACGGAGAGGATCGCACCCTCCATGAAGCGGATCCCGGTGCCGGAGAGCAGGTCGTCGGGCAGGGAGTAGCCCATGAATCCGTCGAACATGCCGAGGATGAGCAGGCCCGCGCCGATGAGCCAGTTGAGTTCGCGCGGCTTGCGGAAGGCGCCGGTGAAGAAGACGCGCATCATGTGGACGGTCATCGCCATGATGAAGACGAGGGCCGCCCAGTGGTGCAGCTGGCGCAGCAGCAGGCCGCCGCGGACGTCCATGCTGATGTCGAGCGTGGAGCGGTACGCCTCCGACATGAGGATGCCGCTCAGCGGTGCGTAGGAGCCGTGGTAGACGACCTCGTTCATGCTGGGCTTGAAGAACATCGTCAGATAGACGCCGGTGACGATGATGATGAGGAACGAGTAGAGGGCGACCTCGCCCAGCATGAAGGACCAGTGGTCGGGGAAGATCTTCCTGAGGTTCGCCTTGGCCAGCGAGAACAGACCGATGCGGCCATCGGCCCAGGTCGCCAGCCGCTCGCCCGCGGAGGCGGGGGCGGGGTGGCCGGGCGAGGCCGCGGGGGTGTGCTGAGTGTCGGTCATGCGCTGCAGTTCTCCCGGACCCTGGGCGGCATTTCCCTGCCAGCCACTTCTTCCACAGGAATGGCGATTCCTGGCACTGTGCGCCCATATTCCACGCATTCGGCCGCAGTGTGCGTGATTTGCGCGGAGTGTCGGGGAGTGTCCGGCCGCTCCTGTCCCCTCGGCGCGGCCTGCGGTCCTATGGTCCGTCTATGACGGAAACCGCCGGCCGGCCGTGGCCCGGGGAGGGCCGCGGCGCCCTTCCGGTGGCCATGGCGGCGCTCACCGTGACCACGGGGGTCGTGGAGGCCGTCAGCTTCCTGGTGCTGGGGCCGGTCTTCACCTCGGTCCAGACCGGCAACCTGCTCCTGCTCGGCTTCTCCCTCGCCGGGCAGGGCGGCCTGTCCCCTGCCGCCTCGACCGCCTCGCTCGGCGGCTTCGTGGTGGGGGCGGTGCTCGGTTCGCGGTTCGAGTCGGGCGCGGACGCCCGCGGACGGCGGTGGCTGGCGGCGGGGTTGGTGGCGGAGGCCGTCCTGCTGGCGGTGGGCGCGGCGGTCTCCTGGGGCATCGGCGGCACCGGTGCGCCGCTGACCGCACGGCACTATGCGGTGGCAGCGATCGTGGCGGTCGCGATGGGCATGCGCAACATCACCACCTTGCGGGCGAAGGTGCCGGACCTGCCCACGACGGTGGCCACCCGGGCGCTGACCGGGCTGCTCGGCGGCTCGCCCCTGGCCGTGGACTCGCGGATCTCCTCCGACGCGCCCAGCCAGCTGCGCCGCACGGCGACGGTGGGGGCCATGTTCGCCGGCGGCCTGCTGGGCGCGTGGGCCCTGCGCGAGGGGTTGCGGCCGCACGTGGTTCTGCTGGCGGCGGCCGGCGGGGTGCTGCTCGTCGCCGCGGGGCACGCCGTACGGCGGCCTTAGGCCGTGTCCGGCGGATCTTCGTCACGCAGCCACCACGGCGCCCCGTCAGGGGCGCGGGACCCCTAGTCGATGTGCGGCTGCCGCCGCGTGGGCGCGACAAGCCACGACGCGCCCGCAGATGGGGTGCCGCGCTTCGCCCCCGGCGCGTCGACTGCAGGCCGTCGCCGGCTGATCGCGCC
>NZ_JBFAPE010000068.1:0-6271 GCF_040675615.1 Streptomyces sp. NPDC049585 | reverse complement strand
CGCCGCGTGGGCGCGATCAGCCGGCGACGGCCCGCAGCCGACACGCCACCCAGGGGTCCCGCGATCTGCGGGCACGTCGGGGCTTGTCGCGCCCACGCGGCGGCAGCCGCACATCGACACCGCCCCGCGCCCCTACGGGGCGCCGTGGTCCAGGCCGTCGAAGGCCACCCGCAGATGGCGGGGGCCGCGCAGGACGGGGCTGGGGCGGTACGGGGGCGGGTCGGCGATCAGGCGCGGGGCGCGCAGGCGGCGGGCGAGTTCGGTCAGGGCCAGCTGGGCCTCCAGCCGGGCCAGCGGTGCCCCGAAGCAGTGGTGCACGCCGAAGCCGAAGCCCAGGTGCTGAATGTCGGTGCGGGCGGGGTCGAAGCGGTCGGGATCCGTGAAGCGGTGCGGGTCCCGGTTGCCGGAGGCGAGCAGCAGCCACACGGGCGCGCCCTTGGGGATGACGGTGCCGGCGATGTCGATGTCGTCGAGGGTGGTGCGCTGGGGCAGGAGCTGCACGGGAGGCTCGTAGCGCAGCAGTTCCTCGACGACGGCGGGCGCCGTCTGCGGGTCCTGGCGCAGGCGTGCCAGTGCCTCGGGGTGGCGCAGGAGGGTGAGCATCCCGTTGGTGATGAGGTTGACGGTGGTCTCGTGGCCGGCGATGAGCAGGAGTACGGAGGTGCTGATCTGTTCGATCGTGGACAGGCTGCCCTCGGGCCCCTCGTCGGTGGCGAGGGCGGAGAGCATGTCGTCGCCGGGGGCCCGGCGGTGCTTGTCGATCAGCTCCGCCATGTACTGGCCCAGTTCGAGGCGGCCCTGCTGGATCGTGCGGCGGCGTTCGGGATCGTCCTCGCCGGGGTCGATGCCGGCGACGACGACGTCGACCATGCGGCGGAAGTGCGGCTCGTCCTCCCTGGGGACGCCGAGCAGCCGGCAGATCACGGCGACCGGGAAGGGGTAGGCGACGTCGTCGACGACGTCGAATTCGCCGCGCCCGTCGAGGCCGTCGATCAGGTCCGTGACGGTGCGGGCCAGTTCGCCGCGCATGTCGTGGATGCGGCGGGGGCTGTGGGGCGGGCCGAAGGGGCGGGTGGCCAGGCGGCGCAGCCGGTCGTGTTCGGGCGGGTCGAGGCGGATGAAGGACGGTGGCAGGGCGGGGTTGTCCTCGTCGGAGGCGAGCAGGCTCTTCGCCCCGGGTGCGAGGTTGCGGGCGTCGGAGCTGATGCGCGGGTCGCCGAGCAGCTGCCGGATCTCCCAGTAGGTGGTGACCAGGTGGATGCCGCTGTCGTCGCGGACGACGGGGGTGCGGCGGAGTTCGGCGTAGAGGGGGTAGGGGTCGGCGCGGTGGGCGGGGTCGGTGATCCGCTGGACCGGGCTGCTGGACGGCACGGGTCGTATCTCCTCGGGGCGGGCGGACGTCGGCCGGTCAGGCCCGGGCGGGGGTGAAGTGCACGCGGCGTTCGCTGGGCGAGTGGCCGGTGAGGGTGACCGTGGGGCCGTGGCTGGGCAGGGCGGGGTCGGGGAAGGCGGCGGGCACGGGGTGCAGTCCCTCGGGGCGGCGGTCGACGGTGGGGAACGCCGGCGGGAAGGGGGCGGCCCGCTCGATGAGGTCCGCGTAGAAGCCCATCCACTTCGCCTGGTCGAAGGCGGCCGCGGCGATGATGCGCCCCTGGTGGCCGTAGGCGGCCACGAAGCGGCGTTCGGCCAGGGAGCCCTGGGTGACGATCACCTCGTCGGCCATGGAGGGGACGCCCACCGACTTGATGTTCACTCCGAACTGGGCCGACCAGAAGGCGGGCATCCACAGGTGCGGGCGGCGGGCCGGGCCGGGGCTGATCATGTTGTGTGCGGCGGTCTCCGCCTGTGCCACCGCGTTGCCCCAGTGCTCCAGCGACAGGAACTGGTAGCCGAACAGCGGGTGCGGGGTGCGGGCCACGTCGCCCGCGGCGAAGACGTCGTCGGTGACGATGCCGTGGACGTCGAAGGCCCGGCATCCCGCGTCGCAGGCGATGCCGCGGGGGCCGGCGGCCAGGCCGGAGCCCTCCAGCCAGGCGGTGTTGCGGATCGAGCCCAGGGCCACCACGGCGACGTCGACGTCCAGGACCGTGCCGTCGGAGAGGTGGGCGCGGCGCAGCCGGCCGGCGGGGTCGCCCTCCAGCGCGGTGACGGTGACCGAACAGCGCAGGTCGACGCCGTGGGTGCGCTGCAGGTCGGCCGCGACGGCTCCGATCACTCCACCGAGGGCGCCGACCAGGGGTGCGGGGCCGCGTTCGGCGACGGTGACCTCGATGCCGCGGTGCCGGCAGGCGGAGGCGATCTCCGAGCCGGTGAAGCCGGCGCCGACGACCAGGACGCGGCGCGGGCGGGCGGCCAGTCGCCGGGCGAGCCGGGCGGTGTCGTCGCGGGTGCGCAGCAGGCACACCCCGTCCAGGGCGGCCTCGTTCTCCTGCGGCCAGGGCCGGGCGCGTACACCGGTGGCGATGAGCAGGCGGTCGTAGGGGACGGCGTCGCCGTCCGCGAGCAGGACCCGCCGTCCGTCGCGGTCGAGGCCGGTGGCGGCGGTGCCCAGGCGCCATGCGGCGTCGACGGCGCGGCGCCGGGGCAGGCCGGTGTCCTCGGGTGCCGCCCGGCCGAGGAGCACCTGTTTGGACAGCGGCGGCCGGTCGTAGGGCTCGTGGGGTTCGTCGCCGATGAGGGTGAGGGGGCCGGCGAAGCCCTCGTCGCGCAGGTGTTCGGCGGCGCGCAGGCCGGCGAGCGAGGCGCCGACGATCACGATGCGGCCGTTCTTCACCGGTGTGCGTGCGGCGTGCTCAGCGGCCATCGGTGTCTCCCGCCCCGGGATCGTCGAGGCGGTCGACGAGGATGGCCTGGACGGGGCAGGCGGCAGCGGCCCGCAGGACGTCGTCGCGGTGGGCGGCGTCGAAGCGCGGCTCGTACAGCAGCGTCTCCTCGCCGTGCAGCGTGAACACCTGGGGGGCCAGGAAGACGCACTGGGCGAAGGCCTGGCAGCGGTTCAGGTCGACGACAAGCTTCATTTCGGCCCGTCCTCCTTCGACGTCACCCGCTTCCGAGGGTGCCCGGGCGGGCCCGGGCACGCGAGGCGGCACCCGGCCTCCGGCCGGCGCAGCCGCTGGTGGAGGCGGCGGCGGGCAACCGGCGGCGTTGGGCCGACCGGGGGAACGGCAGCAGGCCGGGCGCGGGCGGGCGGGTGACGATGGCGGGAGCACATCGGTCCACGAAAGGTCCCGTCATGCGAGCGACTGTCATCTATGGCGCGGGGGACGTACGGGTGGAGGACGTGCCCGATCCGGTGCTCAGGGACGCCACGGACGCGCTGGTGCGCGTACTGCGCTCGTGCATCTGCGGCAGTGATCTGTGGCCCTACGGATCCCGGCCGCGCACCGAGGAGGGCGACCGGATCGGGCACGAGTTCCTCGGCGTGGTGGAGGAGACCGGGCGGCAGGTGACCGGGCTGAAGCGGGGCGACGTGGTGGTGGCGCCGTTCGTGTGGTCGGACAACACCTGCGACTTCTGCGCCGAGGGCCTGCACACCTCCTGCCGCAACGGCGGGTTCTGGGGGGAGGACGGCGTGGACGGCTGCCAGGGCGAGGCGGTGCGGGTGCCGCAGGCCGAGGGCACCCTGGTGAAGGTGCCGGTCGGGGAGGACTCCGCGCTGCTGCCGTCGCTGCTGACGCTCTCGGACGTCTTCCCCACGGGCCATCACTGTGCCGTACGGGCCGGTGTCGGGCCGCAGACGGCGGTGACCGTGATCGGGGACGGCGCGGTCGGGCTGTCGGCGGTGCTGGCCTCCCGGCGGCTGGGCGCCCCGCGGATCGTGCTGATGGGCCGGCACCGCACCCGTACGGACCTGGGCCGGGACTTCGGGGCCACCGACGTGGTCCCCGAGCGCGGCGAGGAGGGCATCGCGCGGGTGCGGGAGCTGACCGGTGGAGACGGTACCCATGCGGTGCTGGAGTGCGTCGGCACCCTGCAGTCGCTGGAGACCGCCTTCGGCGTGGTCCGGGACGGCGGTACGGTCAGCCGGGTCGGCGTGCCGCAGTACGAACAGGCGCCGGTGGGCCCCTCCGTCTTCATGCGGAACGTCACGCTGACCGGCGGGGTGGCCCCGGCCCGGGCGTACATCGAGGAGCTCCTGCCGGACGTGCTGGAGGGGCGGCTGGAGCCGGGCCGGGTCTTCGACCGGACGATCGGCCTGGAAGAGGTGCCCGACGGCTATCGTGCGATGGCCGCCCGCGAGGCGCTGAAGGTGCTCATCCGGCCCTGACCCCGCGGACGGCCCGCGCCGTCACGGCCCTTCTCAGCACCGGCCCCCGTTGACGCCGTCGATCCGGCCGCCGAAGTCGCTCCCGTAGGCGCGGCGCCAGTCGCCGTTGTTGACCTGGCGGGTCTCCTTGGGGTCCCAGTTGATGAAGCACGCCTCGGTGCTCGCCACGAAGGAGCCGACGTTGTCGTGCAGCGCCGGTGGCATGTCGCGGTAGCCGCTGGCGGCCGTCCACTCCCAGCTGGTGCCGTGATAGTCGGTGCCAGAGAAGAAGCACACGGAGCCGCCCGGGCAGGAGGGCGCCAGGTCGGGCGCGGCGGAGGCGTTGGACGCCGGCAGCACCAGGGCGGCCAGGCAGAGCGCGGCCATCAGGGCCCAGGAGCGGGTACGGGTGGGGCGGTTGCTGGTCATGGGGTGTCCCTTCTCGCGGTGGAGGAAGTCGCTGTGCGTGGCCGGAAGGCGACGCCGTGGCCACGCACAGCGAGATTCTTCACACGCTGCGTGAGGGATTCGAGGGGCTTCGACGGTCGTCGAAGGCGACGTCCGCGGCGGCATCCACGGCGGGGTCCTGGCACGCACGCGGGTGCGGGACGGAGGTGGCGCGGCCGCCCTGGTGCAGGTCGCCCTGCTGCAGGTCGCCCTGGCGCAGGGAGACGGTGCGTTCGGGGACGGGGATGCGAATGCCCTCGGCGCGGTAGCGCTGATGCAGGCGCTTGATGAACTCGTGCTTGATGCGCCATTTGTCGCTGAACTCGCCGACGCCCAGGATCACCGAGAAACCGATCCGGTTGTCGCCGAAGGTGTGGAAGCGGACGGCCGGTTCGTGGTCGGGCACTGCGCCGGCGATGTCCTTCATCACGCCCTCGGCGACCTCGATGGTGATGCGCTCGACCTCGTCCAGGTCACTGTCGTAGGCGACGCCGACCTGCACACTGACCGACAGCTTCTGCTCGGGGCGGCTGAAGTTGGTCATGTTCGTGCCGGCGAGCTTGCCGTTGGGAATGATGACCAGGTTGTTCGAGATCTGCTTGACGACGGTGTTGCGCCAGTTGATGTCGACGACGTAGCCCTCCTCACCGCTGGTGAGGCGGATGTAGTCGCCGGGCTGGACCGTCTTGGAGACCAGGATGTGGACGCCGGCGAAGAGGTTGGCGAGGGTGTCCTTCAGGGCCAGGGCGATGGCGAGACCGCCGACGCCGAGGGCGGTGAGCAGGGGGGCGATGGATATGCCCAGGGTCTGCAGGACGATGAGGAAGCCCATCGCGAACACCACGATGCGCGTGATGTTGACGAAGATCGTGGCCGATCCGGCGACGCCCGACCGGGACTGCGCCACGGTCTGCACCAGTTCGCCCGTCACCCGGGCGACGGCGATGGAGGCGACCAGGATGACCAGGGTCTCCAGCACCTCGTTGAGCGTGTGCCCGACGGAGTGGTTCAGCGGCAGGGCCGCCGCTCCCGACGCCACGCCGGCGGCCACCGCGGAGAAGGGCGCCACCGTGCGCAGCACGTCGACGATGATGTCGTCGCCGATCCACTTGGTGCGCAGGGCCCGCTCGGCGAGCCAGCGCAGCACGACCTTCAGGACGAGGGCCGCCAGCAGGCCTGCGGCCACCGCGATGCCCGCGACGACGGCGTCGTGCAAAGTCACATCCCGGGTCACCGGCGCCGCCCCCGTTCCGGGCGGAGGGGGGCGGGGGCGCCGTGCGGCACGGACCCGGAGGAGTTGTTCGTCACATGTACCTGCCTGTAGCCAGGGATCACCGATGCGCCGGACCCCGGAGGTCACGGTGCGTCAGACATCCTGCACCACGGTCCTCGCGCCGCTCGAAGGAGTGTCCGACTAGGGGCGCCCCGAAGGGGCGCGGGGCGGTGTCGTTCTGCGGTTGCCGCCGCGTGGGCGTGACACGGCATCCCGTCTGCGGGTGCGTCGTGGCTTGTCGCGCAGTTCCCCGCGCCCCTGACGGGGCGCCGTGGCTGGTGCAGCGCCCCGTCAGGGGCGCGGGG
>NZ_JBFAPE010000067.1:0-6886 GCF_040675615.1 Streptomyces sp. NPDC049585 | reverse complement strand
GTGGGCGCGACAAGCCCCGACGTGCCCGCAGATCGCGGGACCCCTGGGTGGCGTGTCGGCTGCGGGCCGTCGCCGGCTGATCGCGCCCACGCGGCGCAGCCGCAGATCGACACCGCCCCGCGCCCCTGACGGGGCGCCGTGGTGGCGCGTGACGAAGATCCGCCGGAGACGGCCTACGCCCCGCGGACCCCCTGGGCGACCCGGACGACCAGGGCGTAGTCGCCCAACCCCATCACGCGCTCCCCGGGCACCGCACCGAGCGTCGTGTAGAGCGTGTGGATCCGCCCGGTGGCGGGATCGAAGGCGACGTCCTCGACCGTGCCGTGCTCGTTGCCCAGGTCCGTCAGGACCCGGGTGCCCAGGGCCTCGTGCTGCCCCGGGGCCTCCTCCTCGCCGTCGTCCGCCACCTCGGCGGCCCGTACGAGGACGGCGTCCGGCCCCGCGGCGTGCACCGCGCTCCACGGTACGAGGCGCGGATGCCGGCCGGCGCCGCTCACCCGGAGGTGGGCGACGGCGGCCCCGGCCGGCGCGAGGCCGACGGCCTCGACCCGGCCGAGGTCCGCGGCCTCCTCGATGCCGACCACGGGACAGTGCCGCAGTGCGGAGAACAGCATCACCACGAGCTTGCCTCCCGGGTGAGGAACACCTCGGCCTGCGAGGTGAAACTGGGCAGTTCCTCGGCCACCAGGCGCCGGGCGTCGGCCGGGACGACCAGGGCGTGACCGGAGAGCGAGAGGACCTGGTCGTGCGGGACGAAGACGTCCCGGCGCCGGCCGTCGGCGGAGTCGGCCGCGGTGATCCGCAGCCCGGCCACCCGGCCGCTGGTGCCGCTCTCGACCACCACGTCCTTCACCGACCCCACCTCCATGCCGGCATCGGTCAGCACCTTCACGCCCAGCACGGCCCCGCGGGCCGCGTCGCCGGGCGTCACCACGGCCTTCGGCCCGGCCAGCGCCTGTTTGCCGGTGACCATCACCGCATGCCGGCCCAGCGCGTGGACGCCCGGCCACGGCAGGCTCTCCTTGAGCGGACCGGCCAGCACGCCGCGGCCGCTGAGCGTGAAGCCGACGATCCGCCCCGCGGGCACGTCGAAGACGGTGTCCTTGATCTGCGCCAGGACGTCCCCGCCCAGGGTCACCACCGGGCGCCCGGACAGCTCGGACGCCAGCCTCAACGGGGCCCTCATCGTGCCCCCCTCCGGCCCGTCGCGTGCCGCCGGCGCACGGCCAGCACCGTCCCCGACCGCCTGCGGGCCTGCACACCCGCCACCGCCACGGCCGCCACCAGCACGCACACGACGGCCACGACCAGCCACGACCACCATGCCATCGCGTCACCTCCCGTCCCCCGCAGGGCAGTTGTCGCCTGACCGCACCGGGCGCCCGCCGCCGGCCGGCGCCCGCACTGCGCGTATGCCCTGCGTGGCCCTTCCGATGCACTGCGTTGCCCACCAGGAGGTGCTCGGGCGTTCAGCGATCCTCGTGACGGCTCTCCGGCTCGCAGATCCACTCGGACCAGTCCACGCCGAGCGCGCCGGCGAGCCGCAGCAGCGCCTGCTCGCTGCGGCCGTAGGCGACGAACCCGAAGTCGCCGAAGCCGGTGTTGTGGGCCACGATGACGTCCCGGCCGCCGAAGAACTCGGTACGGGCGCCCAGTTCGCGCCAGGGCAGCAGGCCCAGGGGGTGCAGGTGCTCCGTCAGCCGCGCCATGGCCTGCTCGTCCACGTCGCCCTCCTCGACGGTCCACCCGAAGTGGGCGGGCAACCGGGTAAGGGCCAGCTGCAGGAAGAACTCCGACACCGAGCGGCTCTGCAGGTGCCACCCCGGCTCCCCGTCGTCGCCGAGCCCGGAGACGAGCACCGGCGGGTCGGCGAGGGCACTGCGGGCCGCGGGATAACCCCACTCGTTGCAGTACTGGTTCTCGGCCATGAAGACGCACACCCGCTGGTCCTCGTCCGGCCCGGCGAAGGCGTTGCCGGGCGGCAGGCCGTCGGCGACGCCGTAGCCGGTGGGGTCCGGGCGGACGGTGGGCGGCCACACGGGGTTGGTCTCGTACAGCTCGGAGCGGTCCGCGAAGGAGTTGAAGGGCAGCTCCCACCACTCCGTGAGGGCGGAGGGTGTTGCGAGTGCGGGATCGACGTCCTGCGGCCCGTCCTGCGCCGGGCCGATGCCGACGGCTTCCCGCAGCCCCGTCACGTACTCCTTGTGCTCGTCCGGCTCCTCCTGCCCCCGGCGCGGCCCGCCGGCGGGCTCGTACCCCCACTCCTGCTGGAAGCGGCGCAGCAGCTCCCAGCGGCCGGCACCGCCTGCGGTCGCGGTGCGCGCCCGGCGCAGGTCCTCGTGAAAACGTCCGTAGTCGATCTCGGTCACCCGGCGGATCCTAGCGATGGGCCCGCACCCCATACGACGCAAGCTTCTTGTGTGGTCCGGCACCATAGGAGCCGGGCCCGCAGCCCCCTAAGGTCGGCCGCCATGACGAGCGAATCCCCGACCCCGCCGCCGCACCCGGCGGGCCCCGACCTGCGCGGCCGGACGGCACTGGTGACCGGAGCGGGCAGCGGCATCGGCCGGGCCTGCGCCGCCCACCTGGCCCGGGCCGGCGCCACCGTGCACGTCGTCGACGTGGACGCCGGCTCCACAATCGCGGTCGCGCAGGCGATCGGCGGCCGGCCCCACATCGCCGACCTCGCCGACCCGGCCGCCCTCGACGCCCTGCCCTCGGCCGTCGACATCCTCGTGAACAACGCCGGCCTGCAGCATGTGGCGCCCCTCACCGAGTTCCCCCCGGAGCGCTTCGCCCTGATCCAACAGGTCATGGTCACCGCGCCGTTCCTGCTGCTGCGCCGGGTGCTGCCGCACATGTACGCCGCCGGCTGGGGCCGCGTCGTGAACATCTCCAGCGTCCACGGTCACCGCGCGAGCGCCTTCAAAGCCGCCTACGTCGCGGCCAAGCACGCCCTGGAGGGCCTGAGCAAGGTGGCCGCCGTCGAGGGCGCCCCGCACGGCGTCACCAGCAACTGCGTCAGTCCCGGCTACGTCCGCACCCCGCTGGTCGAGGCCCAGGTCCGTGCCCAGGCCGCCGCCCACGGCATCACCGAGGACGCCGTGCTCGACGACGTCCTGCTGGCCCGCTCGCCCCTGGGGCGCCTGCTCGAACCCGACGAGGTCGCGGCCGCCGTCGTCTGGCTGTGCGGCCCGTCCGCCGGCGGCATCAACGGCGCCTCGATCGCCCTCGACGGCGGCTGGACCGCGACCTGACCGCCCCTTCCCCGAAGGCTGGTGACCCACCCCATGACCCGTCCCCCGACCGGCGGCATCACCCGCGTCGTCGCCGCGAGCCTGATCGGCACCACCGTCGAGTGGTACGACTTCTTCCTGTACGGCTCGGCCGCCGCGCTGGTGTTCAACACCCTCTTCTTCCCCGCCGACGACCCCCTCGTGGGCACGCTGATCGCCTTCGTCACCTACGCGATCGGCTTCGCCGCAAGGCCGCTCGGCGGCATCGTCTTCGGGCACTTCGGCGACAGGACGGGCCGCAAGAAGCTCCTCGTCCTCAGCCTGCTGATGATGGGCGGCGCGACCTTCGCCATGGGGCTGCTGCCCACGTACGACACCATCGGCGTCGCCGCGCCGGTCCTGCTGACCGTGCTGCGGCTCGTCCAGGGCTTCGCGCTCGGCGGCGAGTGGGGCGGGGCGGTGCTGCTGGTCTCGGAGCACGGCGGCGCCGACCGGCGCGGCTTCTGGGCGTCGTGGCCGCAGTGCGGTGCCCCCGGCGGCAATCTGCTGGCCACCGGCGTCCTGGCCCTGCTGGCGGCCGTCCAGTCCGAGGCGGAGTTCCGGGCCTGGGGCTGGCGCGTCCCCTTCCTGCTGTCCGGCGTGCTGGTCCTGATCGGCCTGTGGGTGCGCGTCTCCGTCACCGAGTCCCCCCTCTTCCTGCAGGCCCGGGCGGGGGCCGAGGCCGGTGCCGCGCGGGAGGGCGCGCCGCGCGCCCCCGTCACCGAAGTGCTGCGCAGGAACTGGCGCGAGGTGCTCACCGCCATGGGTGCGCGCTTCGGCGAGAACGTCTCCTACTACGTCCTCACCTCCTTCCTCCTGGTCTACGTCACCACCCACCTGCACCTTCCCAAGGGCACCGCCCTCAACGCCGTTCTCATCGGCTCCGCCGTGCACTTCGTCACCATCCCGCTGTGGGGCGCGCTGTCCGACAGGGCCGGCCGCAGACCGGTCACCCTCGTAGGCTCGGTCGGCATGGCCCTGTGGGCCTTCGCGTTCTTCGCGCTGCTGGACACCCGCTCCTTCGCCGCGATCACCGCGTCGGTGACCGTGGGACTGGTGCTGCACGGCGCCATGTACGGGCCCCAGGCTGCCTTCGTCTCCGAGATGTTCGACACCCGCGTCCGCTACTCCGGCGCCTCGCTGGGCTCCCAGCTCGCCTCCATCGCCGCCGGCGCCCTGGCCCCCGTCATCGCCGTCGAACTCCTCAAGGCCTACCGCTCACCCACACCGATCGCCCTGTACCTGTGCCTGGCGGCCGTGGTCACCTCCGTCACGGTCGCCGTCGCCCGCGAGACCCGGGGACGCGACCTGGCCCGCCCCGCACCCCGGGCGGCCACCGGCGCCGACCAGGCCCCGCTGACCGGAGCCGAGCCCACGTGAGACGAACGCCCGGACCCTCGCACCGGTACGAAGGACCACCATGGTGCCCATGAACGAGGACCGCGCCGTGCGCCCCGCCCGGCCCGCCACGGCCGCACTGCTGAACCTGCTGTGCCACCTCGCCGCCGGAGCCCCCGCCGAGATGCTCGCCCCCGCGGCCGCCGCCGACCGCGCCGCCCTCGACGACCCGGCCGAACAGGCCGCCCTCGACGCGGCCCTGGACGCCGCCCTCGACATCCGGCACACCCTCGACCAGCACCGGCGCCGCGAAGCCGAACTCGCCGCGCTCTTCGACACCGCGAGCGACCTGGCCGCCCTGCGCGACACGGACGCCGTCCTGCGCGCCATCGTCCACCGCGCCCGCACCCTCCTCGGCACGGACGTCGCCTACCTGACCCTGCACGACCCGGCCGCCGGCGACACCTTCATGCGTGTCACCGACGGCTCGGCGTCCGCCGGATTCCAGCAACTGCGCCTGGGCATGGGCGAGGGCCTCGGCGGCCTGGTGGCCCAGACCGCCCGCCCGTACACCAGCACCGACTACCGCACCGACCGCCGCTTCCAGCACACCGAGGCCATCGACACCGCGGTCGCCGACGAGGGACTGCGCGGCATCCTCGGCGTCCCGCTGCGCGTGGGCGCCCGCGTCATCGGCGTGCTGTTCGCCGCCGACCGCCGCCCGCGCTCCTTCGCCCCCGACGCCGTCGCCCTGCTCGCCTCCCTCGCCGACCACGCCGCCGTCGCCCTCGACAACGCC
The DNA here is from genome assembly GCF_040675615.1 of Streptomyces sp. NPDC049585. NCBI lineage: Bacteria > Bacillati > Actinomycetota > Actinomycetes > Kitasatosporales > Streptomycetaceae > Streptomyces > Streptomyces sp. NPDC049585. The sequence continues at coordinate 1,474 of NZ_JBFAPE010000067.1, read as the reverse complement.
CGGCTGCTGGAAGAGACGCGCACCGCCCTGGTCGGCCTCGACACCGCCAACCGGACCGCCCGCGCCCACGGCGAGGCACTGCGCCGCGCCGCGGACGCGCACGACCGCCTCACCGCACTCGTCCTGCGCGGCGCCACCGTCGGCGAGGTCGCCGCCCAGATCGCCGCCCTGCTCGGCGGCGACCTGAGCGTCCACGACGCCGACGGCACCGCGCTGGCCCGCGTCGGCACAGCACCCGCCGCCCCACCGGCCGACGCCGTCGCCGCCTCCTGCGCCGGCGGCCGGGCGGTGCCCGCGGACGGCACCTGGGTGTGCGCGGTCCCGGCCGGCTCCGAACTCCTCGGCAGCCTCGTGCTCACCGGCCGCCCCGACCTGAGCGACGCCGACCGGCGCCTGTTCGAGCGCGCCGCACTCGTCACCGCCCTGCTGCTGCTCCTGCGCCGCTCCGTCGCCGAAGCGGAGGACCGCGTACGCGGCGAACTCCTCGACGACCTCCTGACCCCCCGGGCACCCGGCACCGGCCCCGACACCGGCCGGCTCGCCCGCCGGGCCCGCCGCCTCGGCGTCGACCTCACCCACCCGCACGCCGTCCTCGCCCTCGACTGCGACGCCGAGACGCGCCCGCGCCTGGTGGCCGAGGCCGCCCGGCACGCCCGCCACCACGGCGGCCTCGCCGGCACCCGCGACGGCCACGTGCTCCTCCTGCTCCCCGCCGGCGACTGCGCCCGCCTCGCCCGCGAGCTGGCCCGGGCCCTCGGCCGGAGCCTCGGCACCCCCGTCACCGCCGGCGCCGCCGGGCCGGCCACCGGCCCCGAGCACCTGCCCGCCACCCACGCCGAGGCGCTGCGCTGCCTGGCCGCCCTGCACGCCCTCGGCCGCACCGGCGACGGCGCCGACCTCGCCGCGCTCGGCTTCCTCGGCGTCCTGCTCGCCGACCGCGGCGACGTACCGGGCTTCGTCCGCCGCGTGCTGGGCCCCGTCCTCGACTACGACGAGCGGCGCGGCACCGACCTCGCCCGCACCCTGGACGCGTACTTCGCCTGCGGCGCGAGCCCCGCCCGGGCCAAGGACGACCTCCACGTCCACATCAACACCGTCGTACAGCGCCTGGACCGCGTCGGCCGCCTGCTGGGCCCCGACTGGAACACCCCCGCCCGCGCCCTCGAACTCCAGCTGGCCCTCCAACTCCACCGCCTCGCCCGCTAGGGGCGCGGGGCGGTGTCGATCTGCGGCTACCGCCGCGCGGGCGCGGCAAGCCACGACGCCCCCGCAGGCGGCGGATCTTCGTCACGCGCCACCACGGCGCCCCGAAGGGGCGCGGGGAACTGCGCGATCAGCCGGCGACGGCCCGCAGCCGACGTGCCACCCCCGGGGCCCGGCTACTCCCGGAATCACGGTTGTTTTCTCTTCCTGCGGGTACTGAGATGTTTCACTTCCCCGCGTTCCCTCCACACTGCCTATGTGTTCAGCAGCG
>NZ_JBFAPE010000066.1:0-7458 GCF_040675615.1 Streptomyces sp. NPDC049585 | reverse complement strand
CTACGAGCGCAAGCCAGAACACTTCCTCGCCTTCACGGCCATCGCCGCGACCCTGATATGTCACCGCAGACTGGCCAAGTGAAATGACGTTTTAGTGCTCGGTTCCTCTTTGGTGGGGTAGGTGTAGAGGGGTGGGGTGCTGATTCGGGCTTCTCGGGGGCGAGTTGCCGTGTCGGAGCTGTTGTCGGCCCGTCCTGCCCAGGACGTGGTCGAGGAGGGGAAGATGTGCAGGCTGGCCGGTGCCCGGCATGCGCCGGCGGACTGGATTCTGCGGGCGAGGATCATCGTGCTGAGTTGGGAAGGGCACCGTGTCCCTGCCATAGCGTCCCAGCTCGGGTGCCATCACAAGACGGTGCGCAAGTGGCTGCACCGATTCAACACCCAGGGCCTGGACGGACTCGGCGACCGTCCCGGATGCGGCCGCAAGCGCCGGATCACCGAAGCCGAACGGTCACGGATCATCGAGCTGGTCCGCTGCGACCCTCCGGGCCGGCTGGTGAGGGAGCCCTGGGGTGAGCTGGCGGCCGAGGACGAGTCGGCTCCGGGTGAGTGGACCCTGGACACCCTCACCGAGGCGGCCCGGCGCCAGGGTATCGACATCCAGCGCTCCCAGGTCCGCAGGATCCTGCTGGCAGAAGGTGTGCGCTGGCGCCGTACCCGTTCCTGGATCACCAGCCGGGATCCGGAGTTCTCCCCAAAAGGACCCGGATCGTCGGCCTGTACACGGCCCCGCCAGAGGGTGCCACGGTGGTCTGCGCGGACGAGCTCGGCCCGGTGATCCCGCGCACGTTCCCGCCCGCCCCGGGCTGGTCACCGGACGGCCACCGCATCAAGGCCGAGCTCGACTACAGCCGCGGGCCGGAGAAGACCTGGGTCTACGGCGGCCTGCGGCCAGCCGACGGCCAGGAGATCACCATGACCGCGGCCTCCCGCAACAGCGTCAACTACCAGCAGTTCCTCCTGCTGCTGGAGGAAGCCAACCCCACGGGCGACATCATGGTCGTCACCGACAACCTCTCCTCCCACAACAGCAAGGCCACCCGTGAATGGCTGGAGGACCACCCGCGGATCCACCACGTGTTCATCCCGGTCGGAGCCTGCTGGCTCAACCTCCAGGAAGGCTGGTGGCGCCTCTTCCGCAAGGCGGCCCTGGCCGGACAGTCCTTCGCCGACCCCGACGAGATCGACCACGCGACGAGAGTCGCCACCGCACAGCTCAACGCACACGCCAAACCATGGATCTGGGGCCGCCCCGCACCACCAACCCGCCAGCTCCGGCGCCGTTTCGAGTACCGCCTTTGAGGAACCGAGCATTAGTCGCGAACGCTCTCCTGCAGGAGATAGAGCACTCCCTCGCTCCATACTCTGCTGACCTTCCCCCATTTCATGGCCGAGACCGCGTCCGGAAAAAATCCTCTGCCATTGAAGTTCGCGCTGGTGTTGCACAGCACCGGGATACCGCTCAACCGGTGGTATTCACTGAGGACGGCCCGGAGAGTCGGGTCGTCCTCTTCGCCGACAGTCTGCAGACGCGCGGTCCCGTCGAGGTGGACGATCGCCGGGATGCGCTCCGCCCAGGGGCTGCGGATTGTGTGGTCGAAGAGCATCAACGGATCGGGAGTACCCGGGGAGAAGATCTCCGGGGCATGCTCCACGAGACAGACGGGAGCCACCGGGCGGTAGTACTCCCGGCCCTTGACCGTGTTGAGCCGGTCTTTCATCGCCGCGTCGGTTGCCGCGGCGAGAATGCTGCGCCGCCCGAGGGCACGAGGACCGAGCTCCGCACGATCGTGCACGACGACGACCGGCTCACCGGTCTCGTGCAGGACCTGTCCGAGCTCCGCAGGCGAACAGCGGGTGCCCGCCCATCCGGGGAGAGGCTCCGAGGGCTTGATGTCAGGCCCGAGCCGGGCGTGCCACGCAAGGGGACCGATACCGTCCGTGGCCATCAGGTGAGCACAAGCGGCTCCGATGGCGGAGCCGGAATCATTGGGAAACGGAGGCACCCATACGCTCCGGAAGATCGGATGCGAACGCAGGGCGCTGTTCCACTTGATGTTCAGTGCGCAGCCGCCGACGAAGCAGAGATTCCAAGGGCCTTCACCCTTCCACTGCCTCACCTTTGCTGCGACACGTTCCACCAGTAGTTCCTCGAAGAACTGGTGGATCGACGCCAGGACATCCTCGTCCGTGAAGTGTTTCTGGCCGAGTCGCGTCGCCACTGATCTGTAGAAGGCATGCACATACGGTTCCTCGGCGCGAGTTCCCCACCCGCCAAGGGAGTTGCGGTAGTGCACGGCTTCAGAAGTGTCGGACTCAAAGTACCGCGTGAACTCCTCACGCAGTACTTCGATCACTTCGTCCACCGGGTTTCCCAGTGCGACGTATGCCATCAGCTTGCCGGCGACCGACAGGTCTTCCTGGAGACTCGGTTTCTCCTCGCGCCGGTACGGGCCGAAGTAGGAAGTGCAGATCGCATAGGCGTGTCCGATCAGAGGGAACACGTAGCCACCGTTTTCCACTCCCTGTTGCGGGTCCACGTAGTAGAGACGGGGAAAACAGCCACCATCCCAGACGAGGGCGAACGAGCTTTCATTATTGCGGGCGAACGGGCTGGTGCAGTATGCGCTGGCCAGATGTCCGGCCAGATGGACGTAGCTGTGGTACGAAATGGACCCCGATTCGGTTTGAAATACTCCCTGCCACCCCGGCCGAAGGATACTGGTGACCGAGTCGTTCTCATGGTAGGGCGCGAGCCGGAGGGTTTCCGGCTTCCCCTCGCGCAGGGTCAGGGACGTGTACCCGGCCTCGCAGCCGTCCCACCCGTCGACGGCCCATTGGTCGACATCTTCGGGCTTGTACCCGAAATCCTTCAGGGTGCGCTCGACGACCTGGAAGTCTGCGATCTCGCTGTAGCGGGGGTTGTTGTCGATCTTTTCCATCTCGACACTGAAGACCAAGGAATCGTTGTCCAGCAGTGCGACAGCGCCATCATGGGTGAGCTTGAGACCACAGATGATCATCGCGTGCCCTTCTGGTAATCCGCCCGATTCATAAAGCTATGCGAGAGTCAGGTCGACGGGGAGTCTTTTGATGGCGTTGACATAATTGGAGCGGAGGCGTTGCACCTCTCCCGCCAGGCGAATTTCTGCCAATCTGGGCAGGAGTTCTTCGAAAAGAATGTGCAGCTCCAGGCGGGCCAGCCAGTTGCCGAGGCACATGTGCGGCCCATTCGCTCCGAACGTCAGGTGCTCGACGTCACGCCGAGTGACATCGAAATCGTGCGGCCTGTCGAACACTCGCTCATCACGGTTGCCCGAGGCGAGCCACAGAACCACTTTGTCGCCGGCCTTGACGGGCTTCCCTCCGAGTTCAATGTCCCGAGTCGCGGTACGGCGGATGTGGTAGGCGGGAGATGCCCACCGGAGGAACTCTTCCACGGCTCCGGGGATGAGAGACGGGTCCTCCTGCAGTCTGGCCAACTGCTGGGGGTGGTCGATCAGAGCAAGAAGCGTGTGCGAGATTGCGTGCTGAGTTGTCTCGCTGCTGGCAACAACCAGCGTCAGGAAGTAGTTGTCGAAGTCCGCCTGAGTGAGCGGTACACCATCTTTGGGCACTTGGTTGACGAGCAGGCTGACCAAATCGGTGCCGTCACCGTTCCTGCGACGGGCCGCGAGCTCTCGGCCGAAGGAATAGACGTCCAGGGCGACAGGACTGCTGTAGGGCAAGTGCCGGTACTGCTGGGCCTCTTTGCTGTCCCTCAGCACCTCCGCGTACTCGGGATCAGTGTTGCCGAACATCTGGCCGGTGTAAGTGATCAGCTTTTCGGTGTCACTGTGCGGAACGTCCAGGAAACGGGCGAACACATGGATGGGCAGAGCGGCGGATACTGTGGTGGCAAAGTCGAACGGACCCTTGCCCAAAGCTGCGTCGAGGATTTCTCCTGTCAGATGGCGCAAGGACTCTTCGCAGTCGGCGACAGCCCGTCTGGTGAACCTCCTCTGCAGCAGGTGCCGTAGTGCCGTGTGGCGTGGACCATCGGTTTCCGCAAGGGAACGCCTTGCCGCGACCTGTTCGTCGTCCGCATCTTCCAGGGTTGCGAGCTTGGTTCCGGTGAAGGTTTCAGTGTCACCTTCGACACGGACAATGTCCTCATGCCGGGTTACTGCCCAGAATCCTCTGCCGGGCTCCGGCACGCTCTGCCAGTGGACGGGGGCATGACGGCGCAAGGTGCGGAACATCCGCCACGGGGTGACGCCATCGAGGAACTTGTCGCAGTCGGACAGGTCCACCTCCTCCAGCGGCAATGGTTCCTCAATTTCTTGTGCACACGGGGGATTTGTCATGTCGTGCTCCGTTCAGCAGCCTTCCTGGCTGTACGTCAGATACTCCCAGTCGGTGACGGCTCCGCAGAACTGCATCCATTCCTCGGAACGGATGCTGTGGTACAGCCTGGCGAGTTCCGGCCCGAGTGCCTGGGTGAGCAGAGGGGCCGCGATGAACTGGTCCAGGGCTTCGCTCAGTGACAGCGGGAGCGGTGAAAATCGATCGGAGGCACGCTCGACACCCTGCGCATCCTGCGGCGGACCGGGGTCGATCTGACGGATCAGGCCGTCCTCGATCGCTGCGATCAGAACCGCATGCGAGAGGTAGGGGTTGACCATGGCGTCAGGCGTCTTGACCTCCAGCCGGCCGATGTCCGGCAGCCGTACGGCGCAGGTCTTGTTGTCCAGCCCCCAGTCGGCTTGCATCGGGGCGAACTGGCCGGTGTGCCAGTAGCGTTTGTACGAGTTGACGGTCGGTGCCATGATCGCCGAGGCCGCGGCTGTGTGGGTGAGAATGCCTCCCAGAGCGTGCCGTCCTGTCTCGGTGAGGTGGAGATGTGACAGGTCCGGGTCGATGAAGGTGTTGCGGTCCCCGGTCCAGAGGCTGATGTTGTGATGGCACCCGTTGCCCAGCCGGTCCGCGGCGGGCTTGGGCATGAAGCTGACCTTGCAGCCCAGTTCCCGGGCGACTTGCCGGCAGATCTGGCGATGCAGGATCAGCCGGTCAGCGGTGAGCTCGGCCTGGTCGTACTGCCAGTTCAGTTCAAGCTGTCCGGGCTCGTCGCCGTTTCCCTCCGTCATGTCCAGCCCGAGAGCATGGCCGTACCTGATGACGCGCTGGTAGACCTCTTGGTAATCCTTGAGGTTTTCCAGGTGCAGAAGTGTGGTGGGACCCCCTGGCTGGTGGTGGGGCTGCGGGGCAACGTCGGTCCACGTGACTTCGGATTCGCAGCCGCTACGCAGATGGAGTCCGGTGCGAGCAGTGAACTCTGCGTGGACTCGTTTGAGGTTGCTGCGCGCATCGGTCGCCAGCAACCGACCGGCGCGCTCGCCTGCGAGCCGATTGTGATGGTAGAGGCGGCAGAAGAAAAATCCGGTGCGAGGGTCCCAGGGAAAAACCCCAAAAGAATCCAGGTCCGGCATGGCGACACACTCGGGGTCTTCGGGAGAGACGCCGAGCAGATTTCCGTTCCGGTCAACTCGCGCATCAGCCATGAGGGCGGGGTGCAAGCGCACGCCGTTTTCGACGTTGTGAGCCAGGTGCCGCGCGCAGCCCAGCTTTCCGACGACGCGTCCGCTCAGGCTCACGGCCTGGTAATGGATAAATTCCACTCCAGTCTCGCGCAGCTTTTCCTTTACCGCCTGAACGGAACCTTGGCGAGCGTTTTCCTCGCGGTGCTCTTCGAGTTCGCTGTGGACACCGGTAACCGTCATGCATGCCTCCGGATGATCGAGCCAGAACTCAGTTCCCCCCTGCCGTACGACACAAACAACAGGTGCTCAGGATCACCCGATTGCACCGGAACTGTTTACGTGTGCACCTTGCTGGGAAAGCCCGAACGTGGCACTCTCACCCGTACCGTCACCGATTGCCCGTCAGTCATGTCGGACCCGAGAGTTCCCGGAGGTCATTTCATGTCGGAATCCGAACTCAGTTCTCATGCTCGGGAGAGCATCTCCCGAATTGTCGTCCGCCTGCAGGAACGGGCAGCCCACACCGGAGCGGCCCGCACCATGTATGCGAAGACCATCGCCGATCTCGACGGCGTCCGGGTGCAGTTCTCCGATGGTGCGGACCAGATCATGCTGGCCACCTACGACTATCTCGGTCTGCTCGGCCACCCGCGCATCAGTCAAGCTGCGAAGAACGCCGTTGACGCATACGGCACCGGCTGTCACGGTTCTCGTGTCGGTGGAGCCAGCCTGACCCTGCACACCGAACTGGAAGCGGAGATTGCCCGATGGACCGGACGAGAATCCGCGATCGTGATGAGCTCCGGCTTCGCGACCAACTACTCCGTCATCTCTTCCCTGCTCGGCCCCGGCGACTGGCTGCTGTCGGACCAGCTGAACCACGCCAGCATCATTGACGGTTGCGCAGCGGCCAAACACACCGGAGCGGCACTCAAGGTCTACCGGCACAACGACATGGCGCACTTGGAGGAACTGCTGCAGCAGGCCCCACGGGGGGCGACGAAGCTTGTCGTCGCCGACGGCGTGTTCAGCATGGACGGCGACCTGCTCGACCTGCCGACCGCCTCCGGGCTCTGCCGAAGATTCGGAGCGTTGCTGTTCGTCGACGAAGCACACAGCTTTGGCGTCATCGGCCCGCACGGCGGCGGGATCGAAGACCATTACGCCATGCCCGGCACCATCGACCTCCTCATGGGCACCCTGAGCAAAACCATCCCCTCCGCGGGAGGGTTTATCGCCGGCAGCCATGAAGTGATCGAAGCCCTGCGGCAGTCGGTCCGCGCCTATGTCTTCAGTGGTGCCACCTCGCCGCCGACCACGGCTGCCGCCCTGGAGGCCATCCGCTTGCTGCAGGAGGAGGGGGTTCAGCGGCGCACCAAGCTGCGTCACAACATCGAACGCCTCGTGCGACGACTGCAGGCCGAGGGACTCCATGCCACGGCAACCACGAGCGCTATCGTGCCGGTCATTCTGGGGGAGCCGGAAACCGCTGTCGATGTGGCTCAACTCTGCCAGGAGCGGGGAGTGTTCATCGTGGCTGTCGGGCCACCCGTCGTCCAGCCCGGCTCCGCCCGGCTCAGACTGAATGTCACTGCTGCCCACAGCGCGCAGGACATCGACACCGCGGCTGCCGTCATCGCCGACGCTGTGTGCCAAGTCGTTCACGGAGACACGGTCCCGGCCCGCGACACCTGACGCTCGGTCTCGCTGAAAGCGTGAGCGGTGGGAGGCGGTGGCTCAGCTCAGAGAGTACCTACGACCTTGTCGACGGTGATGCGTACGACGACGCGCTGACCCTCGTTGACCGAATCCGGGTAGAACTCGGCATAGCTCAGTCCTGTGTACTTAAACGTCATTTCACTTGGCCAGTCTGCGGTGACATATCAGGGTCGCGGCGATGGCCGTGAAGGCGAGGAAGTGTTCTGGCTTGCGCTCGTAG
>NZ_JBFAPE010000065.1:0-8111 GCF_040675615.1 Streptomyces sp. NPDC049585 | reverse complement strand
CGGTTACATTCCGAACCCGGAAGCTAAGCCTTTCAGCGCCGATGGTACTGCAGGGGGGACCCTGTGGGAGAGTAGGACACCGCCGAACTCCTTTTAGCCGCGAACTCCTGGTCAAAGACCAGGAGTTCGCGGCATTTTTGTTTTCATGGCTTCCCTTGAAGAGTTCCAGACCCACCGCCGGCGGCTGTGGGCCGTCGCCTACCGCCTGACCGGGTCCGTCGCCGACGCCGACGACGCCGTGCAGGAGGCGTGGTTGCGCTGGCAGCGGCTGCCCGACGACGTGGCCGACGACCCGGGCTCGTACCTGACCACCGTCGTCAGCCGCATCTGCCTCGACCTGTTCACTTCCGCCCGCGCCCGGCGCGAGACGTACGCCGGTCCCTGGCTGCCCGAGCCCGTGGTGACCGACGAACCCGGCCCCGAGGAGCAGGCCGCCCTCGACGAATCGGTCGGCATGGCCCTGCTGTTCGTGCTCGAGCGGCTCACGCCGGCCGAGCGGACGGCCCTCGTTCTGCACGACGTCTTCTCCGTCCCGTTCCAGGAGATCGCCGAGGTCGTCGACCGTTCTCCCGAATCCGTCCGGCAGTTGGCCTCCCGTGCGCGCAAGCGCGTCCGGGCCGAGGCCCCGCGGCAGACGGTCGACCGGGGTGAGCACCGCCGGACGGTCGAGGCCTTCCTGGCCGCGGTCGTGGGCGGGGAGCTCGCCGACCTGATGGAGGTGCTCGACCCCGCGGTCGTCTGGCGGTCCGACGGGGGCGGGAGGATCACTGCGGCGCGGTTGCCGGTCGTCGGCCGGGAGAAGGTGGCGCGCTACGTCGCGAACGTCGTCCGCACCTTCGCGCCCGACTCGATGCGGATGCTGCTGCGGGAGGTCAACGGCGCACCCGGTGCCGTCTTCCTGACCGGGGACGGCGAGCCCCTGGGGGCCTTGGCCTTCACCGTCCACGAGGGGCGGATCACGGACGTCGCTGCCGTCGTCAATCCCGACAAGCTGTCCCACCTTCAGGGGATGTGACCCGGGACACGTCACATTCCGCGCGGTCGCTTCGTCCCCTGTGTATGAAGACGAATTCCCACGCCGCTTCCTCGTCCTTGTCCTCGTCGTCCCCCGCCCCCCGCGTTGTCGTGCTCGGTGGCGGCTACGCGGGGCTGGTGGCGGCCCTGCGGCTGGCGCCGGCCGCCCGGGTCACGCTGGTCGACCCGGGCGACGGCTTCACCGAACGCGTCCGACTCCACCAACTGGCCGCCGGCCGGGCCCGTGTCACCCACCCCTACTCCGGTCTCCTGCGCGGCACCGGCATCGAGCACGTTGCTGCTCGCGCCGCCGATCTCGACCGCCAGGCGCGCAGCGTCCGGACGGACGACGGGCGCACCCTGTCGTACGACCGGCTCGTCTACGCGCTCGGCAGCGTCACGGACACCGCGGGCGTCGAGGGCGTCGAGGGCGCCCAAGACACCGGACGCGCCAGGATCCACACAGCCGAGTCGGCCGGGGCGCTGCACCAGCGGCTGGTCGGGGCGCCGGGCCGGGTCTCGGTGGTCGGTGGCGGGTTGACCGGCATCGAGCTGGCCGCCGAGATCGCCGAGGCGCACCCCGCGTGGGAGGTGCGGTTGCTGACGTCGGGCGTCGTCGGGGCCGGCCTCTCGGCGCGGGGGCGGGCGCACGTGTACGAGGTGTTCCGCGAGCTGGGCGTGCGGGTCGAGGAGGGCCGCCGGGTGGCGTCGGCCGGTGAGGTGGATGCGGACGCGGTGGTGTGGGCGGCCGCGATGCGCCCGGTGACGGGGCTCGCCGCGCGGTCGGGTCTCGCCCTGGACGTGGCCGGGCGGATCGCGATCGACGGCACCGCCCGGTCGGTGACCGATCCCGCCGTCTATGCGGCGGGGGACGCGGCGGGGACGGGCATACGGATGGCGTGCGCGGTGTCCCTGCCCATGGGCCTGTACGTGGCGGCGTCCGTCCGTGCGGACCTCCAGGACCGACGCAATCAACTGAGGCCGTTCCACTACGGGTTCGTGGGGCAGTGCATCAGCCTCGGTCGGCGAGACGGGCTGCTGCAGATGGTGCGTTCCGACGACTCGCCGCGGTCGGCGGTGCTGACCGGGCGGCCGGCCGCCTTCGTCAAGGAGAGGGTCGTGCGCGGGACGGTGTTCGCCCTGCGGGCGGCCGCAGCCGGGGCACGTCGCGGTGGCCTGGGGGCGGCCCCCGGAGCCGACGTGTCCGGTGCCGCCCCGGCGGCGGTCGGCCGCTAGGGCGCATCACGGTGCCCCGCACCCCTGACGGGGCGCTGCACGATCCGCCGGTCAGGCCTTAGTGGGCCATCACCCGGCCCGTCGCCTCGTCGTCGCCGTTCTGCGCGTTGCGTGCGGCCCAGGTGATCAGTGCCGTGTGGACGGCCCGGTCCATGTGGCGCAGTCCGGTGAGGTCGAGTTCGATGCGGGGGGCGGCGTCCTGCCGGAGCGCGTCGAGGTCGTCGAGCAGTTTGGGCAGGCGCAGGAAGTTGGCGTTGCCGATGACGCGGGCGCGCACGACGCCGGTCGACGAGGTCGTGGCCTCGACGTGGACGTGGGAGGTCTCCCAGGCGGCTTTGCAGACGGCCAGCACGAGACCGATGGCGACGCCCTCGAAGAGGTTGGTGATGGCGATGGCGACGGCGGTGGTGGCGAGGATGGCGACCTCGCCGCGGTGCCCGCGCCACAGCGGGCCGAGTTCGCGCCCTGGCAACAGCTTCCAGCCGGCGTGCACCAGGACGCCGGCGAGCGCGGCCACGGGGACGAGTTCGAGGGCCCAGGGCAGGAGGGTGGCGAAGAGCAGGAGCCAGACGCCGTGCAGGACGCGCGAGACCTTCGTCCGCGCGCCGGCGTGGACGAAGGCGGAGCTGCGGACGATGACGGCGGTCATGGGCAGGGCGCCGGGCACACCCCAGACGGTGTTCCCAGCGCCTTGGGCGGTGAGTTCCTTGTTGTGGTCGGTGCGGGAGTGGTGGTGCAGCCGGTCGATGGCGGCCGCGCCGAAGAGCGTCTCGGCGGAGGCGATCAGGGCGAAGGTCAGGATGGTGCCGAGCACCCCGAATTCCGTCAGGCGCGCGAATCCGCCACCGCCCGGCGGCTGGATCGCGTCGATCAGTCCGCGCAGCCGGATCCGGTCGACGGGCAGCTCCAGCAGGGCCACCGCGGTGGTGGCGAGCGCGACGCCCGCCAAGGGGGCGGGGACGACATGGGCGGCGCCGCGCCAGCGCGGCCACACGGCCAGGACGGCCACCGTGCCGGCGCCGACGGCGACTGCGGCCAGCGCGTCCGGGGAGGCGACGGTGTCGGTGAACAGCGTGACGAGCCCGCCGAGATTCTCCAGTGCCTCGGCCGGAGCGTCGGCGTCGGCGAGCGCATAGAGCTGCCCGGCGATCAGGACGATGCCGATGCCGGCGAGCATGCCCTGGACGACGGCGACCGAGATGGCGCGAAACCAGCGCCCGAGCTTCAGCAGCCCCATGGCCAGCTGGAGCAGCCCGGCGGTGAGCACCAGGACGCCGAGCGCCCGGAGCCCGTACGCGCGCACTGCTTCGTAGACCAGCACCGTCAGGCCGGCCGCCGGGCCGCTGACCTGCACGCTGCTGCCCGGCAGCAGGCCGGTGAGGAGACCGCCGACGACGCCGGTGACCAGGCCCAGCTCGACGGGCAGACCGGAGGCGGCGGCGATGCCGACGGACAGGGGCACGGCGATGAGGAAGACGACCAGTGACGCGGCGAAGTCCGCGCGCAGGTCGGCGCAGGGGCCGAGGCGGTGGATGACGGTGCGGACACGGCGGAAGAGGGTCTTCTGCATGAGGACTGCCTCCAGGGCGCTCGGGGCGCGCGCAGCGAAACGACGGGGATCGTTGCCGACGGGTGGAAGAGAAGTGACGGAGGAGTCGAGGGGGCGCACGCCCGGCGTCCGCACGACGGGCCATGCATGCCGTTAATCACTTGACCATATTTTGGCCAAGTCCCGGACCAATTCGGCCAGTTGGTTTGTAACCACGGTGTAAACACCGGGGCGGGAAACAGGAACGTCCGCATCCTGTCGCCCCGGCGGACGACCAGGACGTGGACCGCGCCCCCGCCGGCCCACGTGGAATGCGAGGATCCTCTAGAACGAGAAGGTCCCCAAGGACGAGAAGGTCCTCCAGGACGGAGAAGGTCCTCCAGGACGAGAAGGTCCCCACAGGACCGCAAGCAAGCCCCGCGCAGCGAAGAGGTGAGCCCCCGTGCCCCAGACAGTCGCCGTCCTCGGCACCGGAAAGATCGGTGAGGCACTGCTCAGCGGCATGATCCGCGCCGGCTGGTCGGCGGACGGCCTGATGTGCACCGCCCGCCGCCCCGAGCGCGCCGAGGCGCTGCGCGCCCGTTACGGCGTCGAGGTGGTCAGCAACATCGAGGCCGCCAAGGCCGCCGACACCCTCATCCTGGCCGTCAAGCCCCAGGACATGACCACCCTCCTCGACGAACTCGCCCCGCACCTGCCGGCCGACCGGCTCGTCATCAGCGCCGCGGCCGGCATCCCCACGACCCTCTTCGAGGAGCGGCTTCCCGCCGGCACCCCCGTCGTGCGCGTCATGCCGAACACGCCCGTCCTCGTCGACGAGGGCATGTCCGTCATCTCCGGGGGCGCCCACGCCACGGAGGAACATCTCCGGCGCGCCGAGGAGATCTTCAAGCCCGTCGGCAAGACGCTGCGTCTGCCCGAGTCCCAGCAGGACGCCGCGACCGCCCTCTCCGGCTCCGGGCCCGCCTACTTCTACTTCCTCGTCGAGGCCATGACCGACGCCGGCATCCTGCTCGGCCTGCCCCGCGACAAGGCCCACGACCTCATCGTCCAGGCCGCCATCGGCGCGGCGGTCATGCTGCGCGACAGCGGCGAGCACCCCGTCAAGCTCCGCGAGGCGGTCACGTCACCGGCCGGTACGACGATCAACGCGATCCGCGAGCTGGAGAAGCATGGGGTGCGCCATGCGCTCATCGCTGCGCTCGAAGCCGCGCGGGACCGCAGCCGGGAGCTGGCCTCCGGGAACGGGTGAGGCTCAGCCGAGCAGCTCCGCCGTACGGACCACGCGGGCGAAGCCGCCCGCGTGGAGGTTGACCGCCGTGGCGCGGGCCAGGGCGTCGGCCGTCAAGGCCTCGCCGTCCGGGCCCACCGCGTCGAACGTGTGCGTGGCGTCGATCGGGACGATCACGTCGTAGCCCAGGTTGCCGCCCATGCGCGCCGTCGTGTCGACGCACCAGTTCGTCATGATGCCCGCCACCACGATCTGCCGGATGCCCGCCGCGTCCAGCCAGGCGCGCAGGTCCGGGGTGCCGATGAAGGCGGAGTTCACCGTCTTGGTCAGCAGCAGCTCCGGACCCGCCCCCTTGCCGCGCCGCTGCTCGACGAAGTCCTGGAAGTCATTGCCCTCCTGCCCCGGCCGCAGCGGCGAGTCCGGCTTCGGAGAGTCGTGCCGTACGAAGACCACCGGCCGGCCCGCCGCCTGCCAGGTGTCGATCAGGGAGGCGAGGTTCTCCTCGGCCGCGGGGTTGTTGCGGGGCGGGAAGGCGGGGTCGTGCCAGCCCTTCTGCACGTCGATGACGACGAGGGCGGAGTTCTGAGCGATCCGGGTGACCTGTGCGATGTCCATGCCCATGATCCTGCTGGCGCCGGTGGACCGCCGACAGTGGCAGTACTGACCATCTCCGATGAATTCCTGCCAGCTCCACTGGCAGGATGACCACCGTGCAGCCGCCCCAACGCATCGCCCTCGTCGCCTTCCCGCGCATCCGCGCCTTCGACGTCGCTGTCATCGCCGAGGTCTGGGGCGTCGACCGCACCGACCGCGGCGCCCCGCCCTTCGAACTGCGCCGCTGCGCCCCCGACCGGGCGCCCGTGCAGATGCCCGGCGGGCTCGTCCTCGCCCCCGACCGCGACCTCGACTGGGTCGGCACCGCCGACCTCGTGGTCGTCCCCGGCGTCGACGACCACCTGGCCCCCGTACCGCCGCCCGTCCTGCACGCACTGCGCACCGCCCACGCCGCCGGGACCCCGGTCGCCGCGCTGTGCGGCGGAGCGTTCGTCCTCGCCCAGGCGGGCCTGCTCGACGGCCGCCGGGCCGTCACCCACTGGAACCTCACCCCTCTCCTGACCGCCACCCATCCCGCGGTCCAGGTCGTCCCGGACGCGCTCTTCGTCGAGGACGACGGCATCTGGACCGCGGCCGGAGTCGCCGCCGGCATCGACCTGTGCCTGCACCTCGTCCGTACGGCACACGGCGCCGAGGCGGCGGCGACCATAGCCCGCGCCATGGTCACCGCCCCCTTCCGTACCGGCACCCAGGCCCAGTTCATCGAGCACCCCGCCCCCGCCCCGGACGACCGTGACCCCTCCGGCGCCCTGGCGGCCGTACGCGAACGGGCCCTGCGACAACTCTGCGAACCCCTGACCGTCGCCGACATGGCCGCCTGGGCCGGCATGTCACCGCGCTCCTTCGCCCGCCACTTCACCGCCGGCACGGGCAGGACCCCCATCCAGTGGCTGCTCGACCAGCGCATCGCCGCCGCCCAGCAGCTCCTGGAACGCACCGGCCTGCCCATGCCGGAGATCGCCCGCCGTTGCGGCTTCGGCAGCGAGGTCACCATGCGCCAGCACTTCGCCGCCCGCCTGGCCACCAGCCCCCGCGACTACCGCCGCGCCTTCCGCGCAGCGGGCTGACGGCCGAGGGACTGACGTGGACACGGCCCGCCGGCTCAGCCGACGGGCGGCAGCAGGCCGATCGCCCGGTACGCGGTGTCGACCCGCGGCCGCGCGAGCGCCCGTGCCCGCTCGGCCCCCGCGCGCAGTACCTCGTCCACGTACTCCGGATCCGCGCACAGCTCCGCATGCCGCTCCCGCAGCGGCCGCAGCAGCTCCACGACCGCGTCCGCCACATCCTTCTTCAGCGCACCGTACGAGCCGTAGCCCGCCGCCAGCTCCTCCGGTTTCTCCTCACCACCCCGGCAGGCGGCGAGGATCTCCAGCAGATTCGCGACGCCGGGCTGCGCCTCGCGGTCGTAGCGGACCTCGCTGCCGCTGTCCGTCACGGCTCGCATGATCTTCTTGCGCACCACGTCCGCCTCGTCGAGCAGATAGACGATGCCGGACGTCTCCGCGTGCGACTTGCCCATCTTCGACGTGGGGTCCTGCAGGTCCATCACGCGAGCCGCCACGGGAGGCAGCACCGCCCGGGGGACGGTGAACGTGGCCCCGTACCGCTGGTTGAAGCGCACGGCCAGGTCCCGGGTGAGCTCCACGTGCTGCGCCTGGTCGTCCCCCACGGGAACCTCGTCCGCCCCGTACGCCAGGATGTCCGCGGCCATCAGCGCGGGATACGTCAGCAGGGACAGCCGTACGCTCCCGCCGGTGGCCCGCTCCCGCGCGGACTTCTCCTTGTACTGGATCATCCGCCGCATCTCCCCGTCCGTGGCCGTGCACTCCAGGAGATAGGCCAGTCGGGTGTGCTCGTCGACATGACTCTGTACGAAGAGGGTGCACCGGTCCGGCCGTAGGCCGGCCGCGAGGAACAGGGTCGCCGCCTGCCGGCTGAGCCGGCGCACCCGCGCCGGATCGTGCTCCACGGTCAGCGCGTGCAGGTCCACCACGCAGAAGAGCGCCTCGGCGCGGTGCTGGTCGACCTCGACCCACCGCTGGATCGCGCCGAGGTAGTTGCCCAGGGTGAGGTGGCCGGTGGGCTTGATGCCGCTGAAGATCCTTGCCATGGGTTCGCTGTCTCCTCCGAGGTGGGGACCACCGCCAGGACAGCAAAAACGGCCGCCGAGGCGGCGGCCGTTGGATGCGTACGCGCAGCATGCGCAGGGGGCGGGCCGCCGGTCAGGCGGGCCACCACAGCTGCACGAGCGCGAGCGTCGTCATGCCCCGGACCCTACGCGCGGGAAACCCCTTGCGCCACCGGTTTGATGGGGCGTACGGGAGCGTGTAGAGTTCTTCGAGTTGCCGCGGCGTCCGCAAGGACGGCGGGGCGGCATCTCTCGCCGCACCGGCGGCATCCACTACTGCACGGCCCCTTAACGGGATGGAATTCGGCGTGTCCGAATTTCGGACCGGGCTCCGATTA
>NZ_JBFAPE010000064.1:0-10124 GCF_040675615.1 Streptomyces sp. NPDC049585 | reverse complement strand
GTAGATGTCGCAATCCACACCGAGCCAGAAGGCCCTCACCCGTTCAAGCACCCAGCCCGCGTGTCACCAACGTCCCGGGACAACACACCTAGCGCATGTCCGGGGCGCCCCGTAGGGGCGCGGGGAACTGCGCGACAAGCCACGACGCGCCCGCGGACGAACTGCCGTGCCGGCCCCGGCTGCCGCATGACGAAGATCCGCCGGGCACGCCCTGGCGACCGGCACCGGCGACCGCCGCGCACTGCACCGGGCGGCCTTCGGCCAGCGTCAGGCGCGAGCCCTCGAAGCGGGCCCGCATGCGCCGGTCGTGGGTGACGACCACCAGCGCTCCCCGATAGCCGGCCAGGGCCGCCTCCAGCTCCTCGACCAGCGCGGGGCTGAGGTGGTTGGTCGGTTCGTCGAGCAGGAGCAGGTCCACCGGCTCGCTGACGAGCCGGGCCAGCTCGATGCGCCGGCGCTGGCCGTACGACGCCTCGCCGACCCTCAGCCCCAGGTCGCGCGGGCGGAACAGGCCGAGGGAGAGCAGCGTGTCGGCGTGGTCCTCCGGCGCGCCGCCGCGGCCGTGCGCGAAGGCCTCCAGCACGCTCAGCCCCGGCGGCCAGGGCGTCTCCTCCTGCCGCAGGTGACCGACGCGCCCGCCGACGCGCACGGTGCCGGCGTCCGGCGCCAGCTCCCCGGCCAGTACGCGCATCAGCGTGGACTTGCCCGCGCCGTTGGGCCCGGTGACCAGGAGCCGTTCGCCCGCGCCCAGGCGCAGCAGGGGCAGCTCGAGGCGGCCGGCGACCCGGACGCCGGTGAGCTCGGCGGCCGCCTCCACCGCCCCCGTCTCCCTAACGCCGATGCCCGCGCGGAAGACCAGTGGCTCGGGCGGCGGGGAGACCGGCTCGCGGGTGAGCCGCTGGACGCGCTCCTTGGCGTTGCGGATCCGCACCGACGCGCCGTGCGTGCGGCCGCGCGCACGGAACGCGCCGTGCCCGAACACCGACAGCGGCAGCTTCCGCGGGATGGCGCCCATGCGGGCCACCTGCGTCTCGGCCAGCCGGCGGTTGCGGTCCAGCTCGGCGCGCCACTCCTCGTACTTCCGCAGCCGCCGCCGGCGTTCGGCCGCCTTGGCCGTCAGGTAGCCGGCGTAGCCGTTGCCGTGCCGGGCGAGGCGGCCGTCGGCGACCTCGACGACGGTGGAGGTGAACCGTTCCAGGAAGACCCGGTCGTGCGTGACGGCGACGACCGTGCCGCGGTGCGCGCGCAGCCGTTCCTCCAGCCAGGCGGTCGCCGCGTCGTCCAGGTCGTTGGTCGGCTCGTCGAGCAGCAGCAGCTCCGGACGGGAGGCCAGCGTCGCCGCGAGCGCCAGCCGGGACCGCTCGCCGCCCGACAGGCTGCCCAGCGCCCTGCGCCGGTCCAGACCGGGCAGCCCCAGGTCGTACAGGGCGGCCTCGACGCGGGAGTCGGCCGCGTGCCCCTCGCGGGCCTCGTAGCGGGCCACCAGCAGCGCGTAGTCCTCCAGGGCGGCGTCCAGTCCGGCCCCTTCGGCGCGTTCGAGCGCGGCCTCCGCGCGGCGTATGTCCGCCCGGAGGCGGCGCAGGTCGGCGAGGGCGAGGTCGACGGCGTTCTGGACGCTCGCCTCCGGCGGGAGCCCGAGCGTCTGGGCGAGGTGGCCGATGCCGCCGGGGGCGACGACGGTCACCTCGCCCTCACCGGGCACGATCCGCCCGGCCAGCAGGCCGAGCAGGGTGGACTTGCCGGAACCGTTGTCCCCGACGACGCCGGCCTTCTCACCGGGCCGCAGCGAAAGGGAAACGTGGTCGAGGACGACGCGGTCGCCGTACTTCATGGTGACGTCGTGCAGAGCGAATTGTGAGGTGTGCATGGAAGCGCCCCCTGTTCTGGCCGTGCCGCAGTGACGGCAGCGCCGGGTCGAAACCGGACGGCGCGCCGGTGTCACGGCGCGCCGTTCCGGCGGGAATCGGGCTGACGGAAAGCACCGGCGGCGGAGCGGAGCTCTACGCGGCCGGGCGTGCGGTGATCACAGGGAACCCATGTGCGGGACTCTAGGCGGCGGACGATCCTCGGGGCAACGGGTTTTTCAGGGCCGGCGGGCGTGGAAGATGCCCCAGCGGATCCGCTCGCTGCGGCACGCGGCCACCCACAGCGGGATGTTCTCCCGCAGACCGCGTACGTAGTCGGCGCTGACGGCGCCGGCCAGCCCGGGGTTCTCGCGCGCGACCTCCCCGGCGAGCCGCTCGTAGTGCGTGAGCATGTGCGCGCTGAGGTCCTCGTACTCCACCTCGGCCAGACCCAGCCGGCGCAGCTCGGCGTCGTAGAAGGCGGGCGTCGCCAGGTCGGGGGCGGTCAGGCGCTCCATGAGCGGGCGCAGTTCGCCCTCGGTGGTGGTGGTCGCCGCCATGATGTCGGTGAAGACGAGACGGCCGCCGGGCCGCAGCACGCGGGCCGCCTCCCGCAGCGTGGTGGCGCGGTCGCCGCTGTGGCACAGGGCCTCCTGCGACCACACCACGTCGAAGCTGGCGTCCGGTGCCGGAATGTCGTTGAAGGAGCCGGTGACCACGTCGATGAGTTGGTCCAGCCCCCGCGCGGCGTTCGTGGCACGGTGCCGGCGGTTCTGCACCTCGCTGATGTTGAGGGCCACGACGCGACAGCCGTACGTCTGCGCCAGCGCGCGGGCCGCGCCGCCGAAGCCGGAGCCCAGGTCCAGCACCGTGCGCCCGGGGCCGAGGGCGTCGGCGGCCTTGGCCGCCACGCGGTCGATGGTGCGGCGGGAGGCCGTCGCGACGTCCTCCCGCTCGTGGGTGTACATGCCGACGTGGATGTCCTCG
Source organism: Streptomyces sp. NPDC049585 (assembly GCF_040675615.1). NCBI lineage: Bacteria > Bacillati > Actinomycetota > Actinomycetes > Kitasatosporales > Streptomycetaceae > Streptomyces > Streptomyces sp. NPDC049585. Next base: position 7,293 of record NZ_JBFAPE010000064.1, on the reverse strand, counting down.
CCGCCCCAGGCGTGTGCGTAGAAGCCGTCGACGTCACTGGTGTCGTAGTACGTGCGTGCGGTGTCGGTGGCGCGCGTCGCGTCGATGTGGTCGGTCATGGCGCATACCTCGGCAGCGCACCGCCGCGGTAAACCGCGCAGGGGCGAGGAAGATCGACACGGCGTGTTTCCACCCCTCGCCCCTTTGCCTGCTAGCGGATGTGCACCGACAGGTGCGGTGCGAGCGCGTGCAGGAAGTCGCGGGCGTCGAAGGCCGCTCCGGCCGCCGCGACGCCGGTCGCCGCGACCCTCCCGGTCACGGCCCGCTGCACGGCCTCCACGGCCAGCGGCGCGCTGACGGCGTAGATGTCCTGGCCGCGCGCGACGGCCCGTCGCTCGAAGCCGGCCGCGCGCACGACGACCTCGACGAGGAAGGTCTGGGCGGACCGCCCCCGCTCGTCGACCGGCACCGGCGGCGGCGTCCGTGCGCCCAGCACGTCCTCGACCGCGCTCGTCGTCATGCAGGTGCGGATGTCACGCGGCCGCAGGTGATGCCCGATCGTCACGCTGTCGGCCGTCGTGAACTCGCCGAGCACGGCCTGCCCGCCGACCGGCTCGGGGAAGGACCACCAGCCCGTCGGCGCCCGGTCGGTGCGGTACTCCATCCGCCCGCCGGTGTGGACGAGTCGCCGGCCGCCCCGGCGCTCCCGGGAGACCCGGCTGGACGCCCGCGTGCCGTCGGTGGGGTGCCAGCTGCTCAGCGCGTAGGCGATGAGGATCTCGTCGGCCGCCCGCCCGCCCAGCGCCGCCGTGGCCATGAGGTCGGCCAGGCCGCCGAAGAAGGCCATCGCGGGCACGACCAGCACCCCGGCCTGCCGCGCGCGGTCCGTGAAGTGCGTGAACGTGTCGGCGACGGCCTCCACTTCCCCCGCCACGTCCACGTACGCAATGCCGGCCCGCAGGGCCGCCTCGATCACCGGCGCGGCCGTCCCGGCGAACGGCCCGGCACAGTTGACGACGGCCGCGGCCCCGGCCAGGGCCCGATCCAGGGAGGCCGGATCGCCGGCCGACGCCGTACGGGCCTCCACCCCGCCCAGGTCCGCCGCCAGGGCCTCCAGCCTGCCCTCGTCACGGCCGGAGAGGACCGGGGTCAGACCGCGGTCCAGCAATTCCTGCACCACGAAGCGGCCGGTGTGCCCGTAGGCCCCGAAGACCGCCACCGTCCCCGTCTTGTCATGAGTCGCATCGTTCACGCCGACCATCGTGCCGCCGGCGGACCACGGCGGTGAGTGGCAGGAATGCCACGGCGCATACACTTTCGGACGTGCACACTGTCGCGCTGGCGGTCACCGAAGGGGTCCCGCACTTCGAACTCGCCACGCCCTGCGAGGTCTTCGGCACCGACTGGTCCCACCTCGCCGATCCCTGGTACCGCTTCGCCGTGTGCGGCCCCGGACCGGTGGGCGTCGGCGGCCGCTTCCGCCTGGAGCCCGACGCCGGGCTGGAGGCGCTCGTGCACGCCGACACCGTGATCGTCCCCGCCGTCGCGGACCCCGGTGGGCAGCCGCCCGCCGACCTCGTCGAGGCCGTCCGCGCCGCGCACGCGGCCGGGGCGCGCGTGGCCTCCCTGTGCACCGGGGCGTTCGTCCTGGCGGCCGCCGGGCTGCTGGACGGGCGGCGGGCCACCACCCACTGGGCGCACGCCGCGGCCCTGGCCGCCCGCCACCCCCGGGCGGAGGTGGACCCGGACGTGCTCTACGTCGACAACGGCACCGTGCTCACCTCCGCCGGCAAGGCCGCCGCGATGGACCTGTGCCTGCACCTGGTGCGCCTCGACCACGGCTCCGCGACCGTCAACGCCCTCGCCCGCCGGCTGGTCGTCTCCCCGCACCGGCCCGGCGGCCAGGCCCAGTTCGTCTCCACCCCCGTACCGGAGGAGCGCCGGCACTGCCTCGCCGCCCTCTTCCCCTGGGTCCTGGAGCGGCTCGACGAGCCGCTGACGGTGCAGGACATGGCCCGGCAGGCGAGCGTGAGCCCGCGCACCCTCATCCGCCAGTTCCGTACCGTCGCCGGCACCACGCCCCTGCGATGGCTGCTGACCCAGCGGATCCACCGGGCCCAGGAGCTGTTGGAGACCACCGACGCCACCGTGGCCGCGATCGCCACGGCCACCGGCATGGGCACCGCCACCACCCTGCGCCGCCACTTCACCCGCACGCTCGGCGTTCCCCCGGACACCTACCGGCGCACCTTCCGCCAGACGCCCCGCGCTCTCGGCGGTTGACGGGCGGGGAACGCGTACCGCCGTGCGGCACCCGGCGGGGCCGGCCGCGGACGCGCCGCGCCGGCCCGGACCCCGGGCAACCGCCCCCGGTCACCGTCCCCTGGTGACCCGTCCGGTTACGCGTGGGCCTACTTGTCGGCGGTGAGCCGGCCCGCCACGCCCCAGCTCTCGGCGGGCACTTCCTGGATCCAGACCTGCACGGCCTCGGCCGGAATCTTCAGCGAGTTCACGAAGGCATCGGTGACGCGGGCCACCAGCTCGCGCTTGAGCTCGATGTCGCGGGGACCCTGCTGGATGGTGACGATGGGCATGATGTGCTCCTGGTAGTCCCGGGCGCCGCACCGGCCACTCCGGTGCGTTCCGCCCTCGGGCAACAGTTCACCCCAAGGGGCCCGGGCCGACCCAGACCCGGATCGCTCTCGCAGCGATCACGATCACTGATCGTTGCAGACAGGGGCCGTCAGGGCGGCCAGCAGCACCTCGACGAGCGGCGCGGAGCGGGCCCCGGCCCGTACCGCCAGCTCCACGGGCAGCCGCAGCCCCGGGCCGGCGAACGGCACGAAGGCCACCCGCGGCACCCGCAGACGGCGGGCGTTGCCCTCGTAGACCACGGTCCACAAGGGGGAGGAGCCGGAGCCGACGGCGGCGAGGGTGTCCTGCAGGTTGCTGGTCGCAGGTCCGGGGACGGGCGCGAAGCCGGCCCGGCGGCAGCCGTCGAGGACGAGGTCGACGAGCGCGGGATGGTTGCGGCGCTCGGTCAGGCACAGGGCCAGCCCGGCAAGGTCGCCGAGCGCGACGGCCTCACGCTGCGCGAGGGGGTGCCGGGCGGGGACGGCCGCCACCAGCTCCTCGTCCCACAGGGGGCGGCGGAGCAGCCCGGTGCCCTCGCCGCCGTCCGGCGCCGCACCGCGGACGAGGGCGGCGTCCAAGTGCCCGTCGGCAAGCCGCGCGAGCCGTTCGCGGACCGGGACGGAGACCAGCTCGATGCGTACGTGCGGGGCGTGCCGCGCGAACGCGTCGAAGAGGCGGTCGAGCCGGTCCCCGAGGCCGGTGACGGTGCCCAGCCTGAAGACGTCGCGCTGCCCGCCGGCGAGCTCCGCGGCCACGGACCGGGCCTGTTCCTCCGCCGCCAGCACGGCGCGCGCGGCGGGCAGGAACGTTTCACCGGCCGCGGTGAGCCGGACCGTACGCGGCGTCCGGTCGAACAGCTCGACCTTCAACTCCCGCTCCAGCCGGCGGACCTGCTGACTGACGGCAGGCTGGCCGATCACCAGCCGCTCCGCCGCCCGCCCGAAGTGCAATTCCTCCGCGACGGTCACGAAATAGCGCAACTGGCGCAGCTCCACGCTTCCCCCTGTCGATCGTTCACCGGTCTGCGTGATCGATTCTCCAGGACGTCTGGTACTGCTAAGGGCTTCCGCACGAAGCCAGGAGGACATGAACCATGAGCCAACAGGGCGGTACGGGACCGGCTGCGCCCCAGCGACGACGGGCGGGATGCCTGCCCGTCCTCGTCGTTCTGGCGGTGGTGCTCGGCCTGAGTTACGGGGCGTCGAAGATATTCGGCGACCACGACAAGCCCGGGAAGGCTTCGCCCTCCTCCTCGGCCACCCACGACAAGGGCGAGTGGGCAGTGGGCGACTGCGGGGGACCGGACCCCGATCGCGCGCCGGACGGCTACAAGCCGTACGACTGCAGTGACGGGCACGCCACGTTCAAGGCCATCGAGGTCAAGGAGGGCACGTTCCTGTCCAACTCCGTGCAGTGCCCCGGCGGCACGGACCTCATCGTGAAGGTCAGCGTGTCCTTCGGCTCGAAGGACAGCAAGGGCGGGGGCATTCCCACCAAGACGCTGTGCGGCCGCAACCTCTCCGGCAGCCACCCGGGCGATCCCGGCGCCGGCGGCGGGCAGCTGGTCAAGGGCGACTGCGTGACCTCCACGGCCAAGGAGGTCCCGTGCTCGCCGCCGGGGGCGGACACCTACAAGGTGCTCGACCTGGTCAAGGGGCGGTCGCAGTGCCCCTCGGGCACCACCGAGCCGATGGAGCTGACCCTCTCCATCGGCAGGCCCTACGACGTGATCTGCGCGGCCAAGCAGTAGCGGCGAAGGAGGAGCCGCGCATCACGTGCTCACGCCCGGCCGCCTTCCGTGAGCCGGACGGTGGCCTCGCGGGCCGCCGCGTCCAGGCGGCGCGTGATCTCCAGGAAGAACGCCAGCCGGTCGGCGTCGTAGTCGCCCAGGATGGCCGCCACCTCTTCGCCGAAGCCGGCGAAGAGGTGCTGCATTTCGGCGTCGTGCCGGCCGGTGGGGACCACGACGACCTTGCGGCGGTCCTCCGGGGCGCGGCGGCGCTCGACGAAGCCCCGCCGCTCCAGGCGGTCGAGGACGGTGGTGACGGCCGAGGTGCTCAGGCCCGTCGCCGCGGCGATGCGCCCGGCCGTCAGCTCCTGCTCGCTGCGCAGCAGATCGAGGCACTTGAGGTCCGTGAAGTTCAGGCCGAACCGTTCCGCCACGGCCCCGTGCAGCATCAGGCCGCGACTGGCCTGGTCGCGCAGGGCCGTCATCAGCTGCTCGACGAGCGCTGCCACCGGCTCCTGCGCGCGACCGGGCCCCTCGTGCTGATCGCTTCGCCTTGACACCACGGCCCCGACTCCTCTATATCTCGACCCATCGGATATTTCGATGTTCCGGAATATCCGCTCACTGGGACTAGTCTAGAGCTGCCGGAGGCACCCGTGCACAGTCGGTCCACCCCTGTCCTGATCGTCGGAGCCGGGCTCGGCGGCCTGTCCACCGCCGTCTTCCTCGGCCTCCACGGCGTACCGGCGCTGGTCGTCGAGCGCCACCCCGGCACCTCGCAGGAGCCCAAGGCGCGCGGCCAGATGCCCGCGACCATGGAGGCGCTGCGCGCGGCCGGCCTCGCGGAGGGCTTCCAGGCGGCCGCGCCCCCCGGCCGGCCGGAGATGACCATCGTCATCGCCACCAGCGTCACCGGCCGGGTGCTGCACAGCTTCACCGAGGCCCTGCCCGACTTCGGCCGCTTCTCGCCCGCCCCGACCGGCCTGGTGAGCCAGGAGCGGGCCGAGCCCCTGCTGGCCGCACGCGCCAGGGAACTGGGCGCGGAGATACGGTTCTCCACCCGCATGGAGTCCTTCACCGTCGACGAGGACGGCATCACGGCCGTCCTGCGCGACCTGGCCACCGACGAGACGTACGAGGTCCGCGCCCCGTACCTGGTGGGCGCGGACGGACACCGCGGCGGCGTGCGCGAGGCCATAGGCATCGGCGCGCACGGGCGCGGCGTCCTGGAGGAGAGCACGAGCCTGCTGTTCGAGGCGTCCCTCGACCCCGTCCTGGACGGCGCCGCCGTCCAGATGCACTACCTGCAGAACCCCGAGCTGCCCGGCGGCTCCGGCATGTTCGTCTCCACCGACACCCCCGGCCGCTTCGTGGCCGTCGTCCAGGACGTGCGCGACGACGACCACGCGTGCGAGGTGATCCGCCTGATCACCGGCGTGCCGGACCTCGCCGTGAAGCTCATCGGTCGCACGACCTGGTCGACCGCCTGCCGGATCGCGGACCGCTTCTCCGGCGCCGACGGCCGGGTGCACCTGGTGGGGGACGCCGCCCACCTGATGCCGCCGACGGGTGGCCAGGGCGGCAACACCGCGGTCATGGACGGCTTCCACCTGGCCTGGAAGCTGGCCGCGACCGTCCGCGGCCAGGCCGGGCCCGGCCTGCTGGCCAGTCACGACGCCGAGCGGCGGCCCTTCGCGGAGTTCCTGGTCGAGCAGCAGTACGCCAACCTCGTCCACCGCGCGGCGCCCCACCTCGCCGACGACACCGTGGCCGAGCGCCTCGACCCCGCCCGCCTGCTCTTCGGCTACCGCTGCCCGGCCGGCGCCTTCACCGACGAGCCCGGCTCCGGCCCGGGCGCCGACGCGCCGCTCTTCGAGGACCCCGCCGCGCCCAGCGGCCGCCCGGGCACCCGGGCGCCCCACGTCGCCCTGGCCGACGGCACGTCCACCCGCGACCTGTACGGCCGCGACTTCGTCCTGCTCACCGGCAGCCCCACGTGGCGCTCCGCGGCCCTCGCCGCGGCCGAACGCCTGCAGATGCCCGTCGCCGTCCCCGACCTCGACGGCCCCTGGGCCCCGGCCCACGGCGTCACCCCCTCCGGCGCGGTGCTCGTGCGCCCGGACGGGATCATCGCCTGGCGCGCCGCCGCCACCGGCGACTCCCGTGACGTCGAGCGCGCCCTGCGCACGGTCCTGGACCGCTGAACGCGACGACGCGCGGCACGGCCGCCCACCCTTTCGGCCTCTTCGCGCCCTTGTCGTGAGGGCTTTCGCGGCAGACCGGGCACAGTGGTGGGCAGTGCCGAGAGGTGAGGCGGTGTCATGGTGCGACTCGGACGGCTGGCCGCCGATGCGGGCGTGGGCATGCTGGCCGGTCTGGCCGGCACGCTGGCGATGACGGTCAGCAGCACCGCCGAGATGCGGCTGCGCGGCCGGCAGGCCAGCAGCGCACCCGCCGATGCGGCCGGAAGGATGCTCGGCGTGCGGCCGGTGGACGAGGCCGGCGCCCGCCGCTTCTCCCAGGCCGTCCACTACGGCTACGGCACCGCCTGGGGCGCGGTGCGGGGCCTCCTGGCCGGCTGCGGCCTGCCCGGGCCCGTGGCGACGGCGGTGCACCTGGGCCTGGTCTGGGGCAGCGAGCTCGTCGCCCTGCCGGCCATCGGTGTCTCCCCGCCCGTCACGACGTGGCGCGGCCGCGAGGCGGCCGCCGATGCCTGGCACCACCTGGTGTACGCCGTGGCCACGGGCGCGGCCCACCACGCACTCGACCGCACGCGCTGACGGACCGTCAGGGGGACCGTCCCTCCACGTGCGTGTCCGGCGGATCTTCGTCACGCGCCACCACGGCGCCCCGTAGGGGCGCGGGGAACTGCGCGATCGGCCGGCGCCAGCCTGCAGCCGACACGCCACCCTGGGGGCCGACTGCGGGCGCGTCGTGGCTTGTCGCGCAGT
>NZ_JBFAPE010000063.1:0-10301 GCF_040675615.1 Streptomyces sp. NPDC049585 | reverse complement strand
TCCCCGTCGAACCCGACGTATAGATCACATACGCCGGATACTGCGGCAACACCCGCACCCCAGGCCCGGAGTCGCACTGCATCGCCAGCGCCTCGACCAGAGCCGAGGCGTCAAGAACAACCCGGGCACCCGCATCGTCCAGCACCTGCCGAATGCGTTCCGCCGGATACTCCACATCCACTGGCAAGTACGCCGCCCCCGCCTTCAGCACGCCCAGCACCGCCGCCACCTGCCCCGCACCCGCAGGCACCGACACCGCCACCACGTCCTCCGGACCAACCCCACGCTCGACCAACCACCACGCGACCCGGTTCGCCCGCATGTCGAGTTGCTCGTACGTCCACGTGGTGTCCCCGTCCACCACGGCAACCGCACCCGCATCGGCCCGCACCCGTTCCTCGAACAGCGCCGGCCAACTCCGCGACTCCGCCTTTCCGCCCACGCCCCACTCACCCAGCAGGCGCTCCCGCTCCCCGCCCGCCAGCACCTCCAGCTCGCCGATCGCCCGCCCCGGCTCCGTCGCGGCTTCCCCCAGCAGCCGCGCCCACCGGGCCGCGAAGGCCTCCGCCGTCCCCCGCTCGTACAGGTCCGTCGAGAACTCGACGTACCCTTCGAGGCCCGCCGGGGCGCCCGTGTCGTCGAAGGTCTCCGAGAGGCTCAGCGTCAGGTCGAACTTCGCGGTACCGGTACTGATTTCCTCCGTGCGGACCTGCAGGTCCGGCAGGTCGAAGCGGCCCTCTTCGTTGTTCTGGAGCACCAGCGCCACCTGGAACAGCGGATGCCGCCCCGCCGACCGCTGCGGATTGAGACGCTCCACCAGGTACTCGAACGGCACCTCCTGATGCGCAAAAGCCGCCAGACTCGACTCCCGCACCCGCTCCAACAGCTCACCGAACGACGGGTTCCCCGCCGTGTCCGTCCGCAGCACCACCGTGTTCACGAACAGCCCGACGAGATTGTCGAGGCGCTCGTCGGTGCGTCCCGCCACCGGGGAGCCGACTGCGATGTCGGTGCCCGCGCCCAGCCGGGTCAGCAGCGCAGCCAGTCCCGCGTGCAGCACCATGAACAGCGTCGTACCCGAGGCCCTGGCCAGTGCCTGCAGGGCCACGTGGGTGGTGGCGTTCAGGGCCAGGCGGAGGCGTTCGCCCGCCCAGCTTGCCGCTTCCGGGCGGGGGTGGTCGGGTGGCAGGGTGACGGCCTCGGGCAGGTCGGCCAGCCGTTCCTCCCAGTACCGGAACTGCTGCCCGAACAGACTCCCCGGATCCGACTCCTCCCCCAACACCTCACGCTGCCACAGCGTGTAATCCGCATACTGCACCGGCAACGCCGACCACTCCGGCTCGACGCCCCCCGCCCGCCGCGCCCCGTACGCCGCCACCACATCCCGCGCCAGCGGCCCCGAGGACCAGCCGTCACCGGCGATGTGGTGAATGACCAGCACCAGCACCGACTCCTGCGGACCCACGGTCAGCAGCCAGGCGCGTACGGGAATGCCGGTGGCCAGATCGAAAGGGTGGCGGGCGGCGCTGTGCAGCGCCTCCTCGAGCTCGTCCTCCGGCAGGATGCGGTGGTGCAGCTCCACCGTGGCCTGTTCCGGCGGCAGGATGTGCTGGTGGACGCCGTCGGTGGTCTCGGTGAACAGGGTGCGCAGGGGCTCGTGGCGGGCGATCACGTCGTTGAGGGCGGCCTCCAGGGCGGCCGTGTCGAGGTCGCCTTTCAGCCACAGCGCGAGGGGCATGTTGTAGGTCGCCGAGGGGCCTTCGAGCTGGTGGAGGAACCACAGCCGCTGTTGGGCGTACGACAGCGGCAGCCGCTCCGGCCGGGGTCGAGGAACAAGAGGTGCACGGCCGGCACCCTGCGTGGTGTCGAGCACTCCGGCCAGGCCGGCCACCGTCGGTGTCTCGAAGAGGGACCGCAGGGGCAGGTCGGTGTCGAAGGTGCTGCGGATGCGGCTGACGAGGCGGGTGGCGAGGAGGGAGTGGCCGCCGATGTCGAAGAAGTTGTCGTCGATCCCCACCTCCTGCAGACCCAGCACGTCCGCGAAGAGGGCGCACAGTGTCTCCTCGCGAGGGGTGCGGGGCCGGGCGGCGGCGGAAAGGACGCCCGGGGCAGGGGAGTCGGGGTCGGGCAGCGCCGTTCGGTCGATCTTGCCGTGGGCGGTGAGCGGGAGGGCGGGCAGGACGACGACCGCGGCGGGGACGAGGTGGTCGGGCAGCAGGGCCCGGAGGCGGCCGCGGAGGGTGTCGGGCGTGAGGGTGGCGTCGGGTTCGGGGACGGCGTAGCCGATCAGGCGCAGGTCCCGGCCGTCGTTGTCGGCAGGGCGGGTGGTGACGGCGGCCTGGGCCACGCCGGGGAGGCCGGCGAGGACGGTCTCCAGTTCGCGGGGTTCGGTGCGGATGCCGCGGATGCGCACCTGGTCGTCGGTGCGGCCGAGGAAGACGATCCGGCCGTCGTCGGTCCGGCGGCCGAGGTCGCCGGTGCGGTACATGCGGGTGCCGTCGGCCCGTAAGGGGTCGGCGACGAAGCGCTCGGCGGTCAGGTCGTGGTGGCCGGGGTAGCCGCGGGCCACGCCGGGGCCGGCGACGTAGAGTTCGCCGGCCCGGCCGGCGGGGACGGGGCGCAGGGCGTCGTCCAGGACGTACACGCGGGCGTCGGCGACGGGGGTGCCGATGGGGGCCGGATCGTCGTCGGGGCGCAGGGGGGTGGTCAGGGTGGTGGCGACCGAGCATTCGGTGGCGCCGTAGCCGTTGATGAGCCGTACGCGGGTTGCCCATCGTGCGACGAGGTCGGGCGGGCAGGGTTCGCCGCCGGTGTTGACGGTGGTGAGGTCGGGCAGCCGGTCGGGGGGCAGGGTGGCCAGGACGGGGACGGGCAGGGTGACGTGGGTGATGCGGTGGCGGGCGAGGGCGTCGGCGAGGTCGGGGCCGAGGAGGCCCTCGTCGTTTTCGTCGCGCGGGACGACGAGGGTGCCGCCGGTGGCGAAGGCGGTGAGCAGTTCCCAGACGGCGACGTCGAAGGTGGCGGGGGCGAACTGCAGGATGCGCGCGGGACGGTGGGCGGTGTGGTGGCGCACGATGGTGGTGACCAGGCTCGCGAGGCCGGTGTGGGGGACGCCGACGGGCTTGGGGCGGCCGGTGGAGCCGGAGGTGTACATCAGGTAGGCGAGGTTCCGGTCGCGCAGTGGTGAGCGGCGGTCCTCGTCGCGGGGTGCGGTGGGGGCGTACGGCGAGCCGGCGCCGGTCACGTCGGGGTCGTCGATGCGGGCGACGGGGGTGCCGGGCGGTACGGGCAGGGGCGTCGTGGTGTGGGTGAGGACGAGGGCGGGTGCGGCGTCGGCGAGGAGGTGGGCCAGGCGTTCGGCGGGTTGCCGCGGGTCCAGGGGGAGGTAGGCGGCGCCGGCTTTCAGGATGCCGAGGAGCGCCGCGGTGTGGGTGGTGCCGCGGGGCAGGGCGATGCCGACGACGTCCTCGGGGCCGGTGCCGCGGGCGATGAGCCGGTGGGCGATGCGGTTGGCGTGTACGTCGAGTTCGGCGTACGTCCACGTCGTGTGCCCGTCGGTGAGGGCCGGCGCGTCGGGCGTGACGGCGGCCCGGGCCTCGAAGACCTCGGGGAGGGTCAGCGGGGGGTGGGCTGCGGCCGGCGCGTCGGCATGGCTCATGAAGAATTCACTCCCCTGGTGAGAAACACATGACGTGGAACGCGTGCACATGGAACACATGACGTGGCACGGGAAAAGCGAGGGCGGCGCGCGGGGTCGTCCGGTCAGGTGCGTCGTACGGCGACCGGGAACTCCTTGAGTCCGGCAATGCTCGGATTCCGGTAATAGCGCAGCGGGGCGTCGGTGCGTTCGATGGAGGTGAATCGCCGCAGGAGCGCGGTGAGGGCGGTGGCGATCTCCAGGCGGGCCAGGGGTGCGCCGAGGCAGTAGTGAATTCCCTGGCCGAATCCGAGGTGCTGGTTGGGTTTGCGGTGGATGTCGAAGCGTTCGGGGTCGGTGAACCGGCGTTCGTCGTGGTTGGCGGAGAGCAGGGAGAGGGAGACGAACTGGCGGGCGGGAATGGTGACGCCGCTCAGCGTGGTCTCGCGGGTGGTCAGGCGCAGGCTGGTGAGGACCGCGGGGCGGTGGCGGACGGCTTCCTCGACGGCGGCGGGGACGAGGGCGGGGTCGGCGCGCACCTCGGCGAGTGCGGTGGGGTGTTCCAGCAGGGACTGCACCAGGCTGCCGAGGGAGCAGGCGGTGGTGACGTGGCCGCCGATGAGGAGGAGTTTGCCGAGGTTGACGACTTCGTCCTCGGTGAGGGTGCGGCCCTCGACCTCGGCGGTGGCGAGGCGGCTGAAGAGGTCGTCGCGGGGGTGCGCGCGGCGTCTGCGGTAGTGCTCGCGCAGGTAGGCGATCAGTTCGGCGCCGGCGGCGTCGATGGCCTTGACGAGGTCCTCGCCCTGCAGGTCGCCGGCCTCGAAGGAGAGCAGGCCGTCGGCCCAGCCGCGGAAGAGCGCGTGGTCCTGCGGCGGCAGGCCGATGAGGTCGGCGATGACGGTGACGGGCAGGGGGTCGGCGAGGTCGCGGGCGAGGTCGAACTCGTCGCGGTCGGCGACGGCGTCGAGGAGGTCGGTGACGGTGCGCTCGATGCCGGGGGCCAGGGCGGCGACGGTGCGGGTGGTGAAGGCCTTGCCGATGAGGGTGCGCAGCAGGCGGTGGCGGGGCGGGTCCGTCTCTGTCAGCCGGCCCTGGCTCCAGGCGTCGCCCTTGCCCCACTCCTCGGGGTAGGCGCGCCACAGTTCGGCGGAGTAGGTGCTCCAGTCGGAGCTGGCGGCGGCGACGTCGTCGTACCGCAGGACGGACCAGGCGCCGGTGGCGGGGTCCTGGTGGACGGGGTGGCGGTCGCGCAGGGTGCGCAGCCGGGCGAGCAGGGAGGTGCCGCCGTCGAGTGCGTAGGGCGGCGGGGGTTCGGTTGTCGTGTCGATCTCGCCGGTGTTTCCGTGATCAGGTTGCACGAGGGTCCCCTCTGCACATGACGACGGGCCATCCGTGACGGTCCGGGTCGCCGGCAGCGCGTCTTTTCGCGGTGGGCGGTGGAACCGGCCGTGGGCATGCGGAATCGAGCCTCGATCAGACGCTGTCGGGTGTCAAGTGTCGTACTCCTGACGCCTCGTGGGGCGAAAAGGAGGCGGAATTTTTCCTTGAATGCCGGGGCAGCCACGGCACTGCTTCGGTGCTAACGTCCGGTGCCATGACCGCTTTCGAGAACCGTTCATTCCGATTCGGTGTCGCCCTGGTCTCCCCCGCTGCGCGAGGCGAATGGGCCGCGAAAGCACGCAAGGCCGAGGACCTCGGCTTCGACGTCGTGGCGGTGCCCGATCACCTGGGTGCGCCGGCTCCCTTTCCCGCCCTGGTGGCGGCGGCCGAGGCGACGCGGCACGTGCGCGTGGCCTCGTTCGTCCTCAACGCCGCCTTCCACAACCCGGCGTTGCTCGCCCGCGAGGTGGCCACGACGGATCTGCTGACCGACGGCCGGCTGGAGATCGGTCTGTCGGCCGGGGCGATCCGGGAGGGTACGGTCCCGGGTCGGGTGCCGTTCCCGCCGGCGCGGGAGCGGGTGGACCAGCTGGAGGGCACGGTACGGGAGTTGCGCCGGCTGTTCGCCGATCCGCAGTTCGGCCCGCGTCCGGTGCAGCAGGGCGGTCCGCCGCTGCTGGTGGCGGGCAACGGTGACCGGGTGCTGCGGCTGGCGGCCGAGCACGCGCACGTCGTCGGGTTCACCGGCATCGTGCAGCGGCGCCGGGGCAATCCGCAGCTGGCGAGCCCGGAGCAGCTGGCGGCACGGGTGGACTTCGTCCGCGGGCACCTGGGCGAGCGGGCGGCGGCGGTGGAGCTGAACCTGCTGGTGCAGCAGGTGGTGCTGACCGGGGACCGGCGGGCGGCGGCCGAGGAGTGGTCGCGGCATCCGCTGGCGCACTTCAGCCCGGAGCAGTTGCTGGCGTCGCCGAGCTGGCTGCTGGGGACGGCGGAGGAGATCGCCGGGCAGTTGGTGGAGCACCGCAAGCGGTTCGGGTTCAGCTACATCGTGGTGCTGGAGCCGTGGATGGAGGCGTTCGCCTCGGTGATCGAGCGGCTCCGGTAGGGACCGGGGGCCGGGCTCACTGCGTGCCGCGGTCGCCGTCCTCCAGGGCGGTGATCGCGGCACGCACGCATGCGAGGGTCTCGTCGCGCAGTTCCATCGCGTGGCGGTAGTAGTCCGCCTGCCGTTCGGGGTGGCGGAGCATGGCGTCGCGTACGGCCGTCAGGCCTGCGGGCTCGACGGGCGGCAGGTGGGGGAAGCCGGGGCCGTCGGCGCCGTTGAGCAGGTCGAGGGTGCGCCAGGCGAAGAAGTAGAAGGCGTCGGTGTAGACCGCGGCCCAGTCCCAGGCGTCCAGGAAGCGTTTGTGGCCGGCGGGTTGGTCGCCCCAGGAGGCGGGGTCGAGGGCGTCGACGACCTTGGCGAGGAGCATGTCCAGCTGGCCGAACCGGGTGTGGATCTCGGCGACGGCGCCGGCGTCGGGGCCCTGGCCCGCGGCCGTGCCGGTCAGCAGCACCGAGTAGCGCATCCACGCTTCGACGACGGGCTCATACATCCGGCCGAGTATGGCAGGTGCCGGCCCGCTCTTCGAGGGCGTAGCGGGTGGCGGGGTCGGTGTGGCGCAGTTCGGGCGAGAGGTAGACCTTCAGGCGGGGCCGTAGCCGGCCGGGGCGCCAGGCGATGTAGTTGTGGATGCCGCGGGCGCTGTCCAGGGGCCGGGCGGCGGCCTCGCGCAGGACGCGGTCGTAGAGTTCGGCGGTCCGTCCGGTGGTGGCCAGGACCTGGTGGAAGCGCTGCCGGACGGCTTCGTCGTGCGGGGCGTAGGTCCACATCGGCAGGTAGAGGGTGGCGGCGACGGCGGGGCCGCCGGTGCCGGTGAAGGTCAGGCAGGTGGCGGGGGCCTGTTCGGCGAGGCTGTCGCGCCCGTCGGTGAGGGTGGTGCAGAAGTCGGCGACGGGCTCGGCGGAGAAGCCGGGGTAGGGCTCCATGAGGGTGGCCATGTATGTGGTGTCGGCCTCGTAGTGGCGGAAGTAGACCTTGACGCGGGCGGCGGCGCCGGGGACGAGGTCGAGGGAGAACAGGAAGGGCCGGTCGCGGCGCTCGTCGCGCTGGACGTGGGCGGCGACGGCGGTGTGCGCGGCACCCAGGCCGAGGTGCTCCAGTGCCCGGGCGCAGCGTTCGAGGGGGCGGTCGGCGGCGAGGTAGAACCAGACCTTGAACTGCACGGGCCGGCCGTGGGCGACCTCCGCCCCGTACATGGCGACGTGGTCGGTGGCGGGTTCGGCGGGCAGGAAGAGGTCGGCGACGGCCGTGTGGCGGTCGGCGCTGGCGCCGTGGTGGCGGGCGAGGGCGGCCATGGTGTGCCGGGCGGCGGCCGCGCGGTCGGCGGGGGCGTGGCCGGGGGCGAGGGGTTCGACGGCGAACTGCAGGGAGGGGTGGGTGTCGTCGAAGCCGACGGCGAACTCCAGGGGGGATCCGTCGGAGGAGACGTCGGACTCGCCGAGTCCGGCGACGGTCGCGGTGCCCCAGGATCCGGTCATCGCCCGCAGGGCGGCGGTGCAGCTCGCGGCCCGGTCCGCCAGGCCGAGCGCGCGCAGCAGCCTCACCAGGCGGGCCGTGCAGACGGCCCGGGCCGTTGGTGAGCGGTCCACGTGTCCTCCCCCTCTTCGGTGCGCCGCCCTCTCGTGGGCGTGCGCGTCGGTCAGTGCTCCAGGGCGACGGGCAGTGCGGCGAGGCCGCGCAGGGTGCCGTTGGGCCGCACGACGGGTTCTCCGGCCGGGCGCCAGGTGCCGCGGCGCAGCAGGGCGGCGAGGACGACGCGTGCCTCCAGGCGGGCGAGGCCCAGGCCGAGGCAGGAGTGGGAGCCGCGGCCGAAGCCGAGGTGCGGGTTGGGGGTGCGGTCGAGCCGGAGGGTGTCGGGGTCGGTGAACTGCTGCGGGTCGCGGTTGGCGGCGCCGATGAGGGCGGTGACGACCTGGCCCTTGCGGACGGTGCGGCCGCCGATGTCGGTGTCGGCGGTGACGGCCCGGGCGAGGGCCTGGACGGGGCCGACGTGGCGGATGAGTTCCTCGACGGCGCTCTCCAGCGGGATGTCGCCGGCGCGCAGGGCCTGCCAGGCGCCGGGGCTGTCGAGCAGGGCGGCGACGGCGTTGCCGAGGAAGCGGCTGGGCACTTCGAAGCCGGCGTGGAAGAAGGCGCGCACGGAGTTGACGAGGACGTCGTCGGCGGCGACGCCGGAGCCGGGCAGGTGGGCGACGACGTGGGCCAGGACGCCGTCGGGGCCGGGGTCGGCGAGCCAGGAGCGTACGAGGTCGTTGAAGTGGGCGCGGGCGCGCCGGCCGGGTTCGGCGGCGTCGGGGTCGAGGCTCTCGTCCATGCTGTGGTCGAGGTCGTCGTTGTGGCGGGCGAAGTCCTCGTCGACGGCCGGGGGTTCGGTGCCCAGGAAGCGGGTGATGGCCGTGAGGGTGAAGGGGTCGGCGAAGTCGCGGACGAAGTCGAAGCTCCCGCGCGGGGTCAGGGTGTGCAGGAGGGCGTCGGCGTGGGCGGCCAGTTCGGTGCCCAGGGCGTCGAGGTCCTGGGCGCGGACGGCACCGAGGGCGAGGTGGCGCAGCGGGGTCTGGTCGGGCGGGTCGAGGGTCTGCAGGCTGAGCAGGGTGTCGGGGGTGGGGATGCCGATGCGGCGGAAGTCGGCGGTGAACAGGTCGGTGTCGCGCAGGACGGTGGCGCAGTCGGCGTAGCGGGTCAGGATCCAGGAGTCGATCTGCTCGTGCCAGTGGACGGGGTCGGTCTCGCGCAGGGTGCGGTAGACCGGGTAGGGGTCGGCGAGCACCGCCGGGTCGAGGGGGTTGAACAGCGGGTCGGCCGTCTCAAGGCCGGGCGTCGTGGTCACGGCTGTCTCCGTCGTCTCGGTCGGTGGTGCCCACGGCGGCGGGTACGGGCACGGGTGCCGCCCGCCGGTGCGGGGGCGTGCCGCCGGTGGTGGCGGGGGTGGGGGCGGGGCAGCCGGCGGGTGGTTGCCGGCTGTCGGGGCGGGTGAAGCCGGGCAGGGGAGTTCCGTCGTCGTAGTAGCGGTGGAAGACGGGGGTGATGCCGCCGGAGAGCGGTGGCACGATCCACGACCAGTCGGCGGGGACCTGGCGGCCGGCCTTCTCCTCGCGGGCGAGGTGGCGCAGGAAGCGCTCGGATTCGGTGTGGTGGTCGCTGATGGTGACGCCGGCGCGCCGGAAGGACCACAGGACGGCGACGTTGAGTTCGACCAGGGCCCGGTCCTTCCAGAGGGTGTGGGGGGCGGTGGTGTCCAGGCCCATGCGGTCGGCGATCAGGGGCAGCAGGTCGTAGCGGTGGGCGTCGACGAGGTTGCGGGCGCCGATCTCGGTGCCCATGTACCAGCCGTTGAAGGGGGCGGCGGGGTAGCGGACGCCGCCGATGTCGAGGGTCATGTCGGAGATGACGGGCAGGGCGTGCCAGCGCAGCTGCAGGCCGGCGAACCAGGCGAGGTCGGGGTGGGCGAGGGGCACTTCGTGGACGGCGTCGGCGGGCAGCTCGTACAGCCCGGGGTCTCCGGTGGGGCCCTGGAGGATCAGGGGCAGGACGTCGAAGGGGGTGCCGTTGCCGCCGCTCCAGCCCAGGGCGCGGGCCTGGTCGGTGAGCAGGGTGTGGGCCCGGTCGCCGGTGACGTGCCCGTCGGGGTGGTGGTGGCCGGCGTAGCGGACGAGTTGGGGGTTGTGGATGCGCGGGCCGCTGCCGTCGGGGGGCTGAGGGGCGAAGACGGTGATGGTGGGCCTGATGCGGCCGCCGTTGTAGGCGGTGTGCAGGTGCTCGACGCAGGCCCGGTGCAGGGCGTCGGGGGTGCTCAGGTGCCGGCGGTCGCGGACGACCAGGCTGCGCCAGTACAGCCGGCCGATGCATCGGTTGCTGTTGCGCCAGGCGACGCGGGCGCCGAAGGCGAGTTCGTGGGGGGTGTGGGCGTAGGTGCCGTGCCGGCCGATCTCGGCGCGGATCTGCCGCAGGCGGTCGGCCAGGGGCCGGTGGACGGTGTTCTCGGCGTGGAACAGCCTCAGGAATTCCTCGGCCTGTGCCTCGACGTCCGAATTCCCGTTGCCGGCCGGCCTGGTCATGCGGATCGACCCCCAGGGAAGGAGCCGTGGCCCGGCACAGAAGACGATTCAGACGCTGCCCGACGGCCTGCCCACCGACTGCGCCCTGGCCGGCGGCATCCGGCACAGCACCGGCTTCACGCACCTG
>NZ_JBFAPE010000062.1:0-11970 GCF_040675615.1 Streptomyces sp. NPDC049585 | reverse complement strand
TCGTTGGTGGCGTTGCATTGGGCTGTGCGGTCGGTGGTGTCGGGGGAGTGTGCGTTGGCGTTGGCGTGTGGTGCGACGGTGATGTCGACGCCGGGTGCTTTTGTGGAGTTCTCGCGGCAGCAGGGTTTGTCGCCTGACGGCAGGTGCCGTTCCTTCTCCGCTGATGCATCGGGCACCGGGTGGGCCGAGGGTGTGGGTGCGCTGGTCGTGGAGCGGCTCTCACGCGCCCGACGCCTGGGGCATCCGGTCCTAGCCGTCATCCGTGGCAGTGCGGTGAACCAGGACGGTGCGAGCAACGGCCTGACCGCTCCCAACGGCCTCGCCCAACAACGCGTCATCGGCACCGCCCTTGCCAACGCCGGATTACGCCCCTCGGACATCGACCTCGTGGAAGGCCACGGCACCGGCACCCGCCTTGGCGACCCGATCGAAGCGCGTGCCCTGATCGAGGCCTACGGCAAGCATCGCCGGCCCGGCAAGCCGCTGTGGCTCGGCTCATTGAAGTCCAACATGGGCCACGCACAGGCCGCCTCCGGCGTCGGCGGCGTCATCAAGACCGTCCTGGCGATGCAGCACGGTCTGATGCCGCGCACGCTCCATGTCACCGAGCCCACGCCCGAAGTCGACTGGGACGGCGCAGGGGTTGCCCTCCTGACCGAGGCGCGACCGTGGACCGTCGAGCCCGGCCGGCCCCGGCGCGCGGGCGTCTCCTCCTTCGGGATCTCCGGCACCAACGCCCACGTCATCCTCGAAGAACCCCCCGAGCCCACCCCATCTCCGCGCACCGGCACCCCGCTCCCTCTGGTCCTCTCGGCCAAGACCCCCACCGCCCTGAAGACCCTCGCCCGCAGCCTCCACGACCACCTCACCACCACGCCCACCCCACCCGACCCCGCCGACGTCACCCACACCCTGGCGGTCCGCGACTCGGGCTTCCCGTACCGTGCCGCGTTCCCCGCCGGCGATCGGGAGGCGCTGCTGGCCGGACTCAACCAACTAGCCGTCGGCGATCCGGCCGACGGCGACGACAAGGCCCCCACCGGCAGGCGGCTGTTCATGTTCGCCGGTCAGGGCACCCAACGCGTCGGCATGGGCCGGCAGTTGTATGACGCCTTCCCCGCCTACACCGACGCCTTCGACGAGGCGTGCGCCGCCCTCGACGCGCATCTGGAGCGACCTCTGCGCTCCGTCGTGCACGCGCATCCCGCCACCGCGGAGGCGCTGCTGCTCGACCGCACCGAGTACGCCCAGCCCGCGCTCTTCGCCGCCGAGCTGGCGCTGTACCGCCTGGTGCGGTCCTGGGGCGTGGTGCCGGACCTGGTGCTGGGCCACTCCGTCGGCGAGCTGGTCGCGGCCCATGTCGCCGGAGTGTTCTCGCTGGAGGACGCCGCGGCACTGGTGGCCGCGCGCGGCCGGTTGATGCAGGCGCTGCCCGCCGGCGGGACCATGGTCTCCGTACGGGCGCCGCTGGCGGAGGTTGAGCCTCTGCTGGCCGGCCGCGAGGACCGGGCCGGCATCGCGGCCGTCAACGCGAGCACCGCCGTCGTCGTCTCCGGCGAGGCCGGCACGGTCGCGGACATCACCGCCGAGCTGGCCTCCTGCGGCCACAAGGCCGTTCCGCTCACGGTGAGCCACGCCTTCCACTCCCCGTTGATGGAACCGGTGCTGGAGCCCTTCCGGGACGTCGCGGAAAAGATCGCCTACCGTCCGCCGCTGCTGACCGTGCTGTCCAACGTGACCGGCGGCCCGGCCGACCCCGGCGAACTGGCCACCTCCCAGTACTGGGTGGAGCACATCCGCCGCCCGGTCCTCTTCGCCGAGGGGGTGCGCGCCGCGCGGGCCGCCGGTGCCGTCCACTTCGTGGAGATCGGCCCCGGCAGCACCCTGGCGTCGCTCGCGTCGGCCGTCCTGGCGGAAGCGGACGCGGGGCCCGAGGACGCCGAGCGGCCCGGCCTGCCCCGCCGCAACGTCGTCGCGCTCCAGCGCGGCGCCCGCGACGAGGCGGTGGCACTCGTCGAGGGCCTGGCCGCCGGGTACGCCCGCGGCCTCGCCGTCGACTGGACCACCGTCGCGGGTGCGTGGGGCACCGGCCGTACGACGCCCCTGCCCACGTACCCCTTCGAGCACCGCCGGTACTGGCTCGACCCGGGTCCGGCGACCCCCGCGGCAGCCGCCGGCGGCCATCCGTTCCTCGGCGCCGGGCTGGAGGACCCCGAGGGCGGGAGCGTGGTGTGGTCCGGGCGGCTCTCGCCCCGCGACCACCCCTGGCTGACCGAGCACGTGGTCGGGGGCCGGACACTGGTGCCGGGTGCCGTGCTCGCCGAACTGGTCTGCAGGGGCGGGCGCGAGGCCGGGTACGACCGGGTGGACGAGCTGGTCCTGGAGGAGGCCCTGCCCCTGGCGGACGGCACCGAGGTCGAGCTGCGCCTGGTCCTCAAGGCGCCGGACGCGGCCGGCCGGCGCCCCTTCGCCCTGCACTCCCGCCCGGCCCCGCCCCCCGGCGACGCGCCGCGCAGCCCTGCCGTCGCATGGACACGCAACGCCGGCGGCGCACTGGCCGAGCGGCCCGCGGCCGACGCGCCACCGGCCGGCCTCGCCGCCTGGCCGCCCGACGGCGCGAAGCCCCTGCCCCTGGACCCCGCCGACGCCTACGCCGCACTCGCCGCGCGCGGGCTGGCGTACGGGCCGGCGTTCCGGGGCCTGAAGGCACTGTGGCGCACGGAAGCGGACGGCGCCCTCCACGCGGAGGTCGAACTGCCCGCCACCGCGGGCCCGGCGGGACGCTTCGTCCTGCACCCCGCCCTCCTCGACGCCGCCCTGCACGCTGTCGAACACCGCACCGCCGCAACCACCGCACCGGACGACAAGGCCCGCATCCCGTTCCTGTGGAGCGGGGTGAGCGTGCACGGCACGGGCGCCACGGCCCTGCGCGTACGCATCCTCCCGCTCGGCACCGACCGGGTCGGGCTGGAACTGGCGGACGACAAGGGCGCGCCGGTGATGAGCGTGGCCTCCCTGACCCTGCGCACGCCCCCCGGGCTCCCGGAGCTGTGGCGCCCGGCCTGGACGCCGTACCCGCTGCCCGCGGTGCAGGAGCCCGTCCGCGTCGCCGTACTCGCCCCGCCGTCCGGCGCGTCCCCGCTCCTGCCCGGTGCTGCGCGGTACGCGGACCCGGCGGAGCTCGTCCGGGCCCTCGCCGCCGGCGGTGGGTCGCCCGACGTGGTCGTCGTGCCGTGCACGACGCCGGACGGCGGTGCCGAAGCGATCCGCCGTACCGTGCGGCGCGTCCTGGCCCTGCTCCAGCAGGTGCCGGCCGAGCCGTCCCTGGCCGGGTGCCGGATGGCCGTGGTCACCGTCGGCGCCGTGGGCGTGGCGGACGGCGAGGCACCGGCGGACCTGGCCGGCCGGGCCGTCTGGGGCCTGCTGCGGGCCGCACAGGCGGAGGAGCCCGGCCGGTTCGCGCTGCTCGACCAGGACGGTACGCCGCCCTCCCTCGCCCTCCTCCCCGCCGCCCTCGGCACGGGTGCACCCCAACTCGCCCTGCGCGACGGCCGGGCGTACGTCCCCGCCCGTACGGCCGTGGGTACCGGCGCGGGCCTGCGGCCCCCGGCCGGGCCCTGGCGCCTGGACCACGTGGGCCGGGGCACCCCGGAGAACGTGGCGCTGGTGCCCTGGCCGCAGGCCGCGGCGCCCCTGCGCACCGGCGAGATACGGGTCGCGCTGCACGCCGCGGGCGTCAACTTCCGCGACGTGCTGCTGACCTTGGGCGTGATCGGCCCCCGGGACGGGGTCCGGGCGTCCGCGGTCGAGCAGAGCGCCGAGGGCGCCGGCGTGGTCACCGAGGTCGGGCCGGGCGTGTCCGGACTCGCGGTGGGGGACCGGGTGGCCGGGTTGTTCGCGGCCGCGGGTCCGGTCTCCGTCACCGACCACCGCCTGGTGGCCCGCATGCCGCGCGGCTGGTCGTTCCCGCAGGCCGCCGCGGTGCCGGTGGCGTACCTGACCGCGTACTACGGCCTGGTGGAACTGGCCGGGCTGAGGGCCGGCGAGACGGTGCTCGTGCACACGGCCACCGGGGCGGTGGGCATGGCGGCAGTCGGGCTGGCCCGGCACCTGGGCGCGGAGGTCTTCGTGACGGCGAGCCCCGGCAAGCACGCGACCCTGCGCGCGATGGGGATCCCGGACGACCACATCGCCTCCTCGCGCGACGCCGCCTTCGCCGCGGCCTTCCGCCGCGCCACCGGGGGCAGGGGCGTCGACGTGGTCCTCAACTCCCTCGCCGGGGAACTGACCGACGCCTCCTTGCGCCTGCTGGCCGACGGGGGGCGCTTCCTGGAGATGGGCAAGACCGACGTCCGCGACCCCGCTGCCGTCGCCCGCGAGCACCGGGGCGCCCGCTACACGCGGTTCGACATCAGGGACGCGGGCCCCGGGCACCTCGGCGGCATGCTCGCCACGATCACCCGCCTCCTCGGGCGCGGGGCGCTTGCGCCCCTCCCGGTGGACGTGCGGCACGCGACCCGCGCCCCGGAGGCGTTCCGGTACGTCGCCGAGGCGCGTCACACCGGCAAGGTCGTCCTGGCCCTGCGCACCTGGGAGACGGACCGGCCCGTGCTGGTCACCGGCGGCCTGGGCACCCTGGGCGGGCTCGTGGCCCGGCACCTGGTACGGGCGCACGGCGTCGGGCGGCTGATCCTGACCGGCCGCCGGGGCGCCGAGACCCCCGGCTGCGCCGAACTGACGGATGAACTGCAGGCTCTGGGCGCCGACGTCACCGTCGCCGCCTGCGACGCCGGGGACCGGCAGGCCCTCGCCGAACTCCTCGCCGACCTCGGCCGCCGGGGCCTCGCGCCGGGGGCCGTGGTGCACGCGGCGGGCGTGACGCACGACGCTGCGGTGGCCACCATGACGCAGGCCTGGGTGGACGAGGTGCTGCGCCCCAAGGCGGACGCCGCCGTGCACCTGGACGAGCTGACCCGGGACGCCGGCCTGTCCGCCTTCGTCCTGTTCTCCTCGGTGGCCGGGACGACCGGCTCCGCCGGACAGGCCAACTACGCGGCGGCCAACGCCGTCCTCGACGGCCTGGCCGAGCGCCGGCACGCGGGCGGGCTGCCGGGGTTGTCCATCGCCTGGGGCCTGTGGGAGCCGCCGAGCACCCTGACCGGACGGCTGAGCGCTCTCGACCGGCAGCGGCTCGCACGGCAGGGCATCGGGGCCCTGTCGGCCGAGGAGGGGCTCGCGCTGTTCGACGAGGCCGTACGGGCGGGCGCCCCCACGGTCGTGGCGGCGCGGCTCACGCGAGCGGACGCCACCGTCCCGCCGCCTTTCGACCCCGGGAGCGACGCGGCCCGGCAGCCGGCCCGGCCGCCGCTGCTGGAGCTGGTGCGGGCGGAGGCGGCGGCCGTACTGGGGCACGACGGGCCGCAGGCCGTGGCCCCCGACGCGCTCTTCCCGCAAATGGGGCTCGATTCCCTCGGCGCCATCGAATTGCGCAACAGGATCTCGGCCGCCACCTCCGTCCCGCTGCCCCCGACCCTGATATTCGACTATCCCAGCCCCCGGGAGCTCGCGGACCATCTCGGCCGTGAATGCCCCGGCTGGGAGAAAGGGACGGAAGAATGAGGGGAAAATGAGGGGAAACCGCCGCTGGTTGATGTCCTTCCGCAGCGAACCGGCTGCATGCCCCCTGCGCCTGGTGTGTTTTCCGCACGCTGGCGGCTCGGCCGGTTCCGTCTTCCCGCTCTCCGCTGCGGCACCACCGGAACTGGACGTGGTGGCCGTGCAGTACCCGGGCCGGCAGTGGCGCCGCTCCGAGGCGGCCGAGCACGACCTGCACGGCCTGGCGCGGGGCGCCGCCGAGGCCGTGGCGGCGCTGCCGCCGGCCCCCACCGCCTTCCTCGGGCACAGCATGGGGGCGCTCGTCGCCTTCGAGACCGCGCGCCTGCTGGAGCGCCGCCACCCGGGCGGCGTGCTGCACCTGTTCGCCTCCGGCAGCCGGGCCCCCGCCCACCCGCGCGCCGAGGCACGCCGCGGGACATGGAGCGACGAGCAGATCGTCGCGGAAGTACGACGCCTGGGCGGCACGGACGCGGGGATGCTCCCGGACGACGAGGCCCTGCGGATGAACCTGCCCGCGCTGCGGGACGACTACCGGGCCCTGGCCGCGTACGCCTGCGCGCCCGGCGCGGCCACCGGCGTCCCCCTCACGGCGCTGGTCGGCCGCGAGGACCCCACCACCGGTCCCGACGACGCCGCGCGGTGGCGGACGCACACCACGGCGGCGTTCGGCGGCGTGCACGTGTTTCCCGGCGGGCATTTCTATCTCGCCGCACAGGCGGACGCCGTTCTGCGCCTGGTGATTGAACGCCTTGCCGCCGTACCGCGGCCGTGACAATGTCGGCTGTGACCATCCCGTACGTGCGGCACGCCGCCGGAACCGACAATGGGGAGGGACGATGGCCAATCCGTTCGAGGACGAGAACGCGTCCTACGTGGTGCTGATCAACGACGAACTCCAGCATTCCCTGTGGCCGAATTCGCTGGAGGTTCCCGGCGGCTGGCGCGTGGTGTTCGGCGAGGCGAGCCGGGCGGACTGCCTGGAATACGCCAACAAGAACTGGACCGACATGCGGCCCAAGAGCCTCGTCGACGCGATGGACGCCGCCGCGGCCGAGGCCGCCGACCGGCCGGGCACATGACGTGCCCGGCCGGGCGCGCACGCTGAGCCTGCTGAGCCTGTTCGGCCCCGAGTGGGGCACCGACCCCTACCCGCTGTACCGGACGCTGCTCGAGCAGGGCCCCGTCCACTGGGACCGGTGGATGCGCAGCTGGCTGGTGCTGGGGCACGAGGAGATCACCCGCCTCTCCCGGGACGAACGGCTCACCGGCGCCCGCATCGAGGCGTTCCACGAGCAGCTGCCGGCCTCGGCGAAGTCGGAGATGTCGGTGCTCAAGGACGTGCTCTCGCGCATGATGCTCTTCAACGAGCCGCCCGAGCACACCCGGCTGCGCCGACTGATCAAACCCGGACTGACCCCCCGCTTCATCCACGACATGCGGCCGCTGATCGAGGAAAGGGCCGACGCGCTGCTCGACCGCGCGCTCACCGGCGGCACCCTGGACGTGATCCACGACTACTCCGAGCCGCTGACCCGGGAGGTCGTCGCACGGCTGGCCGGCGTGCCCGGGCACGGCATGCCGCTGCTGGAGAACTGGCAGGGCCTGCTGCTGGAGTTCTACACCCAGTCCGCCCGGCAGGTCCCGCGCATCCGGGCCCTGCGCGAACTCTTCGACGAGGGGGCCCGGGCCCGGCGCGAGGGCAGCGGCGCGGACCTGTTCAGCCGCCTGATCACCGACCAGCTCCGGGGCGGGCAGTACACCGACGACGAGGTCTTCGCCAACTTCCTGCTGCTCATCGACGCCGGGCAGGCCACCACCACCCACCTGATCGGCAACGCCGTCCTGGCGCTGCTGCGCCACCCCGATCAGCTGCACCTCCTGCGGGACAAGCCCGAACTGGCCGCGAACGCCGCGCACGAGTTCCTGCGGTACGACAGCTCGGTGCAGTTCACCAGCCGGGTCGCCCTGGCCGACATCGAGCTGGCCGGCCACCGCATCGCGGCGGGCGACTCGGTGGCGCTGGTGCTGGGGGCGGGCAACCGCGACCCGCGCCGGTACACCGACCCCGAGCGGCTGGACGTGACACGCAGGGCGAGCGACCACCTGTCCTTCGGCCACGGCATCCACTACTGCCTGGGCGCGGCCCTGGCGCTCGCCGAGACCGAGATCGCCGTCGCCCGGCTGCTGGCGCGCACTGCGGACCTGTGCCTGACCGAGGAGCCGGTATGGATCGAGAACGTCAACTTCCGCTTCCTGTCCCGGCTTCCGGTCCTGTGCACGCCCCTCGCGTGATCGTGCGAGGAGGCGTCACTCGAAACGGTATCTTCAATTCCGCGTTTTCAACGTCCCGTTGACAACGCGATGTTGGCAGCGCCACGATGCCGGACGTGGACAACCGCGAATCGACGAACACCCCGTTCCGGCCGGAGGATCCGGACCAGACCCGGGCCCGGCGCGAACACCTGGCACTGGCCCGCATCCGGGAGCGCTTCGGCGGCCCCTGCGAGGGCGGCCAGGACCCCCAAGCGGGCCCCGGCCCGACCGCGCAGGAAGCGGTCGCCCTGGTCAGTGCCCTGGCGGGCGGTACGGCCGGGCCCGGCCGTACACCGGCGGTGGACACCACCGACCTGCTGGCCGCCCTGACCCTGCTGCCGCGCGCCCGCGCCGAGCTGGACGCCCTGGAGGCGGGGCTGATGTTCCTCGCCCGGGAAGCGGGCATGACCTGGGCCGAGATCGCCTTCGGCCTGGGCCTGCGCTCGGCCCAGGCCGCCCAGCAGCGCTGCGGCCGCTCCCTGGGGCGCAAGGACGACAGCCGCAAGGACGAAAGCCGTGACGACAGCCGAACCCGAGGGTGACCGTGCGTACTGACCTTGCAGTGGAGACCAGCGGGCTGGTCAAGTCCTTCGGAAAGACCCGCGCCGTCGACGGACTCGACCTGTCCGTCCCCGCCGGCGCCGTCTACGGGGTGCTGGGACCCAACGGCGCGGGCAAGACCACCACGCTGCGGATCCTGGCCACCCTGCTGGCCCCCGACGCCGGCTCCGCCCGCGTCTTCGGGCACGACGTCGTGCGCGAGGCCGACGACGTGCGCCGCCGGGTGAGCCTGACCGGGCAGTTCGCCAGCGTCGACAACGAACTCACCGGCGAGGAGAACCTCGTCCTGCTCGCCCGGCTGCTGGGCCACTCCGCCCAGGCCGCCCGGGCCCGCGCCCGCGACCTGCTGGAGGCCTTCGACCTCGCCGAGTCCGCCGACCGCCCCGCCCGCACCTACTCCGGCGGCATGCGCCGTCGGCTCGACGTGGCCGCCGGCCTGGTCGTGCGCCCCGAGCTGATGTTCCTCGACGAGCCCACCACCGGACTGGACCCGCGCAGCCGCAACCAGGTGTGGGAGATCATCCGCGCCGTCGTCCGGCGCGGCACCACCGTCCTGCTCACCACCCAGTACCTGGAGGAGGCCGACCACCTGGCCGACCGCGTCGCCGTCATCGACCACGGTAAGCTGGTCGCCGAAGGCGCCCCCGAGGAGCTGAAGAAGTCCGCCGGCAACGGCTCCCTGCGCGTCGAACTGCGCGACCCGCAGGACCTGGAGGACGCCACCCGCATCCTCACCTCCGCCCTCGGCGTGCCCGCCCACCCCGGCGGCCCCACCCAGATCTCCGCCCGCGGCGCCGATGCCCACACCGTCGCCCGTGCCCTCGGCGTGCTGACCCAGTCCATCGACGTCGAGGACTTCTCCATGGACCGCCCCAGCCTCGACGAGGTCTTCCTCGCCCTGACCGGGCGCCCCGCGACGACCGAAGTCCCGCAGCAGCCGGGCACCCCCCGCAACGGCAAGCACGGCACAGCACACAGGGAGCCCCGATGACGACGGCCGCTCACCCCGCACCCGCGCGGCACACACTCGAGCAGGTCCTGGGCGAGGACGTCCGCCCCGCCCGCCCCGGAGCGCTGTCCTCCACGCTCACCCTGGGCTGGCGCGCCATGACCAAGATCAAGCGGTCGCCGGGGCAGATGTTCAACGCCACCGTCACGCCGGTGATGTTCACCCTGATCTTCACCTACCTCTTCGGCGGGGCACTCGGCGGCAGCACCGGGGACTACCTGCAGTTCCTGCTGCCCGGCGTGCTCGTCCAGGGCGTGCTGTTCATCTCCACCCAGACCGGCGTCGCCCTGACCACCGACCTGCAACAGGGCATCTTCGACCGCTTCAAGTCCCTGCCGATCTGGCGGCCCTCCCCGCTCACCGGCGCCCTCCTCGGCGACGTCGTGCGCTACCTCATCTCCTCCGTGGTCGTGGTGGCCGTCGGACTCGCCCTCGGCTTCCGGCCGCACGGCGGATTCACGGGCGTCGTGGCCGGCATCCTGCTCGTGGTGCTCTTCGGCTTCTGCGTCTCGTGGATCTGGACCCTGCTGGGCCTGGCCCTGCGCACCCCCCAGGGCGTCTCCGCCCTCGGCATGCTGCTCCTGTCCCTGCTCACCTTCGCCAGCAACATCTTCGTCAGCCCCGGCACCATGCCCGGCTGGCTCAAGGCATTCGTGGACATCAATCCCGTCGGATTCGTCGTCACCGCCGCACGCCAGCTGATGAACGGCGACCACCCCGGCGAACTCGGCCCCGCGCTGATTTCCTGCACCGTCCTGCTCCTGGTCTTCGTGCCCCTCAGCCTCCTGCGCTACCGCAAGAGCTGAAAAGCCCGCGCAGCGGTCGTACGGCATTCCCCCGAACATTGCCGCCCATTCCCGGGCCGGATAGCCTCGTCGGCGAACGGAAATCCGCACCACCCGACCGAGAGGCACCGGCCCACGGGCCGGACATCGATGGGGGAATGCCGTGCTCCACAGCGCACCAGCCGGGAGCGGAATCCCGGAGATCTCCATGACCGACGCCGAGGTGCTGCGCGATCCCGTCGCCGCCTACGCAAAAGCCCGGGAGGAATCCCCGGTGGTGCGGCTCGTGGCACCCGGCTTCGGCGGCATCTGGGCGGTCACCCGCCACCACGACGCCAAGGCGCTCCTGAACGACCCCCGGTTCGCCATGACCGCCGACAGCTGGAACCAGCGCATACCCGACGACATCCGGCCCTACATGCTGACCATGTCCCACATGGACGGCCCCGAGCACACCCGGCTGCGCCGGCTGGCCCTGCCCGCCTTCGGCACCCGCCGCGCCGCCGAGCGCAGAGCCCTGATCGAGCGCATCACCGACCGCCTCCTGGACGACCTGCCCGGCCACGCCGAGAACGGCACCGTCGACCTGCTGCAGCACTACGCCCGCCCGCTGCCCACCGCCGTCGTCGGCGCCGTCGTCGGCATCCCCGAGGACGAACGCCCCCGCTGGCGCGAGCACATCGCCGAGATCGGCGCCGGCGGAGCCCGCTACGACGCCGCCCTGCGCGCCGTCGTCGACGGCGCCCGCGCCGTCATCGCCCTGCGCCGCAAGGAACCCGGCGACGACCTCGTCTCCGACCTGCTGCGCGCCCAGGCCGAGGACCCCGACCGGATCACCGACACCGAGATGATCACCATGGTCTGGCACACCGTCCTCGCCGGCCAGGACAACCTCGCCAACTTCATCGCCAACTCCGTCGTCGGCCTGCTCTCCCACCCCGACCAGCTCGCCGCTGTACGCGCCGATCCCGGTCTGATGCCGCGCGCCGTCGAGGAACTCATGCGCTGGCGCCCCCCGCTGCTGCTCACCGCCATCCGCTACGCCCGCGAGGACGCCGACCTGTGCGGCGTGCCGGTGGCCAAGGGCGACTCCGTCGTCGCCGTCATCGCCAGCGCCAACCGCGACCCCAGGGCCTTCGCCGACCCCGACCGCCTCGACGTCACCCGCCCCGCCGGAACGGCCGTCCACTACGGCTTCGGCTACGGCCCGCACTACTGCATCGGCGGCTCCCTGGCCCTGCTGGAGGCCGAGGTCGCCCTCACCGCCCTGCTGCGCCGCCACCCCGGCCTCGCCCTCGCCGTGCCCCCGCAGGACGTACCGCGCCTGCCCAACCCCGGCAGCTGGCACCTGACGGCCCTGCCCGTCACCCTCTGAACCACCGCTGCGCGAGCGGGAATTCTTCACAGTAAAACAATGCCCGCGGTGCGGTCGCGGTGTTCAGAAACCTTCTTTGACACCCCCGAAAGCACGGTCCTAGATTTGTGCGGCGCCGGGCGGTCCGAGGTCTTTCCACGGCGCGAAGCGTCCGGCATGAACGCGGACGAGGCGGAGGAGGTGAACCGCCATGCGCTACCTGCACTGATTCCGCGAGAAATGATGCTTGTGGACACCTATGTCGACTGGTACGTGCGGCGGGCCGCCGCCGTCGAGTGGCGCACCTCCGAGCGCTGGCGGCACGGCCCGTT
>NZ_JBFAPE010000061.1:0-13100 GCF_040675615.1 Streptomyces sp. NPDC049585 | reverse complement strand
TTCTTCGCCTGTATGTGCCGGCAGCTGATCGACAACGCTCCTTACCGCGACTTGGGTGCAGCGCCCCGTCAGGGGCGCGGGGAACTGCGCGATCGGCCACCGACGGCCCGCAGTCGACGCGCCACCCCGAGGCCCCGGGCGAAACACGGCACCCTGGCTGCGGGCGCGTGGTGCCGCGTCACGCCCACGTGGTGGCAGCCGCTAGCCGCCGTAGGTGGCCTGGGTCTCCCCCAGGACTGACGCGAAGTCCCGGGCCAGGCGGGCGGCGTCGGCCGGGGGCAGTGCCGCGGCGGTGATGCGGACGCCGGGTGCGCTGTGGATGCGGAAGCGGGTGCCGGCGGCCACCCACCAGCCGTAGGTGCGCAGTCCGTTGACCACGGCGGATTCGTCCCGTACGGGCACCCAGACGTTCATGCCGCTCGCGCCGTGGGCGGGGATGCCGTGCCGGCCGAGCTCCGCGGTGAGGGCGCGGCGGCGCTCGGCGTAGGCCTGCCGTGCGCGCCCGACCAGGGCGCGCGTCACGTCGTCGGTCATCAGGGCGAGCACGGTCCGCTGCAGCAGGTGGCTGACCCAGCCGGAGGTCAGCAGCAGCCGGCCGTCGTGGCGGGCCAGGGTCGCCGGGTCGCAGGCGGCCGCCGCCCAGCGCAGGTCGGTGCCCAGGTACTTGGTCACCGTCGCCACGTGGGCCCAGCGGGTCAGGGCGCCGCCCGCGGTCAGGGTGTGCAGGGGCGCGGCTGCGATGGCGCCGGCGTGGTCGTTCTCGATCACCAGGACGTCGGGGGCCTCGCCGAGCACGCCGACGAGGGCGTCGCGGCGGGCGGCGGACAGGCAGCCGCCGTACGGGTTCTGGGCGCGCGGGCTGCAGACCACCGCCCGCACTCCTGCCCGCAGGGCGGCGCGCAGGGACTCGGGGCGCATGCCCTCGCCGTCGACCTCGACGGCGACCGTGCGCAGGCCGAGTGCGGTGACGAGGTCGAGGAGGTGGTGGTAGCCGGGGTCCTCCATGGCGACGGCGTCGCCGGGCCGCAGTTCGACGGAGAGCAGCCGGCCGATCAGGTCCAGCGCGCCGTGGGCGAAGGTCACGTGCTCGGCCGGCACTCCCTCCTGCCCCAGCCATGCGCGCACCTCCTCCTCCAGGAGCGGCAGCCGCGGTGCCGCGCGATGGGAGCCGGCGCCGGGCGTGAGCGGCGCGGGTGGGAGGAGGTCGGGCAGGAAGGCCGGGTCGGGGTGGCCGCCGGCCAGGTCGCGCAGGCCCTCGGGCACGCGGGGCGGGCGCCGGGTGGCGACGGCGGGCGCGGGGGCGACGACCGTGCCGCCGCGGCCGCGGGTGAGGACGATGCCGCGGCGGCGCAGCTCCTTGTAGGCGGTCGCCACGGTGCCGGGGCTGATGCCGAGGTCCTCGGCGAGCCGGCGTACCGGGGGCAGGGCCGCCCCCGGTGCGAGGGTGCCGTCGGTCACGGCGCGTTCGATGGACGCGGAAAGGGCCTTGGCCGTCGTACCGCTGATCCCATATTGTGCTGCCACACAGTCAATTATGTATTGATACATAACCGGTTGGCAAGAGCGCCGGCCGCCGGTGAACGGGG
This sequence comes from Streptomyces sp. NPDC049585, assembly GCF_040675615.1. Classification (NCBI taxonomy): domain Bacteria; kingdom Bacillati; phylum Actinomycetota; class Actinomycetes; order Kitasatosporales; family Streptomycetaceae; genus Streptomyces; species Streptomyces sp. NPDC049585. Next base: position 11,514 of record NZ_JBFAPE010000061.1, on the reverse strand, counting down.
GAACAACAACGTGGGACACGTCCTTGCACGCATACCGGGAGGGCGCGACGGGCGCCTGATGCTGGTGGTGGCCCTGGTGGACCGGGTCGGCAGCGGCCTGTGGGCCGCCGCCTCGGTGCTGTACTTCACCTACGCCGCCCACCTCGGACTGGGCGAGGTGGGCACCCTCGTGGCGACCGCCGGCGTCACCGGCATCGCGGGGGCGCCCGTCGGCGGCCGCCTCGCCGACCGGCTGCCACTGACCCGCCTGCTGGCCGCCTTCCAGATCCTGCGCGCCCTCGCCGCTGCCGGCCTGTTGGCCTCCGGCGACTACGCCCTGCTGCTGCTCTGCTCGGCGGCCGGCGGGTTCGGCGACCGCGCGGCCAGCGTCCTGACCAAGCTGTACGGCACCCGGATCGCCGGCGACGAACGGGTGCGCTACCAGGCCGTCAACCGGACCGTCGCCAACGCCGGCTGGGCCCTCGGCGGCCTCGGCGCGGCCGTGGCGCTCGGCGCCGGGTCCGCCACCGTCTACCGCTGCCTGCTCCTCGCCGACGCCGCCTCCTTCGTGGCCGCCGCCCTGATCACCCTGCGGTGCGCCGAGGCCGCCGCGCCGTCGCGCGTCGTGGCCGCCGGGCCCGTGTCGCCCGGACCCGTGCCCGTCCCTGTGCCGGCACCGGCGCAGGTGCCGAGCCCGTGGCGCGACCGCACCTACCTCGCGTACATGGTCACCGACTGCGTGCTCTTCCTCGACGACGCCGTCTTCAAGGTGGGCCTGCCGCTGTGGGCGGTCCACGCCACGAAGGCTCCGCACGGCCTCGTTCCCGTCCTGCTGGTGCTCAACAACGTGCTGGTCGTCGCGCTGCAGGTGCCCCTCGCCCGCCTTGGGGCCACCACCGCCGCGGCTCGCCGCCTGCTGCTGCCGCTGTGCGGCGCCTTCGCCGTCGCCGGCCCGGCCATGGCCGCCTCCGCCGCCGGTGGTCCCGGGCTCGCGTCGGTTTCGCTGCTGCTGGCGGCCACCGCCTTCACCGTCGCCGAGATGCTCCACGCCGTCGTCTCCTGGGAGTTGTCCGTCGCCCTCGCGCCGGAGGCCGCCCAGGGCGCCTACCTGGGCGTGCACGGGCTGGCCCAGGCCGCGCAGCGCACGGTGGGCCCCCTGGCCGTGACGGCCGCCATCGCCGCCGGCCCGCTCGGCTGGACCGTCTTCGGCACAGCCATCGCCGGCACCTGCCTGGTGCAGCACCGCCTGGTACGGGGGCCGTTGCGGCGCCCGGCTGCCCTGCCGGAACCGGTGCGACAGTAGGGTGCCCGGCAGGGAAGATCTTTTGGAGGGGATGACATGCTGGCGATGCCGCTGGACGACGGTGCCGAACTGCGGGCGCTCGAGCCCTGGAACGCCGAGGAGTACCTCGCCCACATCGACCGTTCGCGGGAGTTCATAGGCCGCTACATCGCCCTGGCGGACCACGCCACCGACCTCGCCTCCGCCCGCGCCTTCCTGCAGGGGTACGCGGACAAGGCACTCGCCGACACCGGCCGCCTGTACGGCATATGGCGGCAGGGCACCCTCGTCGGCGGCGTCCTCTTCCGCACCTTCGACACCGAACGGCAGAACTGCGAACTGGGCAGCTGGCTGGAGGAGTCCGCCGTCGGCCACGGGCTCGTCACCCGGGCGTGCACGATGCTCATCGACTGGGCGGTCGAGGTGCGCGGCATGCACCGCATGGAGTGGCACGTCTCCTCGGCCAACGCCGCGAGCATCAACGTCGCCAAGCGCCTGGGCATGACGCTCGACGGCGTGCTGCGGGAGTCCTACCCCCACCAGGGTGTGCGCCACGACATGGAGGTCTGGTCCGTCCTGGCCCCGCAGTGGCGCGCACACCGGGCCGGCACCCGGTGACCCGGCCCGCCGGCGGGCGCAGGCTGCCCGTAGCGGTCACCGATGTGAGCGTCCGCGTGAAGAAGAACGTGGGAGCCTGCGGTCCGTACGCGCACATCGTGGCGGACTTCGAACCGCCCGCCGCCGGCGCCGAGGGACTGGAGCTGCTGTCCGTGGTGCCCCGGCGACGACTGCCGCCGGAGTTCCTGCCCGCCCTGCGCGAGGGGCTCGAGGAGGGGCTCGACGGGGTCGCGGCAGCGGTGCTGATCACCGACGGCACCTTCCACGAGGTGGATTCCGGCGATCTCGGCTACGTCCTCGCCGGCCGGCAGGCGGGCCGGGCCGCGCTGATCGCCGCGGGCCTGCTGCCGCCGCAGGAGGCGGCTGCGCTGCGTTGGGCCACCTGGCCTGGGCGTCCACGGCTTCAGGGCGTGTCCGGCGGACCGTGCAGCGGCCCGTAGGGGCGCGGGGCGGCGTTCGATCCGACGAGCACGGCACTTTCGTCTGCGGGCGCGTCGTGGCTTGTCGCGCAGTTCCCCGCGCCCCTTACGGGGCGCCGAGGAGTCCGTCGACCAGGCGGCCGTACAGGCGGCGGGCCACGAGGGTGGCCGGGGGAGCAAGGGCCGCGGGCAGGGCGCGCAGGTGGAGGGCGGCGGTCCACACGACGCGGGAGCCCGCCGCATCGGGGTGCACCTCGACGGCCACCCGACCGCCCAGGACACGCCCGCGCTTGACGATCCGGCACAGGCCGGGAGCGGTCGGTGTCGCAGGGCGCCACTCCACGACCTCCATCGGGTCGGTGAAAGCCACCGGGCCGCGGCCGGTGCGGGCCACGACACGGGTGCCGGGCCCGGTGGGCGGCGGTGTGGTCACCGCGACGGTGGTCAGCGGGACGTACGCCGTGTGCCGCTCCCAGTCCGTGACCCGCCGCCAGGCCTCCTCGGCCGGCAGCGGCGAGAGGCGTTCGACGGTGAAGCGGATCTCCCGCCTGGCTCTCACGGCCGTGCCGCCGTGCAGGTGAGGTCGCCGGCGGGCAGGCGGCCGTCGGCGAAGTAGGCGTTGACGGTGTCGTTGACGCAGGCGTTGGCGTAGGTGAGGCCGTAGACGGCGTGCCGGTAGGAGTGCGCCACGGTGACGAGCCGGGAGGACGGCCAGCGGGCGTGCAGGGCGCGGGCCTCGGCGTAGGGCACGCGCGGGTCGCCGGTCGCGTTGACCAGCAGGGCCGGCAGGTCGCCGGGCGCGTCGGCGGGGGGCTCGCGCGGCGGTGTCCAGAACACGCAGGGGGTGGTGTCGTTGACGAACGGGCCGAAGAGCGGATGGCGTGCCCGGCTGCGTTCGACGGCCCGCCAATGGGTCTGCGGGTCGCGCGGGCCGGGGGCGTCGGCGCACAGGTAGGCCGTCTGGCTGCCGGCGTAGGCGGAGTCCCGGCCGGTGAGCAGGGCGGGCAGAAGCTCGGCGAGGCCGGGGTCCGGCTCGACGGGACCGCTCTCGGCGGCCTGTTTGAGCGTACGCATCATGTCGGCGATCTGGCCGTCGGCCTCCGCGGTGTCCTCGCCGAGGACGGCGTACAGCAGTACGGGCATGACGTGCCGATCGATGCGGTAGGGGCCCACTGCGAGGGGTTCGCGGGCGGCGGCGGTGACGACGGCGTCGACGGTGGCCCGCACCTGCCGGGGCGTACGGCCCAGTCCGTAGCGCGCATGGTGGGCGGCGGTCCAGCGGGCCCAGTCGTCCAGGGCCTCCTCGTTGACGCGCTCGGTGCCGTACTCGGGCCAGGGGGCGAGGTGGTGGGGTTCGTGGACGCCGTCGAGGACGACGCGGTCCAGGCGGCCGGGGAACAGCGCGGCGTAGACCTCGCCCAGGTAGGTGCCGTAGGAGACGCCGAGGTAGGAAATGCGCCGTTCCCCGAGCGCCGCCCGGACCAGGTCCATGTCCCGTGCGGCGTTGCGGGTGGAGGCGTGGGGCAGCAGCGCGGCGGTGGGGCCCTGGTGACAGCGTGCGGCGAGGTCGCGCTGGAAGGCGGCCATCCGGTCGAAGTCGGCGCGGGTCGTGCCGGCCGAGCGCATGTACGTGCCGGTCGGCCAGCCGCAGTCGAGGGGGGCGTTGCGGCCGGCGAAGCGCGGGTCGATGCCGACCACGTCGTAGCGGGCACCCACGGTGCCCAGGGCCGCTCGGCGGTCGGGCAGGTAGTCGACGACGGGGTCGGCGGGGCCGCCCTCGTTGACGACGAGGGTGCCGATGCGGTGGGCCCGGTCGGTGGCGGGGATGCGGGCCACCGCGAGGGTCAGGGCAGGCCCGTCGGGGCGGGTGTGGTCCAGGGGCACGGTCACCTCGGCGCAGCGGGCGCCGGTGGCCTCCAGCCGCTTGCCGGCGTCGTCGTCGGGGCCGCGTACGCAGCTCGTCCAGGCCGGGGCGCGGCCGGCGGCCGGGCCGGGCGGGGCGGGGGCGGCGGCCGCCGGGAGCGCCGCGGCCAGGGCCAGCAGGGTCAGGAGGGCCGCGGCCGGTCGGCCGCGGCGGCTGCGGCGGGGGTGGGCGGGAGTCACCTGGCCGAGCGTAGGGGGCGCCGCCGGGCGTGGGGGCGGCTTCGGGCAGAGGGCCCCCTTTCAGGCGGTCCTTTCAGCCGGCCGCTTCAGGCGTTCAGGCCTCCGCTTCAGGCGGCCTTCTGGGAGGCGGCGGCCACCGGGTGCAGGTCGTCGAGGGTCAGACGGTGTGCGGGCGGGTCGGGCAGCACGACGGTGGTCGTGGTGATGCCGTCGGGGCCGGCGTGCAGGAGGGCACCGGGTTCCATCAGGCGCCAGTGGGGGTTGTCGTCCATGCGCTCGCTGGCGACGACGACGGCGTCGGTGCCGGTCAGGTCGCGGGAGTGGATGCGCATGCGGCCGGCGGTACCGCTGTGGTCGAGGTGGCGGTCGCCGTGGTGGCCGCCGGCCGGACGGTGCAGAACGTACAGGTCGTGGGTGTCGGGGTATCTCAGCGCCCACAGGTCGGCGGGGGTGACGAGGACGAAGTTGAGGGCGTAGACGGGCAGGTGGGCGGCGATCCATCCGGCGGCCGCGGCGATGCCGGCGGCGACGTCGCCGCCGTGGGCCCGGGTCTCGCGGGTGATCAGGGCGAAGAAGCGCTCGGAGTCGGTCTCGCCGGCGACGGCCGCGCGGTCGGGGCCGAGGTGGGCGTCGAGGGCGTCGAGCCCTTCGATGACGCCGTTGTGGGCGAAGAGGCGACCGTCCTGTTCGAAGGGGTGGGTGTTGCGAAGCTCCAGGCTGCCGGTGGAGGCGTAGCGGATGTGGGCGATGAAGGTGGCCGACTCGGTCTGCTTGGCCTCCTCGGCGAAGGCACGGTCCTCGTAGGCGGCGAGCGGGGCCTTGCTCACGTGGGGGGTGCCGTCGGGGGCGAAGGAGCCCAGGCCGGTGCCGTCGGGGTCGTGGTGGCTCTGGGTGCTGAGGCTGTCGGGGGCGTCGAGGAGCCAGAAGGTGGCGCGGGTGCGCTCGGGGGCGCTGGTGAGGCCGAACAGACGGCACATCGGGATCTCCTGACGGGGCGGTGGGTCGCTCGGGGTCAGTGGTGGCCGGGGCGGCGGGGGTTCTTGGTCTCGGCGCCATGGGCGAAGCCGCCGGCGTCGTCCTCGCTGCGGTGCGGCTCGCCCTGCTTCTCCAGGCGGGGCAGGACGCGGCGCAGGTCGGCCAGGAGCATGTCGGCGAGGTCGTGGCTGAATCCGTTGCGCACGACGACGCGCAGGGCGGCGAGGTCGGTGCGGTTGCGGGGGAAGGTGTAGGCGGGGACGAGCCAGCCGCGTTCGCGCAGGGCGGCGGAGACGTCGAAGACGGTGTAGTTGCGGATGTCCTCGCGCAGCGTGAAGGCGAAGACGGGGATGTCACCGCCGTCGGTGAGGAGTTCGAACGGGCCGAGCGCGGCGATCCGGCGGGCCAGGCGGGTGGCGACGTCGCGGCAGGTCTGCTGGACGCGGCGGTAGCCGTCGAAGCCCAGGCGCAGGAAGTTGTAGTACTGGGCGACGACCTGGGCACCGGGGCGGGAGAAGTTCAGTGCGAAGGTGGGCATGTCGCCGCCGAGGTAGTTCACGTGGAAGACCAGGTCCTGCGGGAGGGCGTCGGCGTCGCGCCACAGGGCCCAGCCGACCCCGGGCATCACCAGGCCGTACTTGTGCCCGGAGGTGTTGATGGAGGCGACCCTGGGGAGGCGGAAGTCCCAGGTGAGGTCGGGGTCGAGGAAGGGGGCGACCATGGCCCCGGAGGCGCCGTCGACGTGGACGGGGACGTCGAGGCCGGTGCGCTGCTGCAGCTCGTCGAGGGCCGCGCAGATCTCGGCGACGGGTTCGTAGGAGCCGTCGAAGGTGGAGCCGAGGACGGCGACGACGCCGATGGTGTTCTCGTCGCACAGCTCGGCGGCGTGCTGCGCGTCGAGGTGGTAACGGTCGCCCTCCATGGGGACGTAGCGGGGCTCGACCTCGAAGTAGTCGGCGAACTTCTCCCAGCAGATCTGGACGTTGACGCCCATCACCAGGTTGGGTCGGTCGGTGGACCTGCCCTCGGCGCGCCGGCGGTGCTGCCAACGGCGCTTGAGGGCGAGGCCGCCGAGCATGCACGCCTCGCTGGAGCCGGTGGTCGAGCAGCCGACGGCGTGGCGGGGGTCGGGGGCGTGCCAGAGCCGGGCGAGCATATGCACGCAGCGCGTCTCCAGTTCGGCGGTCTGCGGGTACTCGTCCTTGTCGATCATGTTCTTCTCGGCGCACTCGTGCATCAGGCGCAGGGCCTGGGGCTCGGCCCAGGTCGAGACGAACGTCGCGAGGTTCAGGCGGGCGTTGCCGTCGAGGAGCAGCTCGTCGTGGACGATCTGGTAGGCGGTGTCGGGTGCCATCTCCCCGTCGGGCATCCGGTAGCGGGGGACGGTGAGCGGCTCCCGGCTGTAGACGGGGTTCACCTCGATGTCCCGGCTGACGTGCTCGGCGTGGTGTCCGTCGTGGTGGCCCGGCATCGGTGACATCGGCGGGGTGTCCTCTCTCTTCGGCGCTTCGGCGCTTCCGTGCTTCGACGCTTCGGTGCTCTTCGCTGCTTCGGCGCTTCGGCGCTTCGTGCGGGTCTGGCACAGGTACCCGCGAGCGGGTGGGGGGACACGCCGCCAAGCGGGGTGCCGCCGGCGACGGCCGCGCGGTGCGCGGCTTGTGTTCGACTTGCCCGCGCGGGGAGGTCGCGAAGCGGCCGCGGGGCACGCGGCCCCGCGGCGGGGTGCGGGGTCAGCCGCGGTGCTGGAGCCAGAAGACGAGCATGCTCACCAGGCCGGTGCCGGTGCCGTAGCACACGCCGCGCAGGAGCAGGCCGAGGGCGGTGCGCCGGCGCCGGCGCGCCCAGCGGAGCGTACGGGCGAGGCGGCCTTCGCCGGGCACCGGGAGGGGGGCGGGGTTGTCGGGCATGGCGGATGTCCTCTTCTCCAGGGGTGCGTTTCGCGGGGGCGGGAAGTCCTCGTCCGGCCCGGTGGTCCGGTGGCCGAGGGCCGGGGCGGGGGCTTTCCGCCTTCGTGCGTGCGGTGTCCGGACGGGGCGGGGAGGTCAGCGTCCGGCGAAGTCGTGGAGGCGGTCGGCCAGGCGGCGGTCGGGGCCGCGGACGATGATGCAGGAGCCCTGGTGCTGCGTCGCCAGGCGGTCGACCTCCATTTCCAGGCCGCCGGTGGGCGCGCTGGCGAAGGAGCCGTTCTTGCCGACGTAGCGCGCCACCGCCTCCAGGCGGTCGAGGAAGGCCTCGTCGGGCGCCTCGGAGCCGACGACCCCGGTCATCACCTGGTGCAGCCAGTGCTTCGCCTCGCGGTTCTCGCCGAGGGCGAGGTGGTGCAGGTGCAGGCAGTACGCGGCGGTCCAGTGGCCCGCTCCGGCGGCCAGCTGCCACCAGAACTGGGCGCTCTCCGGGTGCCCGGTCAGGTACAGCAGGCACGCGAAGACCAGGGCGCCGTCGACGTCGAGGTGCTCCTCCCCGCGCCCGGCGCCGTCGGTGTCCTCGGCGAGCCGGTCCACGTGGACGGCCGCGTCGGGCTTGTTGAGGACCCAGCGCGAGACCACGGCCAGGTGCCGGGCCGCCTGGGCGGTGCGCGCCAGGTCCGGCGGCGGCGCCGCCTGGGCGGCGTCGGCTGCCAGCCGGCGCAGTGCGGCGGCCACGTCGAACGCGCCCGGTGGCGTGACCGGGACGCTGGCGCCCGCCAGGAGCTCGTCGATGGTGTGGGTCACTGCCCTCCCCCTTTCTTCTTCGTCCGGCCCCCGGTCGCGGGCAGCCCGAGCTGGGCGCGCAGCCGCTCCCTGGCCTTGCGGCCGTGGTAGTCGACGGTCCTCTCGTGCAGCCCCATGAACCGTGCGATGCGGGAGGTCTCGTAGCCGAGCAGGTGGCGCAGGACGATGACGGTGAACTGCCGGGTCGGCAGCTCGATGATCGCCTCGTACAGGCCGGTACTGCTCTCCATCAGCGCCAGCTTGTCCTTGGCCTCCCGCAGGGCGCGGGCGATCGGCCCGTTGATGACGAACGCCGGTGTGCGGTCCTCGGCGTCGAGTTGGCTGCGCACGCAGCGGTGCAGCACGGCGAGCGTGCGCTGCTCGACGTCCCCCTCCTGCAGCAACTGGCTCCAGCCGCCGAGGATCTCCAGGAAGGCCCGGTGGACCACCTCCTCGGCCGCGTACCGGCTGCCGAGGTGGATTTCGGCGAATGCGTGGAAGAACTCCTGGTGGCCGAGGTAGAACGCCTCGTAGTCCAGGGGCAGGGCCAGCACGTCGCCCGCCGGCCGGTCGCTCGCCTCGCCTTCGGGCGATGCGTCGGCACTGACGTCGCCATCGTTCACACGGGCCTCCGGCTTCTCGTCGTCACAGGGCCTCGTCGTCACAGGCCCGCAATTCCCGGACAGCAGGCAACACACCTGCGCAGAGGCACGGGTTGGCCTCTTGGAACCCACCCTGCCGATTTTCCGGACGGGACACTCATCGCCGACCCGAAAATATTACGAAGCGATCATGCGAGAGAACGGGGAGTGATCGCGGCATGAGGGGTCCGATGCCCCGCGGGAACGTCGCGACCTGGGCGGACGACCACGCAAGACGCTCCGACGCGAACCCGGTGATCACGAAGTGGGAAACGTCACATGCACGTTACTGCGGTCAGGAAGAGAATTCCCCGGCAGGTGATCAAGGGTGACAGCGTTGCCACGTTGTGCAATTGCACACAAGCGGAGGGCCTTATTCCATGGTAACGATCTTATTAAGCGGAGGGTCGACGACGGCCACCGCATTGGAATAGACCTAATCAAAACCGATCAGTAACTTCGGTTTTTCTTCCTCAAGTTGACGTTCACCGCGGTTCCATGCGCCTTTCTCTTGGATCCTGCACAGAAAACTTCCGCCCCAAACATCACTTCTGACACTCCGTTCGCTCTGGCATGCTTCCGGCCACCCACAACTCCCCACGGAAATGAGGTGTGGCTTTGCCTGGTCGCAGAAGACAGGTGCAGCAGCAACGGCGGCGAAAACGCGGCATGGTGGTCGCGGCCGTCGCCGTCACGGCAGGAGCGCTCGCGGGCGCCGCGGTGTTCGGCGGCGTCTTCCAGCACGAGCCGGACCGGCCCGGCATCGCCGCCGCCCAGGCGGCGGACGGCCCGGCCCCGGCGTCGGCACCCGCGCACGACCGCACACCGGACCCGGTTGTGCGAATACCCTCCGACGACCACGCCCACGGCATGGTCTACAAGGGACTGTCGCCCGCCCCGAAGGGCGACCGCTGCGCGGGCGTCCTGCGCACGGCCGACGGCCGGTGCACGCACGGCCCCGACAAGCCCCCCAAGGGTGTCGACATCGACAAGGACACCCCGCCCGCCGTCAAGACGCAGGACGTCGCCGAGACTCCGGACAAGCCCGGCACGGACGGCGGCGACAGCGGCGACGGCACCAAGGGCGACGCCAGGAACACGACCAGGCCCTCGGCGGGCACCCCCGCCTCCGTCGACGCCCGCCAGGCCGGCACCGCCGCCGCGAAGACCCCGCCCGCCCGCCCCGCGCAGGGCGGCACGGCGAGCACCCCCGCGGCGCCGTCGGGCCAGCAGGTGCAGTGCGACGGCGACGGCAGCACCGGCAACCGCGTGCAGGTCGTCTACGCCCACGCCCCCGGCAACGACCGGTACGCCGAGTACCTGGGGTCGTTCCGCAAGTGGGCCGCCGACGCGGACGCCATCTACTTCGCCAGCGCGCAGGAGACCGGAGGCGTGCGGCACATCCGCTTCGTCACCGGCGCCGACTGCGTCCCGAGCGTGCTCAACGTCGAGGTGTCCTCCTCCGCGCTCGCGGAGTTCGGCGCGCTGAACTCCGCGCTCGCCGCGCAGGGCTTCGACCGGCGCGACCGCAAGTACATGATCTTCGCGGACGCCAAGGTCTACTGCGGCATCGGCACCTTCAACGGTGACGAGCGCCCGGGTGCGAGCAACCTGAGCAACTTCGGCCCCTCCTACGGCCGGACGGACGCCGGCTGCTGGAGCGGCTCCACCGCCGCCCACGAGCTCGGGCACAACCTGGGAGCGGTCAACAACAGCGCCCCCAACACCAGCCGGGCCGCGCACTGCACCGACGAGTGGGACATCATGTGCTACTCGGACGCGCCGTACTACCCGGCCATGCGCACCGTCTGCCCCGAGCGCGGTCACGACGAGCGCCTGGACTGCAACCACGACGACTACTACAACACCAGTCCGCAACCGGGCAGCTACCTGGCCACGCACTGGAACGTCGCGAACAACCAGTTCCTGATGACCTCGGGCGGCACCACCCGCCCGAACCCGGACCCCAGCCCCACACCGACCCCGAAGCCGACCGGCAGCACCGGCCCGTCGAAGGGCCCCGTGCCCGTCGTCGGACAGCTGACGTCCGACTCGGCGGTGGTCAGCTGGCCGGCCGTGCCCTCCGCCTCCTGGTACCAGCTGCTGCTGAACGGCAGCCACCTGGCCTGGATCGGGCAGAACTCGGCCCGCATCTACAACCTGCGGCCGGACACCGACTACACGGTGGCCGTCTCCGTCCGCGACGGTGCCGGGCACGACTCCGGGGCGGGCCGCGCCGTGTCCTTCCACACGCCGGCGGTCGGAGCCACGGCCACCAAGCCGGGCTCGCGGTACACCCTGACCAACGGTCACACCGGCCTCGCGGCCGAGATGTGGGGCGGGAAGTCCGCGGACGGCACCGTCATGGTCGGCTCGCAGGCCACCGGCTTCGCCTCCCAGCAGTGGTACGCCGACGACGCCGGCGGCGGCAAGGTGCGGCTGCGCTCGGCCGCCACCGGCAAGTGCGTGCAGCTCGGCGGGACCCCGGGCCCGGGCCAGTGGGTCGCGCAGCGGCCCTGCTCCACCAGCGCCGCGCAGCAGTGGCGCCTGACGAAGGCCGGCGACGGCCTGCGCCTGGCCGCCGGTGACAGCTCCTACGTCCTGGGCGTCGGCAAGCGCCCGTACTACGGGGCGTGGCTGCTGGAGCTGCAGAGCCCCGACGGCTCCGGTTACCAGAACTGGACGCTGCAGAAGGCGTCCTGACCCCTTGAAGCGGTGGTGGGGGGGGGCCCCCCCCCGGCCCCCCCCCCCCCCCCCCCCCCCCCCCCAGCACCCGGGCGATAGACACCCCCCCCCCCCCCCCCCGC
>NZ_JBFAPE010000060.1:0-14584 GCF_040675615.1 Streptomyces sp. NPDC049585 | reverse complement strand
GGCCGTCGCATGGTCAACGCCTACGGTCCGACGGAGGCCACGGTGGCGGTGGCGATGAGCCGCCCGCTGTCCGGCACGCGAGCACCCGTGGGCGGTCCCGTCCCCGGCGTGCGGCTTCTCGTCCTCGACGAGTGCCTCGGTCTCGTCCCACCGGGCGTACCCGGCGAGTTGTACGTTGCCGGGCCCGGCCTCGCCCGGGGCTACGGCGGTCGCGTGGGCTTGACTGCCGAGAGGTTCGTGGCGTGCCCCTACGCCTCGGGTGAGCGGATGTACCGGACCGGCGACCTCGTGCGCTGGGCGGCCGACGGGCAGCTGGAGTTTCTGGGCCGGACCGACGACCAGGTGAAGATCCGGGGCTTCCGTATCGAGCCCGGTGAGGTGGAAGCCGTCCTGCGCACCCAACCTGGCGTGGCCCAGGCCGTGGTCGTGGCGCGCCGGCACCAGGACCATGACACCCGCCTCGTCGCCTACATCGTCCCCACCGCCGAACCGGTTGCCGAGCAGGTGGGGGAGTGGCAGGAGATCTACGAGTCGGTGTATGCCCGGCCGGGTTCGGAGGTGCTGGGCGAGGATTTCGCCGGCTGGAACAGCTCCTACACCGGTGAGCCGATACCGCTGAGCGAGATGCGGGAGTGGCGTGATGCTGCCGTGGCCCGTATCCGTGAGCGGCAGCCGCGGCGGGTGCTGGAGATCGGTGTGGGTTCGGGCCTGTTGCTGGGGCACGTAGCAGCTGAGACCGAGTCCTACTGGGCCACCGACTTCTCCCCGGCCGTCATCGACCGGCTGAGCGCACAGATCACCGCAGCCGGCTGGAACCACGTACAGCTGTTGTGTCGTCCTGCCGACGACTTCACTGATCTGCCGCAGGGTTTCTTCGACACGATCGTGGTCAACTCGGTCGTCCAGTACTTCCCCGACCACCACTACCTGCAGCGTGTCCTCGATCAGGCATGGCAGCTCCTCGCCGACGGTGGCCGGATCCTGATCGGCGACGTCCGCCACCGTGGCTCGGTCCGCGCATTCCACACCGCCATCCACGCCCCCCACGCCCCCGACACCAGCCACCTGCGCGCCGCGGTCGAACAAGCAGTGGTCACCGAGAAGGAACTCCTCCTCGACCCCGGCTTCTTCACCACCTGGGCCGCCGCCCGGAACCTCCCCATCGACGTCCGTCTCAAGCGCGGCACCGCTCACAACGAACTCACCCGCCACCGCTACGAAGTCACCCTCCACAAAACCCAACAAGCCACAGACGTATCTGCCCTCCCCACCCTCACCTGGGGTCAGGACATCACCACCCTGGACGACGCCACCGCCACCGCCACCACCCCCGGCCCCGTCCGCATCACCGGCATCCCCAACCCCCGCCTCACCGGCGAAGTCGCCGCCGCCGGGGCGCTCGCAGCCGGCCTGCCCGTATCCACCGTGCAGCACCGTCTGGCGGAGGACGGCCGGCAGGGCGCCGTCGATCCCGAGGCACTGGTGCGCCGGGCCGAGGAGCGGGGCCTGCGGGCAGTCGTCACGTGGAACCCGCAGCGGCTGGACGCCGTCGACCTGGTCCTCCTGCCCGGCGATGCCTCCGCCACCCTCACCGGCACCTACGCCCCGCCGCCCACCGAGCGGCCGCTCGCGGCCTACGCCAACGCTCCCGCCCGCGCCCGTTCCGCGGGCGAGCTGGTGACCTCCCTGCGGGCTGCGCTCTCCGCCCGGCTCCCCGCCCACCTCGTGCCGTCGGCGGTCGTCGCCCTCGACGCGCTGCCCCTCGCCCCCAGCGGCAAGGTCGACAAGTCGGCCCTGCCCGACCCGGCCCACGTCGTCGCGCCCTCGGGGCCGCGACGCGCACCGCGTACCCCGCAGGAGGAGATCCTCTGCACCCTCTTCGCGGGCGTGCTGGGCGTGCCCGTGGTGGGGATCGACGACGACTTCTTCGACCTCGGTGGGCACTCCCTCCTCGCCACCAAGCTCGTCAACAGGATCCGTTCCGCCCTCGGCGCCGAGGTGCCTCTGCGCACCCTCTTCGACGCCCCCACCGTGGCGCGTCTGGCCCAGGAGCTGCGCACCGGCGGGGCGGCCCGTACGGCGCCCGTGGCGCGTCCGCGACCCGCCGTCCTGCCGTTGTCGTTCGCGCAGCAGCGGCTGTGGTTCCTGCACCAGCTCGAAGGTCCGTCGGCGATGTACAACATCCCGCTCGCCCTTCGGCTGAGCGGCGATCTCGACACCGCCGCCCTCGCCGCCGCCCTCCACGACGTCGTGGCCCGGCACGAGCCGCTGCGCACCCTGTACCCGGACATCGACGGCCGGCCGCACCAGCTCGTCCTGCCGCCCGACGAGGCACATCTGCCCCTGCCGGTCGAGGACGTCGGGGCGTCCGGCGCTCGCCTGGACGCGCGCATCCGCGAGCTGGCCCACCACACCTTCGCGCTCGACCGGGACCTGCCCGTACGGGCCACGCTGCTCGGCGCCGGACCGGCCGCGTGGGTGCTGGTGCTCGTCGTCCACCACATCGCCAGTGACGGCTGGTCGATGACCCCGCTGGCGGAGGACCTCGCCACGGCGTACACGGCCCGGCTCCAGGGCCGGGCGCCGCAGTGGGCGCCACTGCCCGTGCAGTACGCGGACTACACCCTCTGGCAGCACGAACTGCTCGGTGATGACAGCGATCCCGACAGCCTCTTCGCCCGCCAGGCCCGCTACTGGACCGAGCATCTCGCTGCTCTTCCCGAGCTGGTGACCGTCCCCGCCGACAGGCCGCGGCCGCCCGTCGCCTCGTACGACAGCGCCATGCTGCCCTTCGCCCTCGACGCCCGCACCCACGCCGCCCTCAAGGAACTCGCCCGAGCCACCGACACCACCCTCTTCATGGTGCTGCACGCCGGCCTGGCCACCCTCCTCACCCGGCTGGGCGCGGGCACCGACATCGCCGTCGGCTCACCGATCGCCGGGCGTACGGACGAGCAGCTCGACGATCTCGTCGGCTTCTTCGTCAACACCCTCCTCCTGCGCACCGACACCTCCGGTGACCCCACCTTCACCGACCTTCTGCAGCAGGTCAGGGAGACGAGCCTCGCCGCCTTCACCCACCAGGACGTGCCCTTCGAGTACCTCGTGGAGAAGCTCAACCCGCAGCGCACCACCGCCCACCACCCCCTCGTCCAAGTCATGCTCACTCTTCAGAACACCGACGACGTCCGTTTCGACCTACCCGGGTTGCGGGCGCGGCTGGAGAACCCCGGTCAGAGCGGTCTGCAGTTCGACCTGCTCGTCAACATCGGCGAGACCTTCGACGAGGACGGCAGCCCGGCGGGGGTGAGCGGGTTCGTCGAGTACGCCACCGACCTGTACGAACCGGCCACCGTCGCGGCGTTCGGTGAGCGCTTCGGCCGGCTGCTCGCCGCCGCGGCGCAGCAGCCGGGGCGGCCCGTCGGCGCGCTGGACATCCTCTCCGGCGCCGAGCGCGCCCGGCTGCTGGAGTGGTCGGGCGCCGGAGGGACGGGGGCGCCGCCGCCCCTCACCCTGCCGCAGTTGTTCGACCGGGCCGCCCGCAGCACCCCGGACGCGGTCGCGCTCGTCGCCGGCGACCGCGAGATCCCGTACGCCGGCCTGGACCGCTGGTCGAACCGCATCGCCCACTGCCTCCTCCGGCAGGGCGTCGGCCCCGGGCACCGTGTGGCCCTGCTGATGCGGCGCGGACCCGCGCTGGTGGCCGCCCTCCTCGGTGTGCTCAAGACCGGTGCCGCCTACGTACCGGTCGACCCCGACTACCCCGCCGAGCGCCGGGCGCACATGCTCGGCGACTGCGCCCCCTCCGTCGTGCTCGACGACGCCTGGGCGCAGGAGGACCTCGGCAGGTTCCCCGCCACCGAGCCCGGCGTCGCCGTCGACCCGGCGCAGGCCGCGTACGTCATCTACACCTCCGGTTCCACCGGCCGGCCGAAAGGCGTCGAGGTCACCCACCTGGGCATTGCAGGGCTGGCCGCCGCCAAGCGGCAGGCGTTCGGGCTGGGAACGGGGGACCGCGTGCTGCAGTTCTCCCCGTCCAGCTTCGACGCGATGGTCTCCGAACTCGTCACCACCTTCTCAAGCGGCGCCACCCTCGTGCTGCCCGACCGCACCGGTCCGGCCGGCCCCGAACTCGCCGAGGTGATCCGCCGGCAGCGGGTGACGAACGCGACGCTGCCGCCCTCCGTCCTGGCCACCCTGGAGCTCGCCGACCGGGCCGCGGGCCATGCCGCCGACGGGGACGGGACCGGCGTCCTGCCCGGCCTGCGCACCCTCGCGGTGGCGGGTGAGGCCTGCCCGCCCGACCTGGCCGCGCGCTGGGCCCCCGGCCGCCGGATGATCAATGCCTACGGGCCGACGGAATCCACCGTCGGCGCCGCGATGCACGTCCTCACCGGCCACGACACGGCGCCGGTGCCCATCGGGCGCCCGCTGCCCGGCCTGTCCGCGTACGTCCTGGACGACCGGCTCGACCTGCTGCCGCCGGGCGTGCCCGGCGAGCTGTACGTGGCCGGACCCGGCCTGGCCCGCGGCTACCTCGGCCGCCCCGACCTGACCGCCGAACGGTTCCTCGCGTGCCCCCATGCCCCGGGCGAGCGCATGTACCGTACCGGCGACCTCGTCCGCTGGAACGCCCACGGCCGGCTGGAGTACCTCGGTCGCGCCGACGACCAGGTCAAGGTGCGCGGCTTCCGCATCGAACCGGGCGAGATCGAGGCCGAACTGCGCCGCGCGCCCGGCGTCGTCCAGACCCTGGTCACCGCCCACGAGCACCAGGACGGCGACAACCGCCTGATCGCGTACGTCGTACCGGAGGACGGAGGCCGGTTCTCGGAGGCGGCGGTGCGCGAGGCGCTGCGCGAGCGGCTGCCCGGGTACATGGTGCCGTCGGCGATCGTGCTGCTGGACGCCTTCCCGCTCACCCCGAGCGGCAAGGTGGACCGGGCCGCGCTGCCCGCGCCGGACTACGGCTCGGGTACGCGGCGGGCGCCGCGCACGCCGCAGGAGGAGATCCTGTGCGCGCTGTTCGCCGATGTCCTGGGCCTGGCGGAGGTGGGGATCGACGACGACTTCTTCGACCTGGGCGGGCACTCCCTGCTGGCCACCCGGCTGGTCAGCCGCATCCGCAGCGTGCTGGGTGCGGACATCGCCCTGCGGACGCTGTTCGACGTACCGACGGTGGCCGGCCTGGCCCGGCACGTAGGCGGCCGGTCGGACACGGCCCGTACCGCCCTTGCTCCTCGTCCGCGCCCGGGCGTCCTGCCGTTGTCGTTCGCGCAGCAGCGGTTGTGGTTCCTGTACAAGTTCGAGGGGCCGTCGTCGACGTACAACATGCCGCTCGCTCTTCGGCTCACCGGGCAGTTGGACGTGGCGGCGTTGGAAGCCGCGCTCAACGACGTGATCGCGCGGCACGAGCCGTTGCGGACGGTCTTCCCCGACACCGACGGCCTGCCTCGGCAGCACGTCCTCACCCCGCAGGAGGCGCGGCTGCGGCTGCCTGTCGAGGACGTCGCGGAGCAGGAGCTCGCAGCCCGCATGGACGAGGTCGCCCGCCATCACTTCGCGCTCGACCGGGAGATGCCGGTCCACGCCCGGCTGCTCGCCACCGCTCCCGGCGTCGCCGTGCTCGTCCTCGTCCTGCACCACATCGCGGGCGATGGCTGGTCGATGGGACCGCTGGCCGACGACCTCGCGAGCGCGTACGCGGCCCGCACGCGGGGCGGTGCGCCGCAGTGGGCTCCGCTGCCCGTGCAGTACGCGGACTACACCCTCTGGCAGCACGAACTGCTGGGCCACGACAGCGATCCCGACAGCGTCTTCGTCCGTCAGGCCCGCTACTGGACCGACCACCTCGCCGGTCTGCCCGAGCTGGTGACCGTCCCGGCCGACCACCCGAGGCCGCCCGTCGCCTCCTACCGGGGGGCAGAGTTCCGGTTCGCCTGGGACGCACGGACGCACGCGGCACTGCGGGAACTGGCGCGGACCAGTGACACCACCCTCTTCATGGTGCTGCACGCCGGCCTGGCCGCCTTGCTGACCCGGCTGGGCGCGGGCACCGACATCGCCGTGGGCTCACCGATCGCCGGGCGTACGGACGAGCAGCTCGACGATCTCGTCGGCTTCTTCGTCAACACCCTCGTGCTGCGGACGGACACCTCCGGCGACCCGAGCTTCACCGACCTGCTGGAGCAAGTGCGGGAGACCAGCCTGGCGGCCTTCACCCACCAGGACGTGCCGTTCGAGTACCTCGTCGAGAAGCTCAACCCGCGCCGCACGACCGCCCACCACCCCCTCGTCCAGATCATGCTCGCCCTGCAGAACAACGCCGACGTCCGCTTCGGACTCCCAGGACTCCACACCCGCCTCGAACACCCCGGCCCCGGCGGCTCCCAGTTCGACCTGACCGTCAACCTGGCCGAGACCTTCGACGCCGACGGCAATCCCGCCGGGCTCACCGGCACCATCGACTACGCCACCGACCTGTACGCACCCGCCACCGTCGAGGCCCTGGCCGCGCGGTGGGCGCGCCTCCTCGACGCGGCGGCAGCCGCACCGGACGAACCCGTCGGCGCGCTGCCCGTGCTCACCACCGCGGAGCACGAACTCCTGCTCACCCACTGGGGCACCAACAACGACCCCGCCGCACCCCTGCCCCTCCCGGCACTGATCGAACGGCAGGTCCGTGCCACCCCCGACGCCACCGCGGTGACCGACGCCGCCGGCTCCCTCACCTACGCCGAACTCGACGCCCGGTCCAACCGGATCGCCCACTGGCTGCTGCGCCACCACCTGGGCAGCGAAGGGATCGTGGCCCTCGCCGCGCCCCGAACCGCCCTCCACGTCACGGCCGTCCTCGGCATCCTCAAGGCCGGAGCGGCCCACCTGCCCGTCGACCCGGACTATCCGGCCGAGCGCATCGCCACCATGCTCGCCGACGCCGCACCGGCCGTGCTCCTCACCACCCGCGGGATCGCCGAGCGCCTCCCGGCCGGCCTGCCCACCGAGGTCGTCCTCCTCGACGCCCCGGCCGTCGCCGCCGAACTGCGCGACCAACCGGACTCCGACGCGCTCGACTCCGACGCGCTCGGCGCCAACCCGCTCGACGCCGACGCGCTCGGCGCCGGCCTGATCGGCGACGGGCACCCGGCGTACGTCATCTACACCTCCGGCTCCACCGGGCACCCCAAGGGCGTCACCGTCACCCACGCCGGCCTGCCCGCACTCGCCGCCACCCTGGACCGCTTCGCCATCACACCCGGCAGCCGGATCCTGCAGTTCACCTCGCCCAGCTTCGACGTGTCGGTGATGGAACTGCTGATGGGCTTCACCGCCGGCGCGACCCTCGTCATGCCCGGCACCGACCGCCTCGCGGGGGACGAACTCGCCCGCATCCTCGCCGACCAGCGCATCAGCCACCTGTTCATCCCGCCCTCCGTCCTGCAGACCCTGCCGCCCGGCACCGAGGACGCCCTGCCCGACCTCGCCTGCGTCGTGGTCGCGGGCGAGGCCTGCCCGACCGAACTCGTCCGGCGCTGGGCGCCCGGCCGCCGGATGGTCAACGCCTACGGGCCCACCGAGACCACGGTCTACGCCACCACCAGCGGACCGCTCACCGGAGCCGGCGCCCCCATCGGCCGCCCGGTGACCGGCACCCGCGTCCACGTCCTCGACGACCGGCTGCGGCTCGTCCCACCGGGCGTGCCCGGCGAGCTGTACGTGGCCGGCCCCGCCCTGGCCCGCGGCTACCTCGGACGCCCCGGGCTCACCTCCGAACGGTTCGTCGCCGACCCGTACGCCACCGCGCCGGGCGAGCGCATGTACCGCACCGGGGACGTCGTCCGCTGGAACGCCGACGGGCAGCTGGAGTACCTCGGCCGGGCCGACGACCAGGTCAAGGTGCGCGGCTTCCGCGTCGAACCCGGCGAGATCGAGGCCGAACTGCGCCGCACACCGGGAGTCCTCCAGGCCCTCGTCGTCGCCCGCGACCATCAGGACGACGACAGGCGTCTGGTCGCGTACGTCGTACCGAAGGACGGAGGCCGGTTCGTGGAGGCGGCGGTGCGCGAGGCGCTGCGCGAGCGGCTGCCCGGGTACATGGTGCCCTCGGCGATCGTGGCGCTGGACGCCTTCCCGCTGAGCCCGAACGGCAAGGTGGATCGCGCCGCGCTGCCCGCGCCGGACTACGGCCCGGGTGCGCGGCGGGCGCCGCGCACGCCGCAGGAGGAGATCCTGTGCGCACTCTTCGCCGAGGTGCTGGGCCTGGCGGAGGTGGGCATCGACGACGACTTCTTCGACCTGGGCGGACACTCCCTGCTGGCCACCCGGCTCGTCAGCCGCATCCGCCGCGCCCTGGGCGCCGAAGTGCCCCTGCGCACCCTCTTCGACGCACCCTCCGTCGCCCGGCTCGCCCGCCACCTCGCCACCGGCGACGTACGCGCCGCGCTCACCCCGCAGCCGCGGCCGGAGCGGCTGCCGCTGTCGTACGCGCAGCAGCGGCTGTGGTTCCTGCACAAGTTCGAGGGGCCGTCGTCGACGTACAACATGCCGCTCGCTCTTCGGCTCACCGGGCAGCTGGACGTGGCGGCGCTGGAGGCCGCCCTCAACGACGTGATCGCCCGCCATGAGCCCCTGCGCACCCTGTTCCCCGAACGGGACGGTCACCCCTACCAACACGTCCTCGCCCCGCAGCAGGCACGGCTCGACCTGCCGGTCGAGCCGATCGCCGAACCCCGGGTCCGGCAGGCGGTGGAGGAGACCGCACGCCTCGGCTTCCGCCTGGAGCACGAGATGCCGGTACGGGCACGGCTGCTCGTGCTGGGCCCGCAGGAGTCGGTGCTGGTGCTGGTCATTCACCACATCGCCGGTGACGGTTGGTCCATGGGGCCGCTGGCGCGGGATGTGGTGGCGGCGTACGGGGCGCGGCGGGCGGGGGGCGTCGAGCCGGAGTGGTCGGCGTTGCCGGTGCAGTATGCGGATTACACGCTGTGGCAGCGTGAGGTGTTGGGGGAGGAGTCGGATCCGGGGAGTCTGTTCGGGCAGCAGTTCCGGTACTGGGAGGAACGGCTGGCCGACCTGCCGGACGAAGTGACCGTCCCGGCCGACCGGCCCCGGCCCGCCATGGCCTCGTACGCCGGCGACGCGATCCGCGTCGACCTCGATCCGCAGACACACGACGCCCTGCGGCAGCTGGCGCGCTCTTCGGGCACGACGCTGTTCATGGTGCTGCACGCGGGGCTGGCTGCGCTGTTGACCCGGCTGGGCGTGGGCACCGACATCGCGGTCGGCAGCGGAGTGGCGGGACGCACGGACGAGGCCCTCGACGATCTCGTCGGATTCTTCGTGAACACGGTGGTGCTGCGGACGGACACGGCGGGGAACCCGTCGTTCGGTGAGCTGTTGGAACGGGTGCGGGAGTCGAGTCTGGCGGCTTTTGCGCATCAGGAGGTGCCGTTCGAGTACCTGGTGGAGCGTCTCAATCCGCAGCGGTCGGCGGGGCGGCATCCGCTGTTCCAGGTGGCGCTGGTGCTGCAGAACAACGAAGAGGGCCGCTTCGACCTGCCGGACCTGCAGGTCCGCACCGAACCCCTCGGCACCGGCACCTCGAAGTTCGATCTCACGGTAAGCGTTTCCGAGACCTTCGACGAGGCCGGCCGCCCGGCCGGCGTCACGGGCTTCGTGGAGTTCGCCACCGACCTGTACGAGCGGAGGACGGTGGAGGCCTTCGCGGCGCGGTGGGTGCGGCTGTTGGGGGAAGCCGCGGCGGAGCCGGGGCGGGCGATCAGTGCCCTGCCGGTTCTCACCGAGGACGAGTGGGAGCGCCTGCTCGACGACTGGGGTCTCGGTGGTGATGCCGGGCTGCAGCAGACCTGGCCTGCCCTGTTCGAGGAGCGGGTGCGGGCTGACGCCGGCGCGGTCGCCGTGGTGGACGGGGATATCAGCTGGACGTATGGCGAGCTCGATGCCCGGGCGAATCGCATTGCGTGGTGGTTGATTGAGCGTGGGGTTGGTCCGGAGGATGTGGTGGCGGTGTCGGTGCCTGCGGGTGCGGGGCAGGTGGCGGCGGTGCTGGGCGTGCTGAAGGCGGGGGCGGCGTACTTGCCGGTGGATGTGGAGTATCCGGCGGAACGCATTCGGCAGGTGCTGGATGATGCGGGTGCCCGGGTTGTTCTTGACGCATCTTCCTTGGCCGAGGCGTTGGAGAGGCAGTGCGACTCCGGGCCTGGGGTGCGGGTGTTGCCGCAGTGTCCGGCGTATGTGATCTATACGTCGGGTTCGACGGGGACGCCGAAGGGTGTGGTGGTCTCGCACGAGGGATTGGCGGGATTGGCTGCAGGGTTGCGGGAGCGGTCGGCGGTTCGGCCGGGTGCGCGGGTGTTGCGGGCTGCGTCGTTGAGTTTCGATGCGTCGGTGTTGGAGATGTTGCTGGCGTTGTCGTCGGGTGCGGCGTTGGTGGTGGCGACGGATCGTGGACAGCTGGCGGGGGAGGAGTTGGAGTCCCTTCTGTCCGGTAGTGGGGTTACGCATGCCTTCTTGCCGCCGTCGGTGCTGATGTCGCTGCCTGCCGGTGCGTCGGAGCGGTTGTCGCGGCTGGAAACGCTGATTGTCGGTGCGGAAGCATGCCCGCCGGAGGTGGTCGCCGCCTGGTCGCAGGGGCGTCGCATGGTGAATGCGTACGGTCCGACGGAGGCCACGGTGGCGGTGGCGATGAGTCGCCCGTTGGCGGGAGAGCGCGCGCCGGTGGGTGGCCCCGTTCCCGGAGTGCGGCTGCTGGTGCTCGATGAGCGGCTGGGGCTGGTTCCGCCAGGCGTGCCAGGTGAGTTGTATGCGTCCGGGCCTGCTCTGGCCCGTGGCTACGGTGGTCGTGCCGATCTGACTGCCGAGAGGTTCGTGGCCTGTCCTTATGCGCCGGGTGAGCGGATGTACCGGACCGGTGACCTGGTGCGGTGGGCGGGCGACGGTCAGCTGGAGTTTCTGGGCCGGACCGACGACCAGGTGAAGATCCGGGGCTTCCGTATCGAGCCCGGTGAGGTGGAAGCCGTCCTGCGCGCCCAACCGGGCGTGGCCCAGGCCGTGGTCGTGGCGCGCCGGCACCAGGAACACGACACCCGCCTCGTCGCCTACATCGTGCCGTCCGGCTCGGACGACGGCGGCGACAGCGCGTCCGCCGGAGAGCAGGTCGACGAATGGCAGGAGATCTATGAGTCGGTGTATGCCCGGCCGGGTTCGGAGGTGCTGGGCGAGGATTTCGCCGGCTGGAACAGCTCCTACACCGGTGAACCGATACCGCTGCCTGACATGCGGGAATGGCGCGATGCTGCCGTGGCCCGTATCCGTGAGCGGCAGCCGCGGCGGGTGCTGGAGATCGGTGTGGGTTCGGGCCTGCTGCTGGGGCACGTAGCAGCTGAGACCGAGTCCTACTGGGCCACCGACTTCTCCCCGGCTGTCATCGACCGGCTGAGCGCACAGGTCGCCGGGGCCGGCTGGGATCATGTGCGGCTGTTGTGTCGTCCTGCCGACGACTTCACTGATCTGCCGGCGGGTTTCTTCGACACGATCGTGGTCAACTCGGTCGTCCAGTACTTCCCCGACCACCACTACCTGCAGCGTGTCCTCGATCAGGCATGGCAGCTCCTCGCCGACGGTGGCCGGATCCTGATCGGCGACGTCCGCCACCGTGGCTCGGTCCGTGCCTTCCACACCGCCATCCACGCCGCCCACGCGCCGGATACCAGCCACCTGCGTGCCGCGGTCGAACAAGCAGTGGTCACCGAGAAGGAACTCCTCCTCGACCCCGGCTTCTTCACCACCTGGGCCGCCGCCCGGAACCTCGCGGTCGACGTCCGCCTCAAGCGCGGCACCGCTCACAACGAACTCACGCGCCACCGCTACGAAGTCACCCTCCACAAAACCGCAACCGCAACCGACGTATCTGCCCTCCCCACCCTCACCTGGGGCCAGGACATCACCACCCTGGACGACACCACCGCCACCGCCCCCCGTCCCGTCCGCATCACCGGCATCCCCAACCCCCGCCTCACCGGCGAGGTCGCCGCCGCGCGGGCGGTGGCCGGCAGTGCGCCGGTGCAGCGCATCCGTGAGGTGCTGGCAGAGGTGCCCGGGGACGCAGGGCCGGACCCGGAGGCGGTTCACCGCTGGGCCGCGCAGCAGGGGTGCCGGGCGCTCCTCACCTGGAACCCCGAGGAGGTGGACCGGTACGACGCGGTGCTCGTCCCGTACTCCGACGAGGCCCAGGCGTTCACAGGGACGTACGTGCCCGTCACCGACCGGCCGTTGTCGGTGCTCGTCAGCGACCCCGCCCGCGCCCGCAGTACCGGCGACCTGGTCACCGACCTGCGGCACACGCTCAAGGAGGTGCTCCCGGCCCACCTCGTGCCGTCGGCGATCGTCGCCCTCGACGCCTTGCCCCTCACCACCAGCGGCAAGGTGGACCGTGCCGGGCTGCCCGCGCCGGACTACGGCTCGGGTACGCGGCGGGCGCCGCGCACGCCGCAGGAGGAGATCCTGTGCGGGCTGTTCGCGGAGGTACTGGGCCTGGCGGAGGTGGGCATCGACGACGACTTCTTCGACCTCGGCGGACACTCCCTCCTCGCCACCAAGCTCGTCAACAGGATCCGCACCACCCTCGGCGCCGAAGTGCCCCTGCGCACCCTCTTCGACGCCCCCACCGTGGCCCGGCTGGTACGACAGCTGCGGAGTGCCGTCGCTCCTCGTACCGCCCTGTCGCCGCGTCCACGTCCGGCCCACCTGCCGTTGTCGTTCGCGCAGCAGCGGCTGTGGTTCCTGTACAAGTTCGAGGGGCCGTCGTCGACGTACAACATGCCGCTCGCTCTTCGGCTGGCCGGACAGTTGGACGTGGCGGCGCTGGAGGCCGCCCTCAACGACGTGATCGCCCGCCACGAGTCGTTGCGGACGGTCTTCCCCGACACCGACGGCCGGCCCCGGCAGCACGTCCTCACCCCGCAGGAGGCACGGCTGCGGCTGCCCGTCGAGCAGGTCGCCGAGGGGGAGGCCGTCCGCACCCGGACCCATGAGATCGTCCGGCACGGTTTCGCTCTCGACCGGGAGATTCCGTTCCGCGCCCGCCTGCTGTCCGTGGGCAAGGGGACGGAGGTATGGGTGCTGGTGCTCGCCCTGCACCACATCGCGGGCGACGGCTGGTCCTCCGGGCCGCTGGCACGCGATCTGGCCGTTGCCTACGCGGCACGTGTGGCGGGTGAAGTGCCGCAGTGGGCGCCGCTGCCCGTGCAGTACGCGGACTACACCCTCTGGCAGCACGAACTGCTGGGCGACGACAGCGATCCCGACAGCGTCTTCGCCCGTCAGGCCCGCTACTGGACCGACCACCTCGCCGTTCTCCCCGAGCAGGTGACGCTACCGGCCGACCGGCCGCGACCGCCGGTCGCCTCGTACGACAGCGACACTCTCTCCTTCTCGCTCGACGCGCGGGCGCACGCGGCGTTGAGAGAGCTGGCGCGTACGAGCGGCACCACCCTCTTCATGGTGCTGCACGCGGGCCTGGCTGCGCTGCTGACCCGGCTGGGCGCAGGCACCGACATCGCCGTCGGTTCGCCGATCGCCGGGCGTACGGACGAGGGGCTGGACGACCTGGTCGGCTTCTTCGTCAACACCCTCGTGCTGCGGACGGACACCTCCGGCGATCCCACGTTCGCCGAGCTGCTGGAGCAGGTCCGCGAGACGAGCCTCGCCGCCTTCACCCACCAGGACGTGCCCTTCGAGTACCTCGTCGAGAAGCTCAACCCCCGCCGGACGGCCGCCCACCACCCCCTCGTCCAGATCATGCTCGCGCTGCAGAACAACGCCGACGTCCACTTCGAGCTGCCCGGGCTTCGTGCGCAGTACCAGGACCCGGGCGCCGGAGGCTCGCAGTTCGATCTGACCCTGAGCTTGTCGGAGTCCTTCGGCAACGCGGGCGATCCGGCCGGTGTTCAAGGTGTTGTGGAGTTCGCCAAGGATCTGTACGAGCGAGGGACGGTGGAGGCCTTCGCGGCGCGCTGGGTGCGGCTGTTGGCAGGTGCCGCAGCCGCACCGGGCCGGCCGATCAGTGCCCTGCCGGTTCTCACCGAGGACGAGCGGGAGCGCCTGCTCGACGACTGGGGTGTCGGTGGGGATGCCGGGCTGCAGCAGACCTGGCCGGCCCTGTTCGAGGAACGGGTGCGGGCTGACGCCGGCGCGGTCGCCGTGGTGGACGGGCACACCAGCTGGACGTATGCCGAGCTCGATACCCGGGCGAATCGCGTCGCGTGGTGGTTGATCGAGCGTGGGGTCGGTCCGGAGGACGTGGTGGCGGTGTCGGTGCCTGCAGGCGCCGGGCAGGTGGCCGCGGTGCTGGGCGTGTTGAAGGCGGGCGCGACGTACGTACCCGTGGATGCCGACTACCCCGCCGAACGCAACCGCCGGCTGCTCGCCGACGCCGACGCCACGGTCGTTCTCGACGACTCGGCTCTGGCCGAGGCGCTGGCGATGCAGTGCGACTCCGGGCCTGGGGTGCGGGTGTTGCCGCAGTATCCGGCGTATGTGATCTATACGTCGGGTTCGACGGGGA
>NZ_JBFAPE010000059.1:0-15593 GCF_040675615.1 Streptomyces sp. NPDC049585 | reverse complement strand
CTGCGGGCGCGTCGTGGCTTGTCGCGCAGTTCCCCGCGCCCCTGACGGGGCGCCGTGGTGGCTGCGTGACGAAGATCCGCCGGACACGGCCTAGGTGTGTTGTCCCGGGACAACACACCTAGGCCGTGTCCGGTGAGTCCGGGCGCGCATACAGCGCCCAGGACATGCTCGATCCCTACTTCCACGAGCCGCTCCGGCTCCAGAGGGACACGCGGCACGGCCACCTGTGGGCGTACAACCCCGAAGTCGGTCGCCTCCCTTCGTGGATCAAGCAGGCGAGGAACCGCGACGAAGTGCTGCGCGGGCTGGACCGCATGCGGGCCTCGCTCGCGGCGTGAGCCGACCCGACGAGCTCACACGGCGCCTTGTCGCCGCGGCCGCGGTCCGGGCGTGTCCTCGGATGCCCGTCGGTCGGACGCGGGACACGCCTCAGCGGCCGCTCCCCGCGCCCCAACCCCGCTCCAGCAGGGCGAAGATCTCGTCCGCGGCGCGCTGCGGGTCGGGGTGGCGGTGGGCGACGAGGGGGGCGTCCAGGGCGAAGCGGGCCAGGGCGGCGCAAGCGGCGTCGTCCTCGGGAGCGCCCGTCTCCTCGGCGATGGCGCGGGCCAGGGCCGTTTCGTGGCGCATCCACATCCGGTGGGCGTACTCGCGCAGGGCCGGGGTCTCCTCCACCATGCGGGCGAACTCCGCCAGCTGCGGCCCTGCGGCATGCCCGCCCGGCGGCTGGGGGATCAGGCTGTGCGGGCCCACGGCCGTCACCAGGTGCTCGCGCAGGGCCTGCGGGATGGAGACCCCGGGCGCGCGGTCGCGCACGGCGGCGACGAGGGCCGCCTCGATGTCCTGGTCGAGGTCGAAGACCAGGGCCTCCTTGCAGGGGAAGTGCTTGAACAGCGTGGTCACCGACACGTCGGCGGCGTCCGCCACCTCCTTCACGCCGACCTGGTCGTAGCCGCGGTCGAGGAAGAGCTCCAGGGCGGCGTCGGCCAGGGCCTTGCGGGTCTGGGCCTTCTTGCGCTCGCGGCGTCCGGTCGGTGCGTTCACCGGCCCACCATACCCCGCGGTGGCCCCACAGGTTGAGTGGAGCAAAAAGTTAAGTCATTGCACTTACGTAGTGGGTGTGCTTTTGTGGGGGTGCCGCATCCGGCAACGCATTCCGCACCCTCCCACCGTCGAAGGAGCCATTGGTGAACGCCCATTCCGCCCGCATCGCCGTCGTCGGGGCCGGCCCCGGCGGGCTGATATGCGCCCGCATCCTGCAGGTGCACGGCTGGTCCGTCACCGTCTTCGAGCGCGAGGCGTCCCCTTCCGCACGGACGCAGGGCGGCACGCTCGACATCCACACCACCACCGGCCAGGAGGCGCTGCGCGAAGCCGGCTTGCTGGAGAAGTTCCACGAGCTGGCCCGGCCCGAGGGGGAGGTGTGGCGCCAGATCGATCCGTTCACGGCCGAGGTCCTGATGGTCGACAAGCCCGCCGACGGTCAGGCCGGCCGGCCGGAGATCGACCGCGGGCAGCTGCGCGGGCTGCTGCTCGACTCCCTCGCTCCCGGCACCGTCCGCTGGGGCTGCCCGGTCAGCCGCGTCGTCCCGCTCGGCGACGATACGCACCGGCTGCTGTTCGAGGACGGCACGTCGCAGGACTTCGACCTGGTCGTCGGCGCCGACGGCGCCTGGTCGCGCGTCCGCCCGGCACTGACCGACGCCGTGCCCCACTACACCGGCGTCACCTTCGTCGGCACCGGGTTCGACGACTCCGACACCCGCCATCCGGCGTTCGCCCGCCTGGTCGGCGACGGCACCATGTCGGCCCGCTCCGGCAGCAAGGCGCTGACGGCCCAGCGCAACAGTGGTGGCTACCTCGACGCCGTCGCCATGTTCCGCGCCCAGGAGGACTGGTACGTCGCCGCGGGCCTCGACTTCGCCGACACCGCCGCCGTACGCGCCCACCTGCTGGCCAAGTACGACGGCTGGCACGACAGCCTGCTGTACCTGCTGCGGGCCGGTGACAGGGGATTCGTCAACCGGCCCCTGTACGCCCTGCCGGTACCCCCGGCCTGGGACCACGTGCCCGGCCTGACGCTGGTCGGCGACGCCGCCCACCTGATGCCGCCGCTGGGCGTCGGCGCCAACCTCGCCCTCCTCGACGGCGCCGAGCTCGCCCTGGCGCTCGTCGCCCACCCGCACCTCGACGCGGCGGTCCGGGCGTACGAGGAGGTCATGCTGCCGCGCGCGGCGGACCTGGCCGCACGCACCGCGCAGGGCCTCGACCACTTGCTGCCGCCGGAGGGCGAGCCCGAGCCCGTTCCGGGGGCGAGGGGCTTCGAGGGCTACGAGGGGCCGAGCGGCTCATAGAGGCAAGCGAACAACAGATCAGTCGGCCCACACCCGCGCCAGGCAGCGGCCGGCGTGCGGTGGGGGCGGGTCGCCTAACGGTGGGACACGGCGGAGGTGACGGGCCGACGGCCCGGGAGGCGCGGCGCGCGCCGGACCAACTCGGCTGCGCCACAAAGGGATTGACATGAACGGTGCCAGTTCTACAGTCTCCCTCGTGCTGTACCTGCTGGCGCTGCCCCTCGCCGACTCCGTCGCCGAGGATCGGGTCGGACGTGTCGTGGCAGCGTTCCGCGCCGCCCATCGCTGGGAGATCGTGTGACGGCGGCGGAGGAGGAAGTCCTCGCCCGGGCCCTCGGCGCCCTGCTGCGGGAGGACCCCTACGGCCTGCGTCCCGGGGCGGTCGTCGAGCACCGGCCCGATGGCGACTGGCTCACCCTTCCCCATGCGGACATTCCCATATGTTCCGATGGCTTCCAGTGCGAGATCCGGGTTCGTCCGGTGCCCGGCCTCGGTGCCGTGCTGGACCGGCTGCGCGAGGTCGTGGACGAGCGGGATCTGCCGGGTTTCGACGCCTTCCGTGCCGAATGCGACCAGGCTCTGGCCATGGTCGGGTTGCAGTGTCGGGAGCGGTCGCGTGTGGTCGCGAGGCTGGTCGAGGAGTACGGGCCCGTGGCGGAGTGGACAGGGGTGCGGGGGTCCCTCGCATTCGAGGCGCTGGCCGCCTTCCGGGACCATCCGGTCTACCCCACCGGTCGGGTGCGCAACGGTCTCGACGAGCGTCAACTCCTCGCGTACGCCCCTGAGTTCCGGCCCGTCTTCGGTCTGCGCTGGCTCGTGCTGCCGCGTGACGCGCTGGCCCTCGGGCGGCGGGCCCGGCTGCCGCACTGGTGGCCGACCCCCGCCTCCCTCGGCCTGGCCCGGTCCGGCGACGGGTCCCTGGCGCTGCCCGTTCATCCGCTCACCGCCGAGGGCCCCCTCGCCGAGGCCGTTACAGCCGCCGGTCTCGTCGGTCGCGCGCGGCTCGCCGGGAGAACATGGCCGGCCGTCGTCCCCACGCTGTCCATGCGGACCGTCGCCGTGGCCGACGACCCCGGCGTCCACATCAAGCTTCCCCTCGCCACGTCCACCCTGGGCCTGCTCAACCGGCGCACCATCAAACCGGGCGTCCTACCCGACGGCGAGTGCGGTCAGCGACTGGTGGCGCAGATCGTGGCCCGCGAGCCCCGCTTCGCCGACACCGTGCTGCTCACCGATGAACGCACCCACCTCGGCGCGGGCCACGAACTTCTCGCCGCGCTCGTCCGCCGCTACCCGCCCGGGCTCGACGACGCCCATGTGGTGCCGGTCGCCGCCCTTCTGGCCACCTGCCCCGACGGCCGTCCTGTCGTCGACGTGCTCGCCGAACACCACTACGGGGGCTCGGTGGCCGCGCTGCTCGACGCCTACCTCCGGCTGCTGCTGGACTGGCACACCACCCTCTTCGCCTATGGCATCGCGCTCGAATCGCACCAGCAGAACACCTCGATCGTCCTCGACAGCCACGGCGGCACCCCCCGGTTGCGACTGTTGCTCAAGGACAACGACGGGCCGCGCGTACACCCTGCGCGTCTTGCCGCACGGATCGGCGAGGGAGCGGCCGCCGGCCTGCTGGACTTCACCGACCCCCGGGTCCTCGTCACCGACGACGGCCCGCTGGCCGACCTGTTCACGACCGTGACCGTTCATCTGTGTGCGGCTGCCCTTGCCTTCGAACTGGCCGAACGCGGCCGGGGCCCGTTGGGCGCCTGGCTGGGCCTGCTCCGGGACCGGCTCACCGAGGCCGTCGACCGACTTCCCGCAGGACCGGCCGCGGTGCTGCGCGCCCGGGTGCTCGAGGCACCCCGGCTGCCGATCAAGGCGATGGTCACCGCCGGAACACTGTTCAGCAAGGACCGCTCGGGCGCCGTGGACATCAACAAGTACTACGTCGACGGGCCCAACTACCTGCTCCCCACGGATGCGCAGCGGCCGGTATGACTGCCGGAAGTCGCATCGAGCTGCCGCTGCCCGGATTCCTGGCGATCCCGACGGATTCGGCCACCGCGGCCGGATGCCGTTAGTACCGCTGGCTGGGGCGCGTCGCCGTGGTGTCGCGCACGTGGGTGTGCACACCGGGAAGGCCCGGCCGTATGGCGGCCGGGCCTTTGAGGTGCCTGCGCTTACTTGAAGCGGCGCAGTCGGAGGCTGTTGGTGACGACGAAGACCGAGGAGAAGGCCATGGCCGCGCCGGCGATCATCGGGTTGAGCAGTCCGGCCGCCGCGAGGGGGAGTGCGGCGATGTTGTAGCCGAAGGCCCAGAAGAGGTTGCCCTTGATGGTGCCGAGGGTGCGGCGGGAGAGCCGGATGGCGTCGGCGGCCACGAGCAGGTCGCCGCGGACGAGGGTGAGGTCGCCGGCCTCGATGGCCGCGTCGGTGCCGGTGCCCATGGCCAGGCCCAGGTCGGCGGTGGCCAGGGCGGCCGCGTCGTTGACGCCGTCGCCGACCATCGCCACCGTACGGCCCTGGGCCTGGAGGCGCTTGACGACGTCGACCTTGTCCTGGGGGAGGACCTCGGCGATGACCTCGTCGATGCCGACCTCGCGGGCCACGGCCTCGGCGACGGCCTTGTTGTCACCGGTCAGCAGCACCGGCGTCAGGCCCAGGCGGCGCAGCTCGGCCACCGCCTGCGCGCTGGTGTCCTTGATCGCGTCGGCCACGGTGAGGACGCCCCGGGCCTCGCCGTCCCAGGCGACGGCCACGGCCGTACGGCCTTCCGCTTCGGCGGCGGCCTTCGCCGCTGCCAGCTCGGCGGGCAGCTCGATCACCCTCCCCCAAGGCCCTCCGACAAGCTCCGCTCCAGGGGGTGTCCCCATGGCGAGGAGCTTCTCCCGCCCGACGAGGACCGCGTGGCCCTCCACGACGCCCTGCACGCCCAGTCCGGCGATGTTCTCGAAGCTCTCGGGCACGGGCAGGGTGCCGGTGCGGGCGGTGGCGCCGTCGGCGATGGCGCGGGCGATGGGGTGTTCGGAGGCGTGCTCCAGCGCGCCGGCCAGGCGCAGCAGGTCGTGCTCGGTGACGCCGGGGGCGGTGATGACGTCGTGGAGGGCCATGCGGCCGGTGGTGACGGTGCCGGTCTTGTCCAGGACGACCGTGTCGACGCGGCGGGTGGACTCCAGGACCTCGGGGCCCTTGATGAGGATGCCGAGCTGGGCGCCGCGGCCGGTACCGACCATCAGGGCGGTCGGGGTGGCCAGGCCCAGGGCGCACGGGCAGGCGATGATGAGGACGGCGACGGCGGCGGTGAAGGCGGCGGTGGCGTCACCGGTCACGAACAGCCAGGTCAGCAGCGTGCCGAGGGCGATCAGCAGGACGACGGGGACGAAGACGCCGGAGATGCGGTCGGCCAGGCGCTGGACGGCGGCCTTGCCGTTCTGCGCGTCCTCGACCAGCTTGGCCATGCGGGACAGCTGGGTGTCCGAGCCGACCCGGGTGGCCTCGACGACCAGCCGGCCGGAGGCGTTGACGGTCGCGCCGGTGACGGCGTCGCCGGCGGTCACGTCGACGGGGACGGACTCGCCGGTGAGCATGGAGGCGTCGACGGCGGAGCTGCCCTCGACCACGGTGCCGTCGGTGGCGATCTTCTCCCCGGGCCGGACCACGAACCGGTCGCCGACCATCAGCTCGGCGGTGGGGACGCGCACCTCGCGCCCGTCGCGCAGGACGGCCACGTCCTTGGCGCCCAGCTCCAGCAGCGCCCGCAGGGCCGCGCCCGCCTTGCGCTTGGACTTCGCCTCCAGGTAGCGGCCGGCGAGGATGAAGGCGGTGACGCCGGCCGCGGCCTCCAGGTAGATCGAGGAGGAGCCGTCCGCCCGCGAGATGGAGAAGTCGAAGCCGTGCCGCATGCCCGGCATGCCGGCGTGGCCGAGGAACAGGGCCCACAGCGACCAGCCGAGGGCCGCGAGCGTACCGATCGACACCAGCGTGTCCATGGTGGCGGCGCCGTGCCGGGCGTTGGTCCAGGCGGCCTTGTGGAAGGGCAGCGCACCCCAGACGACGACGGGAGCGGCCAGCGTGAGGGAGAGCCACTGCCAGTTGTCGAACTGCAGCGCGGGCACCATGGCCATCAGCACCACCGGCAGCGCGAGCACCAGCGAGACCATCAGCCGCTGCCGCAGGGCACCGACCTCTCCGCCGTCGTGGCCGGCCTCCTCCTGCGGTATCTCCGCTTCCGCACGGGCGGCCGGCTCGGGCGGTTCCTGAGCGGTGTAGCCGGTCTTCTCGACGGTGGCGATCAGATCGGCGACCTCCACTCCCGGCCCGTAGGCGACCTTGGCCTTCTCGGTCGCGAAGTTGACCGTCGCCGTGACGCCGTCCATCCGGTTGAGCTTCTTCTCGATGCGGGCGGCGCACGAGGCGCACGTCATGCCGCCTATGGAGAGTTCCACCGCGGAGGCGGGTGCGGCGGGTGCCGGTGTCTTCTCGGGAGCGATGCTGGTCATTGCTGTGGGTCTCCTGGAGGAGGGCCGGGTCGTACGGCGGCCATATCAGTGGGGCGGTACGACCCGGCAGGGGAATACCGGGGCGGGGTATCTCAGGCGCGGCCGGCGAGCTCGTAGCCCGCCTCGTGCACGGCGGCGCGCACGGCCTCGTCGTCCAGCGGGCCGGCGGAGGTGACGATCACCAGCCCGGTGGCGGCCACGGCCTTGACGGACGTCACGCCCGCTATCGCGGAGATCTCCTGCGCGATCGAGCCCTCGCAGTGGCCGCAGGTCATGCCGGTCACCTTGTACGCCGTGGTGATGCCGTCCTGGACGTCGGCCGGGGCGCCGGTGGCGCAGGTGCCGGCCGGGGTGCAGCAGGAGCCGGTGCCGGAGATCGTCTGGGAGGTCATGGCTACTTCCTTCGGGACGCAGGTGCGATGCCTTGCGGAAGTGGTGCCGGGTGCTGCCCGGCGTCCTTCCGACAACAAGAACGATATACCCCCCAGGGGTATTCCGGAAGGGCGAAGGTGAGGCGCGTCCGCCCGGCGAACGGCCGGGCGTGCGCAGGGGCCCCATCGGGTCGGGAGAGCCGCGGCTGCGGCGCGGCTCGCGCAATGGCGGCCGGCCGTGGCGCGACGGCACATGGACGACCGCGGGGGCGGCCCTGAGGAAGGTGCCGCCCCCGCTGCCCGCGTCAGCCGACGCTGAGGGTCAGTGCGGCGGTGTGGAGCTTGCCACCGGTCCGGAACTGCAGGAACAGCCGCCAGTTACCGGCCTTGGGCAGCATGGCCCGGAAGGCCAGGTCCGGGCCTCCGTTGTCGCCCTTGGCCTCGGTCTCGGGGTGGAGGTGGGCGAACGTCTGGTCGCCCTCGTGGAAGGCGGTCAGGTGGGCGTAGGTCCCCAGGTAGGGCTGGAGGTCGGTGACGGGCTTGCCCTCCTTGCTGATGCTCACCGTCATGGGGTGCGCCATCCCGACCATCGCCATGCCCTTGAGCGTGACCGTGTAGCCGTCGGCCTCGACGGTGTCAGTGGCCTTGGGAAGCGGGGTCTGCTGGGCGTCGCCGGGGACGGTGACGGTGCGGCTGAGGACGAAGTCCTTGCCCTTGCCCGGGCCGCTGTCCGGCGTGAACGAGGCGTACGTACGCCAGGTGCCCGGCTCCAGGGCCGCCAGGTCCGCGGTCCAGGTGCCATCGGCGGCCATCGCCGGGTGGAGGTGCTGGAAGCCGGTGAGGTCCGAGCGGATGGCGTAGAAGTGCATCCGCTTGGTCTGCTCCTCGGCGAAACCGGTGACCGGCTTGCCGTCCGGGCCCGCGATCCGGAACGTGTACGCGGCTTCCTTGCCGGCGGGCAGCTCGGCGGCGGTGGAGGTCAGCTTGTAGCCGTCCTTGGCATCGGCCAGGCCGTCGCCCATGTCGCCGTGGTCCATGCCCGGCATCGAACCGTGGTCGTGGTCCATGCCTGCGGAAGAGGCCGAGGCGGAGGGCTTGGAGCCGTGATCCATGCCGGGCATGGAGCCGGAGTCCTTGGACGAGCCGCAGGCCGCCAGCGTCACCGCGAGAACGACAGCCGTGCCGGACGCCGCCAGCGAGCGACGGCGGGGAGAAAGACGAGAAGAGAACGACATCACACGAAACCTTCGGGGTGTGCGCGCCGCAGGAGCGCGCGGTTGATCAGGACACATGGCCCGATGCCGCCCGTACACCGGGCGCGGGCTAGGTGCCTGTCAGTTCCGCGCTACACACTTGCTCAGCAACACTTCACGCCCCCGCCCCGGCGGCCCGCGACGACCGACGCTCCCAGTGGCCGGATGCCGCTGCACCAGTGCCCAGCCGGCCAGGCCGCCGGAGACCACGGCGGCCAGGAGCCAGATCGTCGGCAGGGGGAGACGGTCGCGCGCGGCTGTCGCCACGCACTGCGTCCCGTGCTCGCCGCTGATCGCCTGCACGTCCATATGCGCGGCCATATGCGGGGCGGAAGAGCGGGGCGCGGCCGGGGGCATTGCGGCAGTCATGCCGTGCTCACCGTGGCCGGCATGCCCGGCGGGAGCGGTGACGTGCCGCTCCTCCATCGCCGTGTGGCAGCCGGTGGCCGCAGAGGCCGGAGCGCCGTGCATGAGGAAGAGCCCGAACAGCACCACGCACACCGCCGTCAGCCGGGCAAAGCCCCGCCTCCGCGACTGCGCACTGTTCACCGCCACCTCATCCCTTCACGATCGATCCGGACTCCGGTCGGAAAAACCCTGTCAGACGATACCCCCGCCCGGTACCTCTTGTGAGGGGCTTCACCAGGAGTGATCGCCTCGCACTGCCGTGACGGCCGTGTCCCCGACGAACGGCAGACTTACGGCGCGCTCCGGGCGAGTGCTGGCGCCCGCTTGATCGGGCGGGCTACGCTGCGCGGTCATGACTACCGGGACGGCCTTGCGCCACACACGGATTGGTGACCCGGTGCTCCCCTGAGCGCCGTACGGGCCGATGCCGGCCCGCTGTTCGAGCGAGGGCCGTGCGCTGCTGCGCGGGCTCCGCCTCCGTCGTGTTGATCACGCGTTCGACACGTCAACCACGACAGGAGGATTCATGCCCATCAAGACGCTGCAGATTCCCACCGCGGACGGCCTGGCCGACGCCTTCGCCGCCTTCCCCGACCACGGCGACCGGCACCCCGGGGTGCTGATGTACCCGGACGGCTTCGGCATCCGGCCCGTGCTGCGGGAGATGGCCCACGCGCTGGCCCGGCACGGGTACTACGTGCTCGTCCCCAACCTCTTCCACCGGCACGGCCCGGCGCCGGTGATCGAACTTCCCGAGCACATCGGGGAAGAGGCCCGGCCCCGGGTCATGGCCGAGCTGATGCCCTTGATCGAGGCGCACACCGCCGAACGTTCCCTGAGCGACGCCGACGCCTACCTCGGGTTTCTCACTGCCCAACCCGAGGTAGGCGCCGGTCCGGTCGCGGTGACCGGCTATTGCTTCGGCGGCCTCCTGGCGATGCGCACCGCCGCGGCCCACCCCGGCCAGGTGGCCGCCGTCGCCGCATTCCACGCCCCCGTGGGCGCCGACGGGCCCGGCCTCTTCGCGAAGATCACCGCCCGGGTCCACCTCGGCCACGCCGAAGGCGACCTGACACCCGATGCCCTCGGCGAGCTCAACCAGGCCCTGGATGCCGCAGGTGTCGACTACACTTCCGAGATCTACCCCGGCACCGTCCACGGTTTCACCATGGCCGACACCGACGCTTTCGACGCCGCCGGGCTCGAGCGCCACTGGGACCGCCTGCTCCCCCTCCTGGAGCGCACTCTGGCCAACCACTGAGGCCCCTGTGATCACATAGCCTGCTGAGCAGGATGAGAAGCCCGGGGGTGGCGATGACCGTGGTACTGAGCTCGGCAGATGTGACACTGCGTCCGTGGGAGGCCGGTGATGCCACTGCGCTGCTGGCGCTGGCCGATGACGAGGAGCTGCGCCGCTGGACGTCGCACCGGGTGGCCGACCGGGACGACGCGCTGCGCTGGATCGCCGCAGAGGCAGCAGGGTGGGAGACCCGGGAGCGGCTCGGCTTCGCGGTCCTCGCGCAGGGGCGGGTCGCGGGTCACGTCGTGCTCAAACGGCCGGGTGGCGTGGGCGCCGTGGCCCAGATCGGCTACTGGACCGGTGCTCCCGCGCGCGGCCTCGGTCTGGCCTCCCGGGCCGTCGGGATGCTGACGGCCTGGGCCTTCGACACCGACGAGGGGGAGGGGCTGACCCGCCTGGAACTGATCCACAACGCTGGTAACCCGGCCTCCTGCCGGGTGGCCGAGAAGGCGGGCTATGCCCTGGAAGCCGTCCTCCCACCGCGCCCACCACGCCCGTTGGAGGGACACCTGCACGTGCGGGAGCGCGGGGCCGTTCCGTCGCCGCTGCCGGGCCTCCCCCAGGGTTTCTCAGGCGGACTCAGGCGAATGGTCGGAGTTGATGGGCATGGCCAGGATGGTGAGATCGCCGCGGTCGGCGGAGCGGATCGTGACGGGCTGGTCGTGTCCTCGTAGGTCGAGCAGTACGTCGGGGCCGATCGCGGTGCTCACCGCGGGATAGAGCGTGGTCAGCTCGAACCGGAGCCGGAGGGGCCGGCCCGTCGCGGTGGCCGGAAGGGGGATGCCGGGGTGTTCGACGTCCGCTGACGCGACGTTCACTGCGTGGTCGGCGACATGCAGTGCGACGCGCCCGCCGGGTTGTTCTTCCAGGGCTCGCAGGAGCAGGTCCTTCGAGACCATCGCACGAGTGGTGACTTCGGCCAGTGACGCGAGCATCAGCCGGTAGTCGGGGAACTCCTCGGGCAGCAATCGGCAGTATTGGTCCTCCCGGTCGGCCGCACGGAACCAGATCCCGTTCGGGACGGCTTCCAGCCGCACCAGCGCACTGCGGCGGATCTCGGCGACCGCAGCTCGCAGCTCGCCGCCGTTCACCGTGCCGGCCCACGTCTGCGTCGGCGCTTCAGCCGGTGTCAGCGTTCTGGTGGAGAGTCGGTATCGGTCCGTCGCGGTCAGAGTGACTGCCTCATCACTCGCCTCGATGCGCAGACCGGCGAGTGCCGGCATCCCGCGCTCGGGTGCGGTCGCGGTCAGGACCTGCTCGACCGCGGCCGCCAGCACGGGCCCCTTCACCGCCGTGATCGCAAGACCTGGCGCGTTGCCGAGCGCGGACTTGATGACAGCGGCCTTCTGCTGCACGGCCGCTGCATCCCCGACGACTTTCGCAACATGCTCATCGACCAGCCGGGAAGCCTCGTCGGCCCCGCAACCCAGCACAGCCTCGACAGCGGCCAGGGGCATGGCGAGCTCGCGGAGCCGACACAACGTGGCCCCCCGGGCCACCTGGGCAGTGCTGTAGTAGCGGTAGCCCGAGACCGGGTCGATCTCGGCAGGGGGCAGCAGCCCGGAGTCGGCGTAGAACCGCAGTGCGCTGGAGGTCAGTCCACTGCGTCGGGCGAAGGCCCCGATCGGCATCAGCTCATCATTCGGCACCGCGTCATCTTCGAGCTTCGACCAACTTGAAGGTCAAGACCGACAAGCACCGGCACCGACCTCATGGCCGGCAACAACCAGGGGCACTACGGGACGCCGAGGAGGCGCAGAGCGGCGGTCACCGCGGCGGCCGCCAGGACCACGGCCAGGAACGGCACCTTGCGCCAGGCCAGCACACCGGCCACCAGGACACCGGCCGGTCGTGCGACGCCGGCCGGGCCGTGGCCCTCCATCAGCGCCGTGGTCGCGACCAGTGAGGCGAGGAGGACGACGGTGGAGATCTCCATGAGTCTCTCGGCCCGCGGCGGAAAGGTCATTCGGCTGCGCAGGTACGGCCCGGCCAGGCGCAACGCGAAGGTGCCACCCGCGAGGACCAGCGTTGCGGCGAGGAGAACGGCGGGATGTGCGCCGGGATGATTCATGCGCGGGTCTTCTCCCGTACGGCGGTGAGGGACAGCCCGGTCAGGGCGAGCAGGACCGGGAGGCCGGCGGGCAGGAAGGGGACGGCGGCCAGGGCGACGGCGGAGCCGGCGAGGGCGGCCCGGCGCTTGTCACGGTCGCGGAAGGCCGGGACGATCAGGGCCAGCAGGACGGCCGGGAACATCGCGTCGAGACCGAGCGCGTCCGTGTCGTCGATGACGGTGCCGATGGCACCGCCGGCGAACGCGCCGAGCGGCCAGCACACGAGGATGCCCAGCCCGCACGTCCAGTAGGCGGCTTTCTTGCGGGGGAGGTCCTGCTGGGCGAGGGCGAAGACGACGCTCTCGTCGTTCATCACGTGGGTGCCGAGCGCGCGGCGCCAGCCGCTGCCCAGGACGTCCGGCAGGGCCAGACCGAACGGCAGGTGCCGGGCATTGACCAGCAGGCCGGCGAGAACGGCGGCGACCGGGCTGCCGCCGGCCGCCACGATGCCGATGAACAAGAACTCCGAGGAGGCGGCGAGGACGGTGAGGGCGAGCACCACGGGGAGCCAGAGCGGGAAGCCCGACGCGACGGCGATCGCCCCGTAGGACAGGCCGATCACGCCGACTGCGAGGCACACCAGGGCGAGGTCGCGCAGGACCGCTCGGTCCAGCGTTCTGCATATCGACTGCACGTTCATTAGAATGAACACCATCGGGTCGTTCGTCAAGGCGAACGTATGACTAATGGAGCGAACGATGTCGCAGGAGCCAGCGTCCCCCGCCAAGGTGCCGCTCGAAACGATCGCGGCCGGGCTGCGCCGCGAACGCGCCCGCTCCGGACTCTCCCTCAGCGAGGTGGCGCGCCGGGCCGGCGTCTCCAAATCGACGCTCTCCAACCTGGAATCCGGCAGCGGAAACCCCAACCTGGAGACGCTCTGGGCCCTGTGCGTGGCCCTGGACGTCCCGTTCTCCCGCCTGCTGGACCCGCCCCGCCGCAGCACCCAGGTGATCAGAGCGGGCGAGGGCGCGGCCGTCGCCGCCGCGGAGTCCGACTACCGGGCCACCCTGCTCTCCGCCAGCCCGCCCGGCGCCCGCCGCGACGTCTACCGCATCGACGCCGAACCGGGCACCGTCCGCGCCTCCGACCCCCACATGCCCGGCGTCGTCGAACACCTGCTGCTCGCCAGCGGCCGCGCCCTGGCCGGCGTCGCGGGCGAGGCCGTCGAGCTCGGCCCCGGCGACTACGTGGTCTACCCCGCGGACCTCCCGCACGTCTTCGAGGCCCTGGAACCGTCGACCCGCGCCGTCCTGGTGCTGGAGCACCCCTAGGCCGTGTCCGGCGGATCTTCGTCACGCGCCACCACGGCGCCCCTACGGGGCACTGCATGATCCGCCGGACACGGCCTAGGCGTCGTGGCCGCCGAGGTCGCCTGCGGAGACCTCAGCGGCATGCGGAACACACGTTGGCCGGGCCGCTCTGTCGCCGTACGACGTCCTGGGCCGCGGCGGCGAAGGCGCGGATGCGGGCGGTCTCCGTGTGCTCGCGCCACACCAGGCCGTACTCCAGCGGTGGTGCATCGCAGAAGGGCACGTAGGTGACGTTGGGGCGCGCGTGGTAACGGGCTTCGTGGGCGGCGGTCGGATGGACGCCGCGGCCGGCGCCGACGAGCGTGAGGAGTTCCTGGCGGGTGGCCGCCTCCTGGCCGCGCTCGACGGGGCGTCCGGCGGGCGTGGTGGGCGGGATGAGGTGGTCGAGCCAGTACGCGGGGAGGGCGCCCGAGAGGCTCAGGACCTTGTCGGTCGCGAGGTCCTCGTAGGCGACCCAGGGGCGGCGCGCGAGAGGGTGCCGGGTGGAGACCGCCAGGACGCGGGTGTCGGAGATGAGGACGGGGCCGGTGCGCAAGTCGTCCCCGGCGACGGGGAATTGGGCGAGTACGAGGTCCAGGGTGCCCTCGCGAAGGGGCCCGAGGGGATCGGAGAGTGCCGTCTCGTGGAGCAGGACCTCGTCCGCCGCCGGGTGCCGCTCACGGTAGGCGGTGGCCGCGGTCATCACCAACTCGCCCGCCAGCGGGCTGGTGAAACCCACCCTCAGTGGCGCGGCCATGCCCCGCCCCGCGGCGACCGCCCGGGCCACCCCCGCCTCGATCATCTCGTAGGCCGGGCCCACGTCGTCCCTCAGTCGCTCGCCGACGGGCGTCAGGGAGACGCGCCGGCTCGTCCTCTCGAAGAGGGCGGTGCCTATGCGCCGTTCCAGTTGCTTGATGGTCTGGCTGACCCTCGCCTGGGAGACGTGCAGCCGTTCCGCCGTGCGTCCGAAGTGCAGCTCGTCGCAGAGCGTCAGGAAGATCTGAAGGTCCCGTCGTTCCATAATGTGCAGGTTATCGATCGTTTCGCGAACGGCCGTTGTTCGGCTGATCACTTCTGTCGATGCTGGAGGCATGAACACATGCCCCGCCCGCCCTGTCCGCCCCGCCCGTCCCCTCGCCGTCGTCACCGGAGCCGGCTCCGGCATCGGCGCCGCCACCGCCCGCGCCCTGTCCGGGGAAGGCCACCCGCTGCTGCTCCTGGGCCGCAACACCGCACGCCTGGAGGCGCTGGGGTTGCCGGACGCCATCGTCCGGTCCGTCGACGTCACCGACGGTGCAGCGGTGGCGGACGCCGTCCGGGAGGCCGAATCCCTCCACGGCCCGGCCGACCTGCTGGTCAACAACGCCGGCGTCATGCTGCTCGGATCGGTGGACCGGCAGCCCGTGGACGAGTGGGATCGGATGCTCGACGTCAATGTGCGGGGGCTGCTCAACGGCGTGCGCGCCGTGCTGCCCGGCATGATCGAGCGCCGTCACGGCACGGTGATCAATGTGGGTTCCGTGGCCGGCCGCAAGAGCTATCCCCACCACACGGTCTACAGCGGCACCAAGTTCGCGGTGCACGGCATGTCCGAGAGTCTTCGGGAGGAGGTCTCGCCGCACGGCGTCCGTGTCGTCACCATCGCTCCCGGTGCCGTCGAGACGGAACTGCTCTCCCACACCACGGACGAGGCGGTCAAGGCCGACTACCAGGCGTTCAAGGACTCGGTCGAGATCCTCACCCCGGAGGACGTGGCCGACGCGATCACCTTCGCGTACCGGCTGCCCCAGCGCGTCACCCTACGGGAGCTGGTCGTCGCCGCCACGGGGCAGGCTGCCTAGGCCGTGTCCGGCGGATCATGCAGTGCCCCGTAGGGGCGCGGGGAACTGCGCGATCAGCCAGCGACGGCCTGCAGCCGACGCGCCGGGGGCGAAGCGCGGCACCCCATCTGCGGGCGCGTCGTGGCTTGTCGCGCAGTTCCCCGCGCCCCTGACGGGGCGCCGTGGTGGCT
>NZ_JBFAPE010000058.1:0-16640 GCF_040675615.1 Streptomyces sp. NPDC049585 | reverse complement strand
CAGTCGGTTGAGATGTCGCAATCCCCACCGAGCCAGAAGGCCCTCACCCGTTCAAGCACCCAGCACGCGTGTCACCAACGTCCCGGGACAACACAGCTAGGCCGTGTCCGCAAAGTCATGGCAGCCATAGTCGGAGGCAGGCGAGGGTGACCAGGGCTTGGTAGTGGCGGGCGCGTTTGTCGTAGCGGGTGGCGAGGGCTTTGTTGTGCTTGAGCCGGTTGAAGCAGCGTTCGACGACGTTGCGGCGCCGGTAGGCGGCCCGGTCGAGGCGGCAGAGGCTCTCGCCTCGGCGGCGACGGCCGTTGATCTGGTCGATCCGCTCGGGGATCACGGCGGCGATGCCCCGGCGGCGGAGGTAGGTGCGGATCTTCACCGACGAGTAGCCCTTGTCCGCAGCGACCCGCTCGGGTCGGGTCCTGGGGCGGCCCGGCCCGCACCGCGGGATGCGGATGCGGGCCATGACCGCCTCGAACTGGGTGCAGTCGTTGACGTTTCCGCCGCGCCGGTGATCGTGAAGGCCAGGGGCCGGCTGGAGCCGTCGCAGGCGAGGTGGATCTTCGTGGTCAGCCCGCCTCGGGACCGGCCGATCGCCTCGCCCGGCCAGGCCCCCCTTTTCGGGCCCCGGCCGCATGCTGATGGGCTCGCACGGTGGTGGAGTCCACGCACACGATGGACCAGTCGACCCGGCCGACAGCGTCCGAATGCTGCTGCACATGGGCCAGGAGCCGGTCCCAGGTGCCGTCGGCCGACCAGCGGCGGAACCGCTCGTAGACCGTCTTCCACGGCCCATAGCGCTCGGGCAGGTCCCGCCAGGCGGCCCCGGTGGACAGTTTCCACAGGATCCCGTTCACGACCTGCCGCCGGTCCCGCACCGGCCGCCCCATCCGCGGCGGAACCAGCAACGGCTCGATCACCGCCCACGACTCATCAGTCAACTCATGCCGCCGCACCACGAACAGACCAACGACCCACCAACTTTACGGACACGGCCTAGGACGTCTCCGGCGATCGGCGCCCCGTCAGGGGCGCGGGGCGGTGGCGGTCCGCTGCCGCAGCCGGCCGGTCACGGCCAGGGCCAGGGCGAGCCCGCCGGTGAAGTACAGCTGCACCCGGGTGTCCGCTTCGAGCGTCATCAGCACCAGCACGCCCGCGACACCGACCAGCGTCACCCACGTCAGGTACGGGAAGCCCCACATCCGCACCACGAGCCGCTCGGGCGCCTCGCGCTCCAGCTGCCGGCGCAGGCGCAGCTGGGAGGCGGC
The DNA here is from genome assembly GCF_040675615.1 of Streptomyces sp. NPDC049585. Lineage (NCBI taxonomy): Bacteria > Bacillati > Actinomycetota > Actinomycetes > Kitasatosporales > Streptomycetaceae > Streptomyces > Streptomyces sp. NPDC049585. The sequence continues at coordinate 15,378 of NZ_JBFAPE010000058.1, read as the reverse complement.
GATGAAGCCCCACACCACCAGCACCACCGCGCCGACCATGTTCAGCAGCCACGCGAAGACGGTCGTCGGCCACCAGTAGGACAGCAGCACGGCGAAGAAGCCGAACGCCGACGACGCCAGCACCGCCCGGCGCGGCACCCCGCCCGTGGCCTTGCCCAGGGCGGCCGGGCCCTGCCCGCGCGCCACCAGGGAGTAGGCCATGCGGGAGGAGCCGTAGATGTTGGCGTTCATCGCCGAGAGCAGGGCGATCAGCACGACCACGTTCATGATCTGGCCGCCGGCCGGCACGCCGAGCTGCTCGAGCACCGCGGCGTACGGGCCGTCCTCGGTGACGGCCTTGCTGTGCCACGGGACCAGCGTGACGATCACGAGCATCGAGCCGACATAGACGATGCCGATGCGCCACATCGTCGTCCGCACCGCCCGGGCCACCCCGCGCCGGGGGTCCTCGGACTCCGCAGCCGCGATGGTGACGGTCTCCAGACCGCCGTAGGCCACGACCGAGGCCAGCAGGCCGGCCAGCAGACCGCCCGCCCCGTGCGGCATGAAGCCGCCGTCGTGCAGCAGGTGGGTGGTGCCCGGGGACGCCGTGCCGGGCAGCAGGCCCCAGATCGCGAGGGCGCCGAGGACCAGGAAGACCGCGATGGCGCCGATCTTCAGGGCGGCGAACCAGAACTCGAGCTCGCCGAAGCGGGAGACCGCCGCGAGGTTCGTGCCGCAGAACAGCGCCATGAGCCCCAGGACCCACAGCCACGACGGGGTGCCCGGGAACCAGCCCTGCAGGATGTGGGCCGCGCCGATCGCCTCGACCGCCACCCCCACCACCAGCAGCGTCCAGAACATCCAGCCCGCCGTGAAGCCGGCCCACGGGCCGAGGGCCCGGTCGGCGTGGACGGAGAAAGAGCCGGAGGCCGGGTTGGCCGCGGACATCTCGCCGAGCATGCGCATCACGAACATCACCAGCAGCCCGGACACGGCGTACGCGAGCACGATCGACGGCCCGGCGGCGGCAATGCCGGCGCCGGAGCCCACGAAGAGGCCGGCGCCGATGACGCCACCGAGGGCGATCATCGACAGATGCCGTTGCTTGAGCCCGTTGGCCAGCGGTTTCGCCTGCTGCGGCGGGCTCTCGGGCTGCGCGGGAGGGGACTGGAGGGTCCGCATCATGGTCGTGCCTGTCCGTTATCCGAGACGATGGAGATCCCGAGTATGACCAGCGCACACGGGGCTCGCGTCATGCGTCCGATATGCGGACGGTTGATTTACGGAGAGTGGCGGACCTTGTAGCGGCCTGTCGCCAGCTGTAGCGGTGGGGGTCCTGGGCCGTGAGGCCGCCCATAGGGCCTGGATCACATACGAAAGAGGGCCGTTGGCGTTCGTCGACGTCGCGGCCCTTCGCCGTCGGTGGGTACGGCGTGGGATCGCAGGTCACACCGTTGCATCGGGTTTTCGGCGCCGCTAACAATTGCGGGGTCGCTGGGCGTCGTCCGATCGAGAACGGCGCTTTTCTTTGCGCCGATCCAGGCTCCCGCGGCATCCCCTATCGAGAGGTTCAGCTCTTTCATGCGCTCCAACCACTCCGGCTATACCCGTCTGACCAAGGCCCACAAGTTCGCTGCTGCCGGCGTCACCACTGCCGCTGCCGCGGGTGTCGTGCTGGGCGTCGTCCCGGCCGCCACCGCCGCCACCCACGCCCCGGTCAAGCCGGTCGCCTGGAACGCGGAGGCCTTCGGTCAGACCCAGGACGCGGAGCTGGCGAAGGCTGCTGACGCTGCTGCCACCCAGGCCAAGACCGACGCCCAGGCGAAGGTGAAGGCCGCCGCCGACCGCGGTGCCCAGGCCGCCTCCCGCGCCCAGGCCCGCACCGCTCTGAAGCCCGCCGCTGCCAAGCCGGCCGCCCCGGCGCCGAAGGCCTACGGCGACAATCTGGACGGCTGGATCACCCAGGCCCTGGACATCATGAAGGCGAAGAACATCCCGGGTTCCTACGAGGGCATCAAGCGCAACGTGATGCGTGAGTCCACGGGTAACCCGCATGCGATCAACGACTGGGACGTCAACGCCGTCAACGGTGTCCCCTCGAAGGGTCTGCTGCAGATCATCGACCCGACGTTCAAGGCGTATCACGTCGACGGCACCTCCTGGGACATCTACGACCCGGTCGCCAACATCGTCGCGTCCTGCAACTACGCCGCCGACAAGTACGGCTCCATGGACAACGTCAACTCCGCCTACTGATCAAGCGGAGACGACTGAAAGCGGGTGGCATCGCCGAGCGATGCCACCCGCTTCGTGCATGCGGTCAGCGGGTCGGCGGCTTGATGTAGCCCCTCTTCACCAGTTGGTCGCAGTGCCACTTGGCGTAGCGGGGGCTCTCCTTCTTCTGCTTGACGGCCGTGTCCACGCACTCCTTGTACGGATAGGGCGGGTGGCCTCCGCGGCCAGGGGCCGCGATTGCGGGGCCCGCCGTCATGGTGGCGCCCATCGCGACGGCGGCGAGAACGGTGACGAGCCTGTAGACGGTCCTGCGCACCTGCACTCCTCGGCACTCTCACTCCGGAGCGGGGTGCTCCGGACACGGGGGACCAACGACCCCGGCCCCGCGGTCGCAACCCTCCGCGACCGCAGTTCACTCGGTGCGAGCAACGGCAGAAGCCGGCTATCCGTACGACTGTTCTATATGTGACGTACGCTGAACCTTATGGCTCTGCAGCTCCAGGGTTCGCTGTTCGACGTGGCGGACAAGATCACTCTTCGGCGACCGCTGCACGAGGGCCGCCGCACCCACCTCGCCGAGGGCGCCTGGATCGACGTCCTGCCCGGCTGGCTGGGCGGTTCGGACCTGCTGTTCGAGGAGCTGGTGCGGACGGTGCCGTGGCACGCCGAACGGCGGCACATGTACGACAACGAGGTCGACGTCCCCCGGCTCCTCGCGTACTACGGCGAGGGCGACGTCCTGCCGCACCCGGTCCTGGCCGAGGCGCGCGAGGCGCTCAGTGCGCACTACGCCGCCGAGCTCGGCGAGCCCTTCCGCACCGCCGGTCTGTGCTTCTACCGCGACGGGCGGGACAGTGTCGCCTGGCACGGCGACCGCATCGGGCGCGGCTCACGCGAGGACACGATGGTCGCCATCCTCGGGATCGGCGAGCCCCGGCCGCTGCTCCTGCGGCCGCACGGCGGCGGCCCCACCCGTATCCGGCAGCCCCTCGGCCACGGCGACCTCGTCGTGATGGGCGGCAGCTGCCAGCGCACCTGGGACCACTCGATCCCCAAGACCTCCCGGCCCGTCGGCCCGCGCATCAGCATCCAGTTCCGTCCGCGCGGCGTGGGGTGAGCCGTACGCGCCGTACGAGCCGTACGCGAAAAGAGCGTCATGAGTACGGCAGAAGTCCGTGTCGTGGTCGGGGAGAAGTCCGCTCGGGCTATGATCACCGCAGGAGGTGACCTGTGTCCGAGTTGTTCGACGCGGTCGACGCCCTGATCGCCTCGGCCTCGCCCCTGCCCCCGCCCGCCGAGCGCGAACGGTTGCGCAAGGCCCACGGCCTGTCGCAGGAACAGGTGGCCAAGGCGCTGCAGGTGCGGCGCGCGACGGTGGTGTCCTGGGAGAACGGCAGGACCGAGCCCCGGCCCCCGCAGCGCGAGGCCTACGCCCGCCTGCTGGAGCGCCTCGCCGAGCTCTACCCGCCCAACGCCCCCGCACCCGCGGAGGTCACGCCCCCCGCGTCGCCCGCGCCGGCCGTCCCGGCCCCCGCCGCGCCCCCCGCAGTGACTCCCGAGGCCCGGCCCCGGCAGGCCCCGGCGGCGCAGGCCCGGACCCCGCAGGCCGAGGCCGACCGGACCCCGGCACCGCCCACCGCCCGGGGCACCGCGCCGCGCCGCCCCGCGGCCCCCGGTGCACGGTCCGAAGCGGAAGCGCAAGCGGAAGCGCAAGCCGAAGCCGACGCCGAGACGCGCTTCGAGAACGGCCCGCTGGCCGTGCTGGACGGCGACGGCTCGGCGTACTGCGCCGCCGGCCTGGTCCTGCACTGCCCGGCCACCACCCTGCCCGCCCTCGTGGAATGGGCGCTGACCGAGGCGCGGTTGGGCGCGCCCCGGCTGCACCGCAACGGCAAGGACGCCGACCCCCTCGTCGTCCTCACCGCCACGGCCGCCGTGCGGCTGGGGCTCCCCGAGCACCTGGAGGACCGCAGGGGCCTGCGGCTGCCCGCCGACCACCCGGCCGTCCGGCAGCTGACCCGGGCCAAGTGGCAGCTCACCCGCCGCGGTTTCGGGCCCTGGGCGCGCGTCTACCGCCCCGCGGACGGCGACCGGCGCCGGTGCGTGCAGCTCGCCGTCCTGCCGTGGGGCGCCCTGGACCCGCGGGCCTGGGGGGAGGCCGACCGGCTGCCGGCCCCCGAGCTCGCCCGGATCCTGACCGACTACGCCTCTCGCGTCCTGACCCCCCGCGGCTCCACCGCCGTCACCGGTCTGGAGCTGATGACGGCCCTGCGCCCGCCCACCCGCGCCGTGAAGGACGAGGGCACGGGCACCTGGGCCTCGGCCCCGGCGCCGGGCGCCCTGACCGAGCCGGTCGCGTGCGCGCCCCCCGAGGCCCCCGACGGTCACCCGCTCGTGGCCGCGCGCCACCCCCCGCACCACCAGCGCACCCCGGACGAGATGCTGATGGAGGAGGCCTGCGCCTGGGCGCGGCAGCTGACGGACGAGGAGTGCACGAAGCCGTACGTCGTCGGCATCGACGTCAACATGGCCTTCGCCGCCGCCGCCAACCGCCTGAACGTCGGCCTGTCCGCCCCGGTCCACCTCAGGCGGCCCGCGTTCGACAAGGCGCTGCCCGGCAGCTGGCTGGTCGACCTCTCGCACATCACCTTCGACCCCCGCCTGCCGTCCCCCTTCACCCCGACCGGACAGCGGCCCGAGGGGCCCGCCTGGTACGCCACCCCCACCGTCGCCTACGCCGTCGAACTCGGCCACCGCGTCGAGCCCCTGGAGGCGTACGTACGCCTGGAGCACGGCCCGTACCTCGACCCCTGGTACACCCGGCTGCGCGACGCCTACCTGGCCACCATGGAACAGCTGGGCGTCACGCCGGGCATGGCCGAGGAGGACTTCCTCGCCGCCATGGCCGTGCACAAGCGGACCGACCCCGGGCAGGCCGCCGTGCTGTCGGCCGTCAAGGCGACGATGAAGGGCGGCATCGGCAAGCTGCGCGAGCGCCCCCAGGGCCACTGGCGGCCCGGAGAGCCCTGGCCGGCCCTCGAACGCCCGACCTGGCGTCCCGACATCCGCGCCGCCGTCATCGCCACCGCCCGCGTCAACATGCACCGCAAGATGCTCCGGCTCGCCGCGGTGGGCCTGTACCCGGTCGCCGTCAACTCCGACTGTGCGGTCTACGCCTCCGACGGCCCCTCGCCGCTGGACTTCCTGCCGCGCACGCCGGACGGCAGGCCCCTGCCCGGTGGTTTCCGGCTCGGCGTGAGCCCCGGCATGGTCAAGCACGAGGGCACCCAGTCCGTCCTGTGGGCCGAGGGCCTGATGGAGGAGTACGGCACGGACGGCGTGAACATCGCCCGCCACATCAAGGACGGCACCGTGGGTGCCGGCTGGGACGACGGAGAGTAGGACAGCGCGATGGGCATCCTCGGCGACAGCCTCCAGCGGGCTGCCGAGAACACGTTCACCCGCCCGGTGCCGAAGTCGGCCGGGGCGCAGATGCGGTTCCTGGTCCGGCAGTACAAGGGCTCCACGCGGGAAGTGGCCCGGCTGCTGGGCGTCTCCCAGCGCACCGTGGAGCGCTACGTCAAGGACCAGCTCCGGCACCCGCGCAAGGACCTCGCCGCCCGCCTGACCGCGGAGGTGCGCCGGCGGTGGCAGCCGAAGGTCCGTCAGCGGGCCCGCGAGCAGGCCGCCACCAGCACCGGCATCGTCATCGAGACCCGGGCCCGCTTCGGCTTCACCGCCGCCCCCGGCACCACCGACGACGCCCGGCAGCGTCTGATCACCCAGCACCTCCCGCCCGACTACGCGGCCCGCCTCTTCGAGGCGCAGTCCGCGGGTGCCGCCGAGCAGCACCTGCGGGAGATCGCCGCCGAGGGCCTGCAGGAGATCTACTTCAAGGACAGCGGCCGCCGGGCCGCCGGCCTGCTGGTGGAGTTCACCGACATCGACTACGCCGAATTCGACTACTGAGGCTGTCGACTACTGACGGTTGTCGACTTCTCGGGTTGTCGACTGCTGAGCCCGTGCCGTCACGCCACCTGGCGGCCGGTGATGTAGCCGACGAGGGGCGCGGTCGACTGGATGCGGATCTTGTCGACGACCGCGCCGGCGGGCAGGGCCTGGACGAGTTTGCTGCCCGCCACGGTGAGTGTCGAGGACTGGGCGGGGGAGTCCCAGCTGCCGTCCTCGTGATGGAAGGTGAGGGTTATGCGCGCATCGCCTCCCTGCGGGGCCAGGCAGAGCCAGAGGGGGCCGTTGCGGGCGCCGCCCTGCGGGGCCGCGGCGGTGCCGGCGGGTTCCACGGGCAGGTCGAAGGCGGTGGATGCGGGCACGGTGAAATAGGCGAGCACGTGGTCCTCCGTGTACCGGGGAGCGGGTGGGGTGGGCGGCGCGGGCCGGAAGGACAGCGCCCAGGCGCGCAGGGCGTCCCGGCTGGCCAGGTGGCAGTAGTCGTGGTCCATGCCGCCGGATTCGCTGTACTGGTGGAAGAGCCAGGGGGCCTGGATGCCGGGCCGGCCGGCGGGACGTCCGGCGGTGGCGATCCACAGGAAGTCGCCGTAGTTCGACGTCTGGTCGACGTGGAGCCAGTAGTCCAGATTGCAGTACATCCCGACCGGGTTGTCGGGCATCCGGTCCTTGACGTACGCCAGCCACGCGTCCCGGTAGGCGACCTGGCGCGATTTGGGCACGCCGGCGTTGGCGTCGTCGTAGCCCTCCCAGTCCAGGACGACGATGTCCCCCGGCCGCCAGGCCACCTGCCGCAGAAAGTAATCGGCCTCCCTCCGCGCGTCGTTGGCCATGTGCGGGTAGTGGTAGCCGCCCCACACCAGCCCGTGCGCTTTCGCGTGGTCCCGCTGTGCGACCCACTTGGGGTTGACGTAGCCGAGCCCTTCGGTGATCTTGACGAACACGAAGGACAGGCCGCTGGTGTCGGGGTTCGACGACTGGTACGAGGCCCAGTCCTGTCCGTAGATGCCCATGTCGTAGACCTCTCGCGGTGAGCCGGGTGCGCGGGGCCGCGGCCGGCGCACGTCCGGGCTCTGGGAAGTGTGGGTCAGCACCCCGTCCAGGACAAGCACAGTGACGGGGCGAAATCCCGGTCGCCCCCCGTGAACCGGTCGCCGCCCGCGGCGCTCAGGCCCGCTGCTGCCCGGGCAGCGCCACGCCGCGGAACTGCGCGCGCTGCATCTCGTACAGGGCGCGGAAGGCGCCGCCGGGCCGGGCCAGCAGCTCCTCGAACGTACCGCTCTCGCGCAACTCGCCCTTCTCCAGGACATGGACGAGGTCGGCGTGACGGACGGAGGCGAGGCGGTGGGTGATCAGGACGACGGTCCGCCCGCCGTCGGCGAGCTTGCGGATCTGCTCGAAGACCTCCAGCTCCGCCTTCGCGTCCAGCGCGGAGGTCGGCTCGTCCACGACGAGGATGTCGGCGTCGCGGTAGCGGGCACGGGCCAGGCCCAGCCGCTGCCACTGCCCACCGGAGATCTCGTGCCCGCCCTTGTAGCCCTTCGACAGCAGCGTGTCCCAGCCGTGGGGCAGCTGCGCGACCACCTCGTCCGCACCGGCGTACGCGGCCGCCGCCGCCAGGTCCGCCTCGTGCAGCGGACGGGCGGGCCGGCCGATGGCGACGTTCATGCGGCAGGTGAACGGCCAGCGGTGGAAGTCCTGGCTGACGAGAGCGACCTTCGCGAAGACCTGCGCGCGGTCCAGCCGCCGCACGTCGACTCCGTCCCACAGGACGCGGCCGTCGTCCGGCTCGTACAGCCCGGCCAGCAGCTTGGAGACGGTCGTCTTGCCCGAGCCGTTCTCGCCGACCAGGGCGACGATCCTGCCGAGGGGCACGTCGAGGGTGACGTCCTTGAGTGCCGGCCTCGCCTGCGATGCATCGCTCCCCTGGTCGACGGGATAGCGGAAGGTGACGTTCTCGAAGCGGATCAGCGACGGCCGCTTCGGCACCGGCAGCCCGCCGACGGGAATCGTGCGTGCCGCGGCCTCCTCGACGAGCCGCTCCAGGTCGCTGACGTAACAGGCCTCCTCGTAGAGGTTGTTGACCTGCAGGACCAGCGTGGACAGGCTCTGCCCACCGGTCCGGATGGCCAGGACGGCGGTGCCCGCCACCGACAACGCCATCACCCCCGTCACCAGCAGCAGGCCCAGAGCCGCGTACGTCAGGGCGGCCGCGGCACCGGTCAGTGCGGCGGCGAGCAGCCGCACCCGCGCGGCGCCGGCGGCCAGGCGGGCCTGCTCGGCCTCGGAGGCCTGCGACATCTCCCGGAAGTGGTGCAGCAGGAACGGCCCCACGTCGTGCACCCGGATCTCCGGGGCCGGGCCGGTGCGCAGCAGCGTCTGGGACAGCAGCCGCCCCGCCCGCGCGTGCTGCACCCACCGCAGGTAGCTGCCGTAGCGCGCCCGGGCGGTGCGCAACGAGGCCCACGACCTGGGCAGCGTCATGAGCACCAGCAGGGGCAGCAGCACCGGGTGCAGCACCGTCAGCACCCCGCCGGCCGCCACGAAGCTCACCAGCGAACCGACGACGCCGGTGCAGTAGCTGGTCATGCGTCGCGCCGAGGAGGCGCCGTACTGGGCGGAGTCCAGCAGGCGGTGGAAGTCGGCGTCCTCGATCGCCGCCAGCTCCACCCGGATCACGTGCTCCAGATACATCTCGGTCGCCACCCGCTCGACCTTCGGCTCCAGCCGCCCCGTGCCCGACGTCGACGCCGAGGTCGCCAGGGCACCGACGATGCCGGTCAGGGCCGCCACGACCATCGAGGGGATCGCGGCCTGCAGCCGCTGCTGGATGGCACCTGCGGCCAGCACGGCGGCCAGGACGCTGTTGACGGCCACCAGGCCGACCGCCTGGCTCACCCCGCGCACGAGCTCCCCGGCCCCCACGGTCCACAGCGAACGCCGGTCGGCACGCCAGGCCAGCCGCACCGTGAAGGCGACCAGGCGGGGCAGGCGCACGGCCATCGCCCCCAGGGACATCTCGAAGAACGCCGTGTTGTGCCGCGCCCACAGCGCGTCGTGCAGCAGTGGCCCGCCGAAGAGCAGCCGCTCGGACGCGGATCCCTGCGGCGACCGCTCGCCCTCGTCCTGCCGGCGTTCGTGGCGGTGCAGCACTGCGCCCTCCTCCAGAATCCGAACAGGCGTCGATCGACCGGAGATTCCCGGGGAGCATGCCCGGCACCGCCCGGGCGATTCGCCGCACCGCCGCCGCTCACCCGATCCGGTAAGGGCTTCGCGTCCGGGAACGAGCAGGCCCCACGGCGAACGACGCCGTCACCCGGCCGCATAGGCTGTGCCCCATGCCCGAACCGTCCCCGCTCATCAAGAGCCTGCGCGCGGCCGTGGAGGCCGCGCCCGACGACGTGCCCCTGCGCCTGCACCTCGCCGAACTCCTGCTCGGCCTGGGCGAGGGACACGAAGCGATATCCCACGCGGCCGCGGCCCTGCAGCGCGAGCCCGGCAACCTTGAGGCGCAGGCCCTCATGGCCCGCGCCGTCGCCCCGCCGGCCGCACCCGCCGCGCCCCCACCCGCACCACCCACCCCCGAACCTCCGTCCGCTGCCCCGCCGTCCGGCCAGGCCTACGACTGGCAGCGCGCCGAGGACGAACTGTCCGGCATCGTCCCGCCCCGCTTCGTCGACGACCACGACTGCCCCGCGGCCCGCGCCGGCGACACCCCCGAGCCGCCCCACGCCGCCCAGGACGGCGCCCTTGGCCCCGCCGACGACACCGGCGGCCTGTGGGACGTGGAGCACGCCAGCCTCACCCTCGCCGACGTCGGCGGCATGGACGAGGTCAAGCAGCGCCTCGAAGCCGCCTTCCTCGCCCCTTTGCGCAACCCCGACCTGCGCCGGCTCTACGGCAAGTCCCTGCGCGGCGGACTGCTGATGTACGGCCCGCCCGGCTGCGGCAAGACCTTCATCGCCCGCGCCGTCGCCGGCGAACTCGGCGCCCGCTTCATGAGCGTGTCCATCAGCGACGTCCTCGACATGTGGATGGGCAACTCCGAGCGCAACCTGCGCCGGCTCTTCGAGACCGCCCGCCGCCACGCCCCCTGCGTGCTCTTCCTCGACGAACTCGACGCCCTCGGCGCCAAGCGCAGCCAGATCCGGCACACCGGCATGCGCACCACCGTCAACCAGCTCCTGACCGAACTCGACGGCATCGGCGCCGCCGACGGCGGCGTCTTCGTCCTCGCCGCCACCACCCACCCCTGGGACGTCGACACCGCCCTGCGCCGCTCCGGCCGCCTGGACCGGATGCTGCTCGTCGTGCCGCCCGACCGGCCCGCCCGCGAGGCCGTCCTGCGCCACCACCTCAAGGACCGCCCGGTCGCCGGCATCGACCTCGCCGCGCTGGCCAAGCGTACGGAAGGGTTCTCCGGCGCCGACATCGAGCACCTGTGCGACTCCGCCGCCGAACAGGCGCTGATGGACTCCGTGCGCACCGGCGAAGCCCGCATGATCGGCATGGCCGACTTCGCCGCCGTCATCGGCCGGATACGCCCCTCCACCGGCCCCTGGTTCGCCGCCGCCCGCGACGTCGCCCGGTTCGCCGACGAAGGCGGCGCCTACGACGAACTGCTGGCCTACCTCAAGAAGCGGAGGATGCTGTGAGCGCGGGCACCGGGCCGAAGGGACACGCCCGGGCCCTGATGGAGATCGGCCGCCACCAGCAGGCCGCCGAACACCTCGCCCGCCACCTCGCCCAGCACCCCGGCGACGCCCAGGCCTGGGCGCAACTGGCCCACTGCCGCTTCAAGGCCGGCGACTGGGAAGGCGCCCTGAAGGCCGCCGACGACGGCATAGCCGCCGACTCCCGCTGCGACGACGCCTGGCGGCAACGGGCCCTCGTCCTGCCGTACACCGGCCTGGAGGGCGGCAGCACGGCCGACCCCGCGCGGGTGCGCCTGGCGCTGGAGGCCGCCCGCGAGGCCGTCCGCATCGACCCGCAGGAACCGGCCAACCACAGCATGCTCGCCCGCTACCTGGGCCTCACCGGCAACCAGGAGGAGGCGTACCACGCCGCTCTCACCGCCGTCGCACTCGACCCCGAGAACCCCACCGCCCGCTTCAACCTCGCCCACTTCGCCGACGTCACCGGCCGCCCGGACGTCCGCGAACAGACCCTGCGCGAGACGCTGCGTCTGGACCCCGACCACGCCGACGCCCGCGCCACCCTGGCCGAACTGCAGGCCGAGGCCGGCCGGATGAAACTGCCCGAACTCGCAGGGGAGTACGGCGCGGCCCTCGGCGCCCGGCCCCACGCCGGCCACATCGAGAACAAGCTGAACCTGCTCGTCCTGCGACTGCTGCGCCGCACCCGCTGGTTCGCCCTGCTGTGCCTGGTCATCGCCGCCCTCGCCGCACGGGCGTGCCCCACGAAGGACGACGCGACGGCCCTGCCCGCCCCGCTCGGCACCCGGCTGTGGGCCGCGACCGTGATGGGCCTGGTCTGGACCGTGGGCGCCTGGTACCTCGCCTACCGCAGACTCCCGCACGGCGCGCGCACGAACCTGCGCTCGCAGCTGCGCCGCCGGTGGGCCGCCCGGCTGCCCCTCCTGCACGCCGCGTGGGGCACCGCCCTCGCCCTCGTCACCGTGCTCGTCCCCCTCACCGACCGCGGCACCGTGCAGACGCTCGTCCTGACCGGCGCCGTCCCGGTCGTGCTGGCCATGTGGTACGGCAGCGCCCAGCGCCGCGTGGCGCGCGAACAGCAGGAGCGCACCACCTGAAAGGCCCCCGCATAGTGCGTTCGGCCCCCTTCCGGCGCCTCGCCGCGCCATGATGCCGTGCTGTGGGCGAAGCGAAGGAGCACAAGGAGCAGGGGAGCGGCACGGCGGAGCGCGTGCCGCCGCCCGGGGTGCTGCCCGGGCACCGCGGCCCCTGGTACGAACTGATCGGCTGCGGCCTGCACGGCCACCACCTCGTGGGCACCGACGCGGCCCGGCTGCGCCCCGGCGACGCACTGCTGGCCCGTACATCGCCGGACGGCCTGCGCTGGCACCGCTGCCTGCGCTGCGACGCATGGATCGTGCTGCCGCCCCCCGACCACCCCGCCCGGGACGTGCCCCCGGACCGCGACGGGATCCGCCTGCCGCTGCGCGGCCGTCCCCTGCGCGATCGCTACGTGCTGCGCCTGATCGCCCTCGACCGGCTGCTGCACTTCGTGGTCCTCGGCGTCCTGGCCCTGGCCGTCCTCCTCTTCGCCGACCGCCGCGAGCGCCTGCGCGGCCCCTTCTACCGCGTGGTCGACGCCCTGCAGAACGGCATCGGCGGCCCCAGCGGCCGGCACGGCCACGGACTGCTCGGCGAACTCGACCGCGCCTTCGCCGCCCGCACCTCGACCCTGTGGCTGATCGGCCTGGTCCTCGCGCTCTACGCCCTCCTGGAAGGCGTGGAGGCGGTGGGCCTGTGGTACGCCCGCCGCTGGGCCGAGTACCTCACCTTCGTCGCCACCTCCGTGCTGCTCCTTCCCGAGCTGTACGAGCTGACCGGCCGCATCAGCGCCACCAAGATCCTCACCCTGGTCGTCAACCTGGCCGTCGTGGTCTACCTCCTGCTGGCCAAACGGCTCTTCGGCGTCCGCGGCGGCGCCCGGGCCGAGGAGGCCGAGCGCGCCCACGACACCGGCTGGCAGGCCCTCGAACGCACCCACCCCGGCCCCGCGCCGGGCCCGGCACCCTCGTGAACCCCCCTCAGCCGGCCGCCGGCTCGGCGCCCAGCACCGGATCGTGGTGGATCCGCTCGGCCGGCACCCCCAGCCCGGCCAGCCGCTCCACCGTGGCCGCCACCATGCGCGGCGGACCGCTGACGTACGCCACACGCCCGCGCCAGGTGCCGTCGGCCGCGACCGCCTCGGCGACCGGACCCACGGGGGCGCCCGTCGGCCCCGGTTCCCCGCTGAAGACCGGCACCACGCGCAGCCACGTCCGCCGCGCCTCCAACTCGGCCAGCCACCGCGCCGCGTACAGGTCGGCGGGGCCGCGGGCGCCGACGTAGACGTCCACGCGACGATGGCCCTGACGCCGGGCCGCCAGCTCCTCCAGCAGCGCCTTGACCGGGGCGAGACCGGTGCCGCCGGCCACCATCACCAGGTCGTGCGTCAGCTCCCCGTCCAGCGTCATCGTGCCGGCCGGCGGCCCCAGCCGCACCTCGTCCCCGACGCGCGTACGGTCCACCAGCGCCTCGCTCACCCCGCCCGGGCCCGTCCGCCGGACGTGGAACTCCAGGACGTTGTCGGTGCGCGGCGCGCACGCCATCGAGTACTGCCGCCAGGCCTGCGGCAGCAGCGGCGAGGCCACCGCCCCGTACTGGCCGGCCCGGTACGGGTACGGCTCGTGGGTGCGCACCCGCAGCACGGCCAGGTCCGTACCGTGGCGCTCGTGGCCCATCACCACGCCCTCCCAGGCGGGCGGTTCGGTCAGCGCGGCGTCCGCGCCGGCGACCATCAGGTCGACGGCGAAGCGCAGCATGCGCGTCCACGCCGCGTCCAGCTCCGCCGTCAGGCCGGGACCGGCGCAGACCTGCAGCGCCTCGCGCAAGGACGCCTCGAAGGTCTCGTAGTGCACCGGCCGGACCCCGAGCTTGCGGTGGTCACGGCCCAGGCGGGTGAAAGTGGCGGCCGTCTCCTCGGGGGAGTCGGGCGACTCGATCAGGTACCGGAACATGTGCGCCAAGTGCCTGCGCTGGAAGTCCATCGAGGCGGGGAAGAGCGACCGCAGGTACGGCCAGCGCCGGAACATCACCTCGTAGAGATGGCCGATCAGGCCGTCGAAGGGCGTCACCAGGTGCAGATGACGGGTGATCAGCTCCTGGTCGCCCCGGTCGTGACGGCGCTGCTGCGCCCCGGCCGGCTCCGGCTCGCGGAGTGCGGGGGAGCGCTCGGGCGCCAGCAGCCTGCGGCGCAGCCGCATGGCGTCGTGCCGGGCCAGCAGGGCGTAGTACTCCTCGCCGAGCTGGGTGCTCACCGGCGTTCCGGCGTCGGGACGGGACATGCGCAGGGCTCCTGGTCCGAAGGTACGTGGTGCGTGCAGGAGTATGGCAACGGCGCCCCGGGACCGACCGGCCCGGGGCGAGAGGGCCGAACGGCCCTGGCCCCACGTCCCATGACGTGCTGTCGGATACGCTCGCCCCATGCGCTCCCGTGCCGGCGCCGCCCTCGCAGGCGCGCTTCCCGCAGCCCTCCTCTGCGCCGTCACCGCCGGGCCGGCCCCTGCCGCGGCCGAGCCCGCCGACGGCGTCGTCGTCGGCGGACCGGGCAGCGCCCAGCGGGGCGAACAGGTGGACTTCGTCGTCTCCGTACGCGACTCCCTGCCCGGCGTCGACCGCGTGACCCTCACCTCCCCGGTGCTGGTCAAGGACACCGTCGTCGTCACCCGCAAGCACTTCGGGCACAACAAGGCCGACGAGTACACGATCGACATCCGTGATTACGTGCGCTGCGACCTCGGGCTCGGCACCTACGAGATACGCGCCGCAGCGGGCGGCACCGGCCACGGGCGCACCACCTCCGTCGCCTTCACGGTGACCGGCACGCGCGACGCGTCCGCCCGCACCTTCTGCGCGGCCCCCCGCGCGGAGCAGGAGCGCCTGGCCCGGGCGGCGCAGGACGCACTGCCCGACACCACCGCCGGCGAGCCCGTCACCGACGACGCCACCCCAGGTGTCTTGGGTGGCACGGCCCTGACGGTCGGGGCCACGTTCCTCGTCCTGCTGGCCGTCGCCCGGACCGCCCTGCACCGCTACCGCCGCCGCCCACGGCCTTAGGGACTGCCCGGCGGATCTTCGTCAGGCGCCACCACGGCGCCCCGTAGGGGCGCGGGGCGTTGTTGATGTGCGGCTGCCGCCGCGTGGGCGCGACAAGCCACGACGCGCCCGCAGTCGCCCCCGGGGGTGGCGTGTCAGCTGCGGGCCATCGCGGGCCGATGGCGCAGTTCCCCGCGCCCCTTGCGGGGCACTGCATGATCCGCCGGACACGCCCTAGCTGTGTTGTCCCGGCAGGTTGGTGACACGGCTGGCGGGTGTTTGGCCTGCGATGCCGGTGTGGGGTCGGTGGTAGCTGTACCAGTCCAGCCAGTCGGGAAAGGCGGCTTGGCGTTCGTGGTCTGAGGTGTAGGGCTGCTGGTAGGCCCATTCCTCGAGCAGGGTGCGGTGG
>NZ_JBFAPE010000057.1:0-17381 GCF_040675615.1 Streptomyces sp. NPDC049585 | reverse complement strand
ATCCATCGAGATGGACGGGGTGTCAACATATCTGGCGTTGACTTTTGGCACGCTGTTGAGTTCTCAAGGAACGGACGCTTCCTTCGTACTCACCCTCTCGGGCTTTCCTCCGGGCGCTTCCCTTCGGTATTTCGTGTTCCGACTCTATCAGATCGTTTTCCGTTCCGTTTCCGGCTCGAAAAGCTTTTCCGAATCCCCTGTCGGCGGGGTGTCCACTACTTTAGCGGCTTTCTCCGGCGGCTCCTAATCGGAGTCGATCGGTATGTATTTCGATGCGGCTTTCGACGCACCGAAGCACATCCCGGTCCGGGATAGTCCTCGTGGAGTAGTGGTTGTGCCGTCCAACGGTCCGCACCCACGGCGCGGCTCCGTCTCAAGCGGCTTGCCTACGTTAGGCCTTCGCCGCGGCAGAGTCAAGCTCCGGCTTTGCCGCGTGTCCGGGACCGGTCGCGGGGCACGTGGGGGCGGTACTGGCTGACCGTGGGGTCGCCGTCCGTCCAGAAGCGCCAGGGGTGGTGGGCGCCGTCGCCGCCGACGCCCACGCGGGGGCCGTTGCGCACCTGGTCGGGGGTGACGGGGGTGCCCGCGAGGACGGAGAGGGGGGCGCCGTCGCCGGCGCACAGGTCGGTGCCGTTGAGCGCTCGGTCGACGTCGAGGGCCGTGGCCAGGCGGGCGGGGCCGCGGGCGAGGTCGCGGTCCTGGCGGGCCTTGGGGCGGCGGGCGCGGGCGAGGTCGAGGCCCTCGATCACCTCGCCGCCGCGCAGCAGGACACCGCTGGCGTGGCCCTCGGGGCCGCAGACGAGGTTCAGGCTGAACCACATCCCGTAGATGAAGTAGACGTAGGCGTGTCCGGGCGGGCCGAACATCGAGGCGTTGCGCTCCGTGCGGCCCCGGAAGGCGTGGGAGCCGGGGTCGGCTTCGCCGGCGTAGGCCTCGACCTCGGTGATGCGGAGTTCGATGCGGCCTTCGGGCAGGGTGCGGACGAGGGTGCGGCCGAGCAGCTCGGGGGCGACCTCCAGGACGGGACGGTCGAAGAACTCCCGGGGCAGTGGCATACGGTCAGGCGCGCAGATCATGCCGGTCGAGCGTAGTGGAAGGGACCGGGAAACGGTTCCGGGAGGGATGACGATGGTGTTCAAGAAGCTGCTGGCGAGCCTGGGGGCCGGCGGCGCGTCCGTCGAGACGGTGCTGTTCGAGGAGAACGTGGTGCCCGGCGGCGTCGTCCAGGGCGAGGTGCGCATCCAGGGCGGGACGGTCGCGCAGCAGATCGAGAGCCTGTCGGTGGGTCTGCAGGCCCGGGTCGAGGTCGAGGGCGACGACGGGGAGTACAAGCAGGACGTCGAGTTCACGCGGGTGCGTCTGGGTGGGGCGTTCGAGGTGCAGCCGGGTGCGGTGCACGCGGTGCCGTTCGCGCTGGAGGTGCCGTGGGAGACGCCGGTGACGGTGTTCCTGGGGCGGCACCTGACCGGGATGGAGGTGGGGGTGACCACGCACCTGGCCATCGCCCGTGCGGTGGATTCGAGTGATCTCGATCCGGTGAACGTGCACCCCCTGCCGGCCCAGCAGGCGATCCTGGACGCCTTCGGGCAGCTGGGCTTCGCGTTCAAGGCCGCGGACCTGGAGCGGGGGCACATCAGTGGGACGCGGCAGCGGCTGCCGTTCTACCAGGAGATCGAGTTCCACGCGCCGGCGCAGTACCGGGGGCTGAACGAGGTGGAGCTGTCGTTCGTGGCCGACGACCGGCAGATGGACGTGGTGCTGGAGATGGACAAGAAGCCGGGGCTGTTCGGCTCGGGCAGCGACACGTACCGCTCGTTCACGGTGGACCTGCAGGCGTACGGGCAGACAGACTGGGCGGCCTATCTGCACCAGTGGCTGGCCGAGGTGGGCGGCAAGCGCAACTGGCTGTGATCGCGGGGCCGGGCCGCCGGGCCGCGGCGGCCCGGCGGCTCAGGCGAGCAGCACGGCGAGCGGGGAGGCGCTCTCGGCCCAGTAGTCGACGGCGTCGGTGAGGATCGCCTCCGCGGTGCGGGCGTCGGCGGGGGCGGACTTGTGGAAGGTGCCCCAGTCCTCGGCGAGCAGCAGGTAGCCGTGCGGCTTTCCGGTCTCGCGCCACCAGGAGAGGTCGGTGAGGCAGTCGGCGAGGGCGTCCCAGTTGCGGCCGAACCAGTCGGGCAGGTCGAGGTCGCGGGCGCAGCTGTCGAGGAAGGCGGCCTTGTCGTGGACGCCGTCGAGGCGCAGGTGGGCGCCGCGCCAGTCGGCCTCGGTGGCGAGGGCGAGGGCGTCGGCGGGGGCCTCGGTGGGGGGCAGGCGGTAGACGCCGGGGGGTGTGGTGCCGGCGAGGAGTGCGGGCAGGCCGGGGGCGGGCAGTGTGCCGGTCATGGTTGCACCACCGCTTCGAAGGTCTGGTAGTGGTCGCTGGTGTAGTAGCGCTCGGTGTGCTCCCCGGTGATGATGCGGCGGGCGCCGCGGGTGCGTGAGCCGGGGGTGGGCACGGTGTACTCGTGGTAGTAGCCGCGGGCCTGTTTGGGGAGCCGGTTCTCGTGGTTGCCGAAGACCGTGCCGTCCTTGTCGTACGGGAAGGGGCCGCCCTTCTCGATGAGTTCGAGGGTACGGCGCGCCTCGGGGGGCAGCTCGGACCGGGAGACGGTCTTCATTCCCTTGGCCCAGGCGGGTGTGCCGGCCGGGGCCGGTGCGCCGGCGGCGGGGGTTCTGGGGCGCTCCGCCTTGTGGTGACCGCCCGTCGAGCAGGCGGGCAGGAGCAGCAGCGGTAGGGCGGTCAGCAGGACGGTCAGCGGGCGCATGACGCGTCGTCCGAATTGTCGAAGTACATGAAGCACGCTCCATATGGTCGCAGTGCATGCGGCCCGGCCCTCGTTAGGCTGGCGCCTTCAGTCCGTGCGTGTATTGGAGGTCTTCCGGTGTCCGAACAGAAGCGACGGCCGCTCCCTCACGATTTTCATCCGCCGGTGCCCTCGTTCCAGGTGGTGAGCGACGACGTGGCGCCCGGGGCGCGGCTGAAGGACGATCAGGTGCTCGCGGCCGGCAATGTCTCGCCGCACCTGCGCTGGGAGGGCTTCCCGGAGGGGACGAAGAGCTTCGCCGTCACGTGCTTCGACCCGGACGCGCCGACGGGCAGCGGTTTCTGGCACTGGGTGCTGTTCGACATCCCGGCGGACGTGACGGAGCTTCCGGCGGGGGCGGGCAGCGGTGGGATGAAGGGGCTGCCGGCGGGCGCGGTGCACGTGCGCAACGACTACGGGACGCGTGACTTCGGTGGGGCCGCGCCGCCGCCGGGGGACGGGCCGCACCGGTATGTGTTCACGGTGTACGCGGTGGATCAGGAGAAGCTGGGGCCGGACGAGGCCGCCTCGCCGGCCGTGGTGGGCTTCCACCTGCGCTTCCATGCGCTGGGGCGTGCGCAGTTGGTCGGCGAGTACGAGAACCCGGCCCGGGGCTGAGCCGGGGCGGGCCGGAAATTCCGTTGCGCCGCACTGTCCCGGGATCGCACAGTGTTCCTGCTGGACTGACGGCTTCTCACGTCGCCGTCGGGCAGTGGGTACCGCAGTGGCGGGGGCGGTTCGGCGCGTAGGTGTGTGTGGCGCCGGCCGTCTGCCGGAGTCCGGCTTCGACGCCGGGCGGCCGCGCCCACTGCCGTAACGCTCCGGGCCCTGTTCGACACGGGGGAAAGGGCCCGGAGCGTTCTCCTTCTCGGCGGCCTGTTGCTGTGGCTACCTCAGCAGCATCTGGACGATCGCGACGATGCCGACGACCACGATGACCGCGCGCAGTGCGGTGGGCGGCAGGCGGCGGCCGAGCCGGGCGCCGAGCTGTCCGCCGAGGGTGGAGCCGACGGCGATGAGCAGGACGGCCGTCCAGTCGACGGGGGCGACGAAGACGAAGAACAGGGCGGCGACGCCGTTGACGACGACGGCGAGGATGTTCTTGAGGCCGTTGATGCGCTGCAGGTCGTCGTGGAGCAGGACGCCCATGAGGGACAGGTAGAGCACGCCCTGTGCGGCGCCGAAGTAGCCCCCGTAGGCGCTGGAGAGCAGCAGGCCGGCGAGAAGGGCGGGGCCGCCGTCGGTGGGAGCCGTGGTGCCGTTGCGTTCCCGGCGCCGGGCGAGCGCTCGGGCGAGGCGGGGCTGCAGGACGACGAGCACGAGGGCCAGGCCGATGAGCGCGGGGACGATCGCGTCGAAGGCCGAGGAGGGCAGCGCGAGCAGCAGGGCGGCGCCGGTGAGGCCGCCGGCGAGGGCGGTGGTGCCGAAGAGGGCGATGCGGCGGCCCTGGCCGCGCAGTTCGCGGCGGTAGCCGACGGCGCCGCTGATGTTCCCGGTGACCAGGCCCAGGGTGTTGGAGACGTTCGCGGTGATGGGCGGCAGGCCGGTGGCGAGGAGCACCGGGAAGGTCAGCAGGGTGCCCGAGCCGACGATGGTGTTGATGGTTCCGGCGCCGATGCCGGCGGTGAAGACCGCGAGGGCTTCCCAGATGGACAAGGCCATCTCCTTTGATCAGTGTGTCGCCTCCCCGCCGTCGACCGGTCGGGGGGCCGCACTGATCTTGCCGCAGGGCGGGGCCTCAGTCGATGGGCGGCTGCTCGCGGCGCGGGCTCTCCTTGGCGGGCCGGGGGTTCTCCCCGCCGCCGGTGGGGCGGGAGCCGAAGCTGCCGACGGCGCCGCTGAGGCCCTTGAGGGCGTCGCCGATCTCGCTGGGGACGATCCAGAGCTTGTTGGCGTCACCCTCGGCGATCTTGGGGAGCATCTGGAGGTACTGGTAGGACAGCAGCTTCTCGTCCGGGTCGCCGGCGTGGATGGACTCGAAGACCGTGCGGATGGCCTGGGCCTCGCCCTCGGCGCGCAGGGCGGCGGCGCGGGCCTCGCCCTCGGCGCGCAGGATGGCCGACTGCTTCTCGCCCTCGGCGGTGAGGATCTGCGACTGGCGGATGCCCTCGGCGGTGAGGATGGCGGCGCGCTTGTCCCGGTCGGCGCGCATCTGCTTCTCCATCGAGTCCTGGATGGAGGTGGGCGGCTCGATGGCCTTGAGCTCGACGCGGTTGACGCGGATGCCCCACTTGCCGGTGGCCTCGTCCAGGACGCCGCGCAGGGCGGCGTTGATCTCCTCGCGGGAGGTGAGGGTGCGCTCGAGGTCCATGCCGCCGATGATGTTGCGCAGGGTGGTGACGGTGAGCTGCTCGATGGCCTGGATGAAGCTGGAGACCTCGTAGGTCGCGGCGCGGGCGTCGGTCACCTGGTAGTAGATGACGGTGTCGATGTTGACGACGAGGTTGTCCTGCGTGATGACCGGCTGGGGCGGGAACGGCACGACCTGTTCGCGCAGGTCGATGCGGTTGCGGATGGTGTCGATGAAGGGGACGACGATGTTCAGGCCCGCGTTGAGGGTGCGGGTGTAGCGGCCGAAGCGCTCCACGATGGCGGCGCTGGCCTGTGGGATGACCTGCACCGTCTTCATGAGGGCGATGAAGACGAGCACCACCAGGATGATCAGGACGATGATGATCGGTTCCATCGTGGCTCCAGCTCCCCGTGCCTGTGTCGTCGGTTGTCGTGCGTGGCCTTGATCAGTCTTTCAGAACAGGGCGCCCCCGTGCAGGGGTTGGGTCAGATGACGACGGCCGTGGCGCCGTCGATCTCGACGACGTCGACGTGCTGGCCCACCTCGTAGGTGCGCTCGGCGTCCAGGGAGCGGGCGGACCAGATCTCACCGGCGAGTTTGATGCGGCCGCCGTTGCCGTCGACCCGTTCCAGGACGACGGCCTGCCGGCCCCGCAGCGCGTCGATGCCCATCGCCGGTCCGGAGCGCTGGGTGCGCTGCCGGTTGGCGATGGGGCGTACGACGGCGATGAGGGCGACGGAGACGACGGCGAAGACCACGAACTGGGCCACGGCGCCGCCGTGGAAGGCCGCGGTGACCGCGGCCGCGACGGCGCCGACCGCGAGCATGCCGAATTCCGGCATGGCGGTGACCACCAGGGGAATGCCGAGCCCTACGGCGGCGACGAGCCACCACACCCACGTGTCCACGTGGTCATGGTAGGGGCGTGCGCGGCCCGGCGGCAGGGCGCGAGGGCCGCGCCGGGCTCCGTCAGGACAGGGGCAGGCCCTGAGCGGTCCAGCGGTCGCCGCGCTGCTCGACGACCAGCGGCAGGCCGAAGCAGTGCGAGAGGTTGCGGGAGGTGAGCTCGAGCTCGATGGGACCGGCGGTGAGCACCTTGCCCTGGCGGATCATCAGCACGTGGGTGAAGCCGGGGGCGATCTCCTCGACATGGTGGGTGACCATGACCATGGAGGGCGCGAGCGGGTCGCGGGCGAGCCGGCCGAGGCGGCGCACCAGGTCCTCGCGGCCGCCGAGGTCGAGGCCGGCGGCGGGCTCGTCGAGCATGAGCAGCTCGGGGTCGGTCATCATCGCGCGGGCGATGAGGGTGCGCTTGCGCTCGCCCTCGGAGAGGGTGCCGAACTTGCGGTCGAGGAAGTCGGTCATGCCCAGGACGTCGAGGAAGGCGCGGGCGCGCTGCTCGTCGACCTCCTCGTAGTCCTCCTGCCACGTGGCGGTCATGCCGTAGGCGGCGGTGAGGACGGTCTGCAGCACGGTCTGGCTGCGCGGCAGCTTGTCGGCCAGGGCGATGCCGGCCATGCCGATGCGCGGGCGCAGCTCGAAGACGTCGACGGAGCCGAGCTTCTCGCCGAGGATGGTGGCGGTGCCCTTGGTCGGGAAGAGGTAGCTGGAGGCGACGTTGAGCAGGGTGGTCTTGCCGGCGCCGTTCGGGCCGAGGATCACCCAGCGCTCGCCCTCCTTGACCGACCAGGAGACCTGGTCCACCAGAGCCCGGCCCTCGCGGACCACGGATACGTCCACCAGTTCCAGCACATCGCTCATGAGCGCCTTGTCTCCCATTGCAGTCGCGTCGTCGCTTGCGCCTGTCGGCGCAGTCCCCTGGGGTTGCCCCCAGAGAAAACCTACGCCACTGGTCGCGGGTGGCAGTCCTTAGGCTGGGGGCCATGCTCGACGAACACCGCTCAGGACGCCTCACCGCGTGGGGAAATGCCCTGCTTGCCGGATTTGCCGCACCGGACGACGCCGCACACCGCATCACCGGACGTGACGCGGTCCACCGCGTGACCGGCCTGCCGGGCGAGGCGGGCCCGGTCGGCCTGACCCTGGCGCTGGGCCGGTTGCGCGCCCTGGGGGCGACGGGGCTGCGCCTTGCGCTGCCGGTGCCCGGGCACCCCCTGGGCCTGAGCGGGCCGCCGGAGTTCAACGCCCGGGCGATGGAGGCCGAGGAGGCGGTGATCGCCGTCGGCGCCGGGCTGGGTCTGGTGCCGGAGATCCGCGAGGCCGGTCCCGAGGGCGATGTGCACACCGAGGTGGAGTGGCACTGCCTGCCCGTACGGGACACCCCGCCGGCGGACACCCCGACGCTGTCGGAGGCGGAGCGGGAGCTGGCCGAGGCGCTGCGGGAGGCGACGGAGGTGCTCACCCGGCTGGACGTGGCCGGTTCGGGCCCGGTGGCCCGGGCGGCCCTGGAGGCGTACCGGGCGCGGGCGGAACGGAACCGCGAGGTGCTGGCGCCGGGCTACCCGCCGCGGGCGGCACGGGTGCTGGAGCTGGCCCAGCGGGTGGGGGCGCTGATCGCCATCGCGTACGAGCCCGGCGACCGCGAGGGCCGCGAGCACGGTGCGGCGGTGAGCGCCTCGCAGATCGCGGCGCGGGCGGCGGCGCTGCGGCCGGTGGAGCGTACGGCGCGGCGGGCCCGGGTGGCGGCGTACAACGCGATCGTGGAGGAGCGGGAGCGGCGCCGGGACTGACGCCGGGGGCGGGAAGGCCCCGCGGACTGCCGTCCGCGGGGCCTTGCCGTGGTGTACGCGCGTCGTCGTGGCGCGCGCCGCCGTCAGTGACGGTCGTGGTGACGGCCCTCTTCGTGGTGACGGCCCTCTTCATGGTGACCGCCGTGGTGCTCGTGCTCGGTGATGCGGACGTGCTCGCGCGGAGGGTTGGTGATGCAGGTGTTGCCGAACGTCGGGTTGAGCAGGCCGACGATGTTGATGGTATTGCCGCAGAGGTTGATGGGGATGTCGATCGGGACCTGGATGACGTTGCCCGAGACGACACCCGGCGAGCCCTGAGCGACGCCCGAGGCCAGCGCTCCGTTGAAGTCGTCGTCGGTGGCGGCGGCGGGTACGACGGTGGCACCGAGGGCAACGCCGGCCGCGGCGAGAGCGAGGGCGGCCTTCTTGGCACTGTTCATGTGGTGGTCTTCCTTCTGATGACTGACCTTGTCGACCCCTGCCACGGGGCCCTGTACCGATGAACGCCAATGAACCGCCGACGGCACGGCCATCGACGGTGTTTGCCCTCTTTTGGACTATTGACCACCACCCGGACGTCGGCTCCGCCGGGTGCGGAGCCGACCTCCGGGGGCGGGAGGAGCTGACTACTCGTTGACGCAGAGGTTGCCGTGCGTGCCGTTGAGCAGACCCACCACGCTGATGGTGTTGCCGCACGCGTTCGTCGCGACCTTCACCGGCACCTGCACGACGTTGCCCGAGGCCACGCCCGGGTTGCCCTTCGACTCGGCCTGGGCCTGCCCGTGGGCGGAGGCCGCACCCGCACCGGCGAGGGCGAGACCGCCGACGGCGAGCGTGACAGCAGCGGCCTTCTTGATGTTGTTCACTCTTCCTATGACCTTCCTGGTGTATTGCCAGAGTGTCGCCACGGCCAGCCGCCGCGGTTACGCCATGGAGAACGGGCCTGGGCCATTCGGGTTGCGCCACCGGGCCGGTTATCACACGACCGCATGAATCTGCGGTCGTCGCGCTGATCGCAGCGTCGCGGCGACCTCAGGCCCCCATCCCGTGCCGCACGGCCCACAGGGCCGCCTGCGTACGGTCGGCGAGGTCGAGCTTCATCAGGATGTTCGAGACGTGGGTCTTGACCGTCTTCTCCGACAGCACCAGGGCCCGGGCGATCTCCCGGTTCGACCGCCCGTCCGCGATCAGCGCCAGCACCTCGCGCTCCCGCTCGGTCAGCCCGTTGCTGCGGCCCTGGCCGCCGCCGGTCTCCTCCTGCGCCAGCAGGGCGTCGGCGACCTCCGGCTGCAGCAGGACGTGCCCGGCGTGCACCGACCGGATGGCCCCGGCCAGGGCGTCGGGGTCGACGTCCTTGTAGACGTAGCCGGCCGCCCCGGCGCGCAGCGCGGGGATCACGGTGCGCTGCTCGGTGAAGCTGGTCACGACGAGCACCCGGGCGCCGTTGCCGAGCTCACGCAGCCGGCGCAGCGCCTCGATGCCGTCCATGCCGGGCATCTTCACGTCCATCAGGACGACGTCGGGGCGCAGCTGCTCGGCCTGCTCGACGCCGTCGGCACCGTCGGCGGCCTCGCCGACGACCTCGATGTCGTCCTGCACCTCCAGAAAGGTGCGCAGGCCGCGGCGGACCACCTGGTGGTCGTCCACCAGCAACACCTTGATGCCGTGCTTTCCCGGGGGACGCCCCCCGGACCCCTGGCCGGACTGGTCAGCCACCGGGCACCTCCATTTCGATCGTGGTCCCCTTGCCGGGCTCGGAGTCGACGGTCAGCCGGCCGCCCACCCCGTGGGCCCGGTCGCGCATGGAGACCAGGCCCAGGTGGCGGCCGGCCCTGCGGACGGCGGAGGGGTCGAAGCCGCGTCCGTCGTCGCTGACGCGCAGGGCGGCGCCGGGGCCGAGCCGGGTGAGGGCGACCTCCACGCGGCCGGCTCCCGAGTGCCGCAGGGCATTGTGCAGCGCCTCCTGGGCCACGCGCAGCAGGGCCTCCTCCTGGGCGGCCGGCAGGGCGCGTACGCCGTGGGTGGCGAAGGTGACGTGCGCGGCGTGGGCCCGGTCGAGGACCTTGACCTGGGCGCGCAGGGTGGCGGCGAGCCCGTCCTCGTCCAGTCCGGCCGGGCGCAGCTCGACGACGGCGGCGCGCAGCTCGTCGGCGGCCTCGGCGGCGAGCCGGGCCACCTCGCCCAGGGCGTCCTTGGCGCGGGCCGGGTCGCGGTCGACGAGGGCGGTGGCGGCCTGGGCGGTCAGGCGCAGCGAGAACAGCTTCTGGGAGACGGCGTCGTGCAGCTCGTGGGCGAGGCGGGTGCGCTCCTCGGCGATGGTCAGCTCGCGGCTGCGCTCGTAGAGGCGGGCGTTGGTGAGGGCTATGGCGGCGTGCTGGGCCAGGACGCCCAGCAGTTCCTCGTCCTCGGCGGTGAAGCCGCAGCCGCCGGCGGGGTCGGGGCAGTTCTTGTTCGCCAGGAAGAGCGCACCGAGGATCTCCTCGCCGTCGGCGACGGGCATGCCGAGGAAGTCGCGCATGTCGGGGTGGGCGTCGGGCCAGCCGCCGAAGCGGGGGTCCTTGCGGACGTCGCCCAGGCGCTGGGGGGTGGCGTCCTGGAGCATGGAGGCGAGGATGCCGTGCTGGCGGGGCAGCGGGCCGATGGCCTTCCATTCCTCGTCGGTGACGCCGTCGACGACGAACTGGGCGAAGCCGCCGTGGTCGTCGGGGACGCCGAGGGCGGCGTAGCGGGCGTCGAGGAGCTCGCGGGCGGAGGCGACGATGGTCTGCAGGACCTCGCGCACCTCCAGTTGTCTGCTCATGGCGAGGAGTGCGGTGCTCACGGCCGTGAGGCCGGAGCGGGGGCCGTTGGTCATATACGCACCGTACCGAGCCGCCGCGGGGCGCGGATCGGGCCTGCGGGGGGCCGGTCCTGGTCCTGCAGGCCTAGGCCGGACTGCCCGGGAGTCGTCCCGGGCAGACTCCGGTCATGTCTATACCAACGCAGTGGACGCCCACGCACGGCGCCCCTTACCGGCCCGTGCCCTACCGTCCCGAGCGGATGCCCGTCGAGGAGTCGCTGGCCCGTGCGGCCGAGCTGAGGGAGCGGATGGGGCGCCGCCGGACCGTGCGGCAGTTCTCTGCCGACCCGGTGCCCGAGCAGGCGGTCCGGGACGCGATCGCGTGCGCGGCGACGGCGCCGTCCGGGGCGCATCAGCAGCCGTGGACGTTCGTGCTGGTCAAGGACCCGCAGGTGCGGCGGCGGATCCGGGAGGCGGCCGAGGAGGAGGAGCGGCGCTCGTACGCGGGGCGGTTGGGCGAGGAGTGGCTGGCGGCGCTGCGGCCGCTGGGCACGGACGAGGTCAAGCCGCACCTGACGGATGCGCCCGCCCTGATCGTGGTCTTCCAGCAGCGGTACTGGCTGGGCGAGGACGGGGAGCGGCGCAAGCACTACTACGTGGACGAGTCGGTCGGCATCGCCGTCGGCATGCTGCTCTCCGCGCTGCACCTGGCGGGGCTGGCGGCCCTGGTGCACACGCCCAGCCCGATGCGCTTCCTGGGGGAGGTGCTGGGCCGGCCGGTGAACGAGAAGGCGTTCGCGGTGGTGCCGGTGGGTTATCCGGCGCCGGATTGCACGGTCCCGGACCTGGTGCGCAAGAGCCTGGATCAAGTACTGGTGGAATTTTGATCAAGCGTTCCCGATCTAGTATTTCTGATCGCAAACGCATCGTGCGGGAACGGGCACACCGGGTGACCCGGGAGCGCTCCCGGTGTGAGCCCGCTCATGGGACGCACGTCACGTACGAAGCGGCATAGTGGACGCATAAACAGCGCTTAAGAAGCGCTGCCAACTGCTGGGGCGCCCCTTCGGGGGCGCCTCTGGCGTGCGCACCGCAACGAAGCCGGATAGTACGAAGGACCTTTGCCAGCGGTATTTACGGCCGCTAAGAATTGCCGCGTCGCATGGCGCCGCCAACCGAGGGACGGCGCTTCTTTCGCGCCACATCCGTGCCAGGACGGGCCTGCGACTCACGCGATTGGAAGAGGTTCAGCTCAGCATGCGCTCCCCCATCTCCGGCTATACCCGTCTGACCAAGGTCCACAAGCTCTCCGCCGCGGGCGTCGCCGCCGCCGGCATCGCCGCCCTGGCGTACGCCGTCGTCCCGGCCGCCGCCGAGGGTGACCAGGCCGCCGCCGTCAAGCCCGTCGCGTGGAACGCCGCCGCGTTCGGCGAGACGCAGCAGCAGGAGCTGAGCAAGCAGACCGACGCCGCCGCCCAGAAGGCCAAGGCGCAGGCCGAGGCCAAGAAGAAGGCGGACGCCGAGGCTGCCGCCAAGGCCAAGGCCGACAAGGAGCGCGCCGAGAAGGAGGCCGCGAGCCGCTCGGCCGAGCGCAAGCCGGTCGAGGCCGCCCAGGCCCCGGCCGCCCCGGCCCCCAAGACCTACGCCAACAACCTCGACGGCTGGATCCGCGAGTCCCTGGACATCATGAAGGCCAAGGGCATCCCGGGCAGCTACAACGGCATCTACCGCAACATCATGCGGGAGTCGACCGGCAACCCGAAGGCCATCAACCTCTGGGACTCCAACGCCGCCAAGGGCATCCCCTCCAAGGGCCTGCTCCAGGTGATCGACCCGACCTTCAAGGCGTACCACGTCGAGGGCACCTCCTGGGACATCTACGACCCGGTCGCCAACATCACCGCCGCCTGCAACTACGCGGCGAAGGTCTACGGCTCCATGGACAACGTCAACTCCGCGTACTGACGCTCCCGCCTCCCGCCTCCCCGGCGGAAGGACAGGCGCCAGGACAGCACGCCGAAGGGCGGCACCCGCATCGCGGGTGCCGCCCTTCGGCACGTCCGGGGACTCGTGCGCGCCCTTACTTGCGCATGACCTCCGGCTCGTGCCGGCGCAGCAGGCGGACGACCGCGAAGCCGCACACGACGCCGATGGCCACGAGCGCGGCCATGTCGATGCCCCACTGGGAGACCGAGTGCGCCCACAGCGGGTCGAGGTTCTTCGGGTCGCCCTTGTCCATGGGCGCCATGATGTGCGAGAGGTCCAGCGTGGTGCCCGCGCCGGCGATGGCCCAGCGGGCCGGCATCAGCCAGGCGACCTGCTCGATGCCGGGCGAGTCGTACAGCTTGAACAGGATGCCGGTGAAGACGACCTGGACGATGGCGAACATGACCAGCAGCGGCATGGTCTTCTCGGCGGTCTTCACCAGGGAGGAGATGACCAGGCCGATCATCATGCAGGTGAAGCCCAGGGCGATGATCATGAGGCAGAGCTCGACGGCCGGCAGCTTCTGCAGGATGAGGCCCTCCTCCGGCAGCTTGCGGACCGAGAAGCCGATGGCGCAGGTGAGGACGCCCTGCACCACGGTGATGACGCTGAGGACGAGCACCTTGGACATCAGGTACGCGGACCGGGACAGGCCGACGGCGCGTTCGCGTTCGTAGATGACCCGTTCCTTGATCAGCTCACGGACGGAGTTGGCGGCGCCGGAGAAGCACATGCCGACCGCGAGGATCAGCATGATCGTGCCGGCGTCCTGGTTGAAGTGGCCCTTGGCCGGTACGCCGAGTCCGTAGTCGGAGGGGATCAGGGTGCTCACCCCGCCGAGGACCGCGGGCAGGATCAGCATCAGGGCGAGGAAGCCGCGGTCGGAGGCGATGACCGAGCAGTAGCGGCGCATCAGCGTCCACAGCTGCGACATCCAGCTCTGCGGCACCGGCGGGCGCACCATCTGCGGCTGCACGTGCACCGACTGCGGGGCCACGGCGTCGATGTCGGCCGCGTACATCTGGTAGTGCTGCGACCCCTTCCAGCGGCCCGCCCAGTCGTAGTCGCGGTAGTTCTCGAAGGCCGAGAAGACGTCCGCCCAGGTCTCGTAGCCGAAGAAGTTCAGGGCCTCCTCGGGCGGGCCGAAGTAGGCCACCGAACCGCCGGGGGCCATCACCAGCAGCTTGTCGCACAGCGCCAGCTCGGCCACGGAGTGCGTGACCACCAGCACCGTGCGGCCGTCGTCGGCCAGGCCGCGCAGCAGCTGCATGACGTCGCGGTCCATGCCCGGGTCGAGGCCCGAGGTGGGCTCGTCCAGGAAGATCAGCGACGGCTTGGTCAGCAGCTCCAACGCCACCGAGACGCGCTTGCGCTGACCGCCGGAGAGGGCCGTGACCTTCTTGTCCTTGTGGATGTCGAGCTTGAGCTCGCGCAGCACCTCGTCGATGCGCGCCTCGCGCTCGGAGGCCGCGGTGTCGCCGGGGAAGCGCAGCTTGGCCGCGTAGCGCAGCGCCTTACGGACGGTGAGCTCCTTGTGCAGGATGTCGTCCTGCGGGACCAGACCGATGCGCTGGCGCAGCTCGGCGAACTGCTTGTACAGGTTGCGGTTGTCGTAGAGGACGTCGCCCTGGTTGGCCGGGCGGTAGCCGGTGAGCGCCTTGAGCAGGGTCGACTTGCCGGAGCCGGAGGGGCCGATGACGGCGATGAGCGACTTCTCCGGGACGCCGAAGGAGACGTCCTTGAGGATCTGCTTGCCGCCGTCGACCGTGACCGTCAGGTGGCGGGCGGAGAAGGAGACGTCACCGGTGTCGACGAACTCCTCGAGGCGGTCGCCCACCAGGCGGAAGGTGGAGTGACCGACACCGACGGTGTCCTGGGGGCCGATGATCTGCCGGCTGACCGGCTGACCGTTGACGTAGGTGCCGTTGTGGCTGCCGAGGTCGACGATCTCGAAGCGGCCGTCGCTGGTGGCCCGGAACTCCGCGTGGTGGCGGGAGACCTGCAGGTCGGAGACGACCAGTTCGTTGTCCAGCGCACGACCGATGCGCATGACCCGGCCGACCGCCATCTGATGGAAGCTCGTCGGGCTGCGGTCGCCGTAGACCGGCGGTGCCCCGGCGGAGCCCTGCTCGGGCTGCGCCTGCTGCGGCACGTACGGCTGGTGCTGCTGGTGCGGCTGCTGCCAGCCGCCCTGCGCCTGCGCGGGCTGCTGGTACTGCTGGCCCGGCCAGCCCTGGCCGGCACCGCCGTGCTGGGGCTGCTGGTACTGCTGCGGCGGCGGGCCCTGCTGGTGCAGCGGGGGTGCGATCGCCGTCTGGGCGCTGTAGATGTCCGCTGCCGGAGCCGCCGGGGCCGCCGCGGCCGAGAGGTTCAGCCGCGGGCCGTCGGTGGCGTTGCCCAGGTGCACGGCCGCGCCCGGGCCGAGCTCCAGCTGGTGGATCCGCTGCCCCTGCACGTAGGTGCCGTTGGTGCTGCCGTGGTCCTCCAGGACCCAGCCGCGTCCGTTCCAGCGGATGGTGGCGTGCCGCCAGGAGACTCGGGCGTCCTCCAGCACCATGTCACCCTGCGGGTCACGACCCAGGGTGTACGACCTGGACGGATCCAGCGCCCAGGTCTGTCCATTCAATTCCAGTACGAGTTCCGGCACTCCACGCCCCACTACTTGTCCCCCGATGAGCCCCCTGCACGGGGAGTCTAGGGATGGCGAACATCGGGAGGAACTATTTCAGGCGCAGTCCCCCAACCAAAAGTCGGGAGCGCCCCGGAGGTGTACCGGCCCTGTAACAGGCCCCGTTGACCGGCGCCGAACCCGCCCCGACAGTAGGAATCGCCTACGGATGCGGTGGATGCGCACGGACCACGACCATCCCGGGCAACCGGTGCGTGGAGGCGGGGGGCCGTGATGACCATGACCAGCGGCGGCCGTGCGGGGCGCGGCGCCGATCTCGTACTGACCGCGGTGGCCGCAGTGAGCTGGGCCTTCCTCGCGATGGCCGGTGTCGCGGCGGCCGGGCTGCACCTGCTGGGCGCGGACGCGGCCGGCTCGCTCGGCCCGATGACCGCGGCCGTGGTGGTGCTGGCGGTCGGCGGCTCCGTCAGCCCTTCCGGCGCGGTCGAAGCATTCGGGCTGACAGGCGCGGGGGCGCACACCACCATCGACATCGCCCCCCTGGGCGTCGGGCTGGTGGGGGCGCTGCTGCTGGGCTGGGTCCTGGCCCGGTCGCTGCGCGCCGCGGGGCCCGTCGTGCCCGGCGCCGAACTCGCCGTCCGCGCGGGCGCGGTCGCCGTCCTCTTCCTGCTCGTCCTGGGGCTGCTCGCCTGGGCCGGCTCCTCCACCGTCACCTTCGACGGCGCCGCGCTCGGCCTCGGTGGTGGAGCGGGCGGCACCGGGCTGGACATTCCCGGCCTCGGGGACATCGGGAACATCGGCGGCGGCCTGCCCGACCGGCTCGCCGGACTCGCCGACGCCAAGGCGTCCGTCGGCTTCTCCGTCCGCACCGGCCCCTCCCTCCTCGGCGGACTGGCCTGGGTGCTCGGCGTCCTGCTCGTCACCCTCGCCGGCGCCCGCCGGGCTCCCCTGCCGCCCGCCCTGCGCGCCGCCCACCGCACCCTGCGCCCGGCCGCCTCGGCCCTGCGGACGGTGCTGCTCCTCGCCGTCGCCGCCGGCCTCGCGGCCGCCGTGGTCGCGGCCGCCGGCGACGACCATCCGCGGCGGGTGCTCGGCGCCGCGCTGCTGGGCGCCCCCAACGGGGTGTGGCTGGGCGTCCCCCTCGGGCTCTTCGTGCCCTTCCACGGCGCGGCCACCGGCTCCCTGCTGCAGATGTTGCCGCACCCCCTGGACGACCTGCTGCGCGCCGGGACGGACCTACCGGTGACCGTGGGCCGCCTCGCCGACCTCGAGCCGGCGGTGTGGCTGCTGCCGGCCGGCTGCGCGTTGCTGATGCTCACGGCGGGCGTGCTCACCGCGGTGCGCACGCCGCGCGAGGACGCGCGGGCGGGGGCGTACGCGGTGCGCTGCGGGCTGTGGCTGGGCGCCGTCACGGCGGTGGGGCTGGTGCTGCTGGTGGCCGCGGTACGGCTGCGGGCGGACGCGGGTCTGTCCGTCCTGGGCGTGGATGCGGCCGGCGCCGGCCTGCAGCTGACCGGCGACCTGCCGGCGGCCGCCGGCCTGGGCGCCGCATGGGGCCTGGGCGCCGGCACGGCCGGGGCGCTGCTGGCGTGCGCCGTGGGGGCGGCGGGCCGGCGGGCCGTACGGCACGCGGCGCGGGCCTACCCGGATGCGGCGTACGCCCCCGGGCCGTACAACCCGTCGCCGGGCTACCGGCCGGCGCGTGAGGAGACCAACCCGTACCTGCAGGGGGGCGCCTTCGGGGCCCCGACGCAGACGGCGAAGGCTCCCCCGCCGCCACGGCCACGGCGCGAGCCGCAGCGGTACGGCTGGCAGGCGCCCCCGCCCCCGCCGGAGGGGCCACCGCCTCCGCCGCGAAGCGGCCGCTAGGCCGTGTCCGGCGGATCATGCAGTGCCCCGTAGGGGCGCGGGGAACTGCGCGACCGGCCGGCGACGGCCTGCAGCTGACACGCCACCCCAGGGGGCCGACTGCGGGCGCGTGGTGGCTTGTCGCGCCCACGCGGCGGAGCCGCACATCGACAACGCCCCGCGCCCCTATGGGGCGCCGTGGTGGCGCGTGACGAAGGTCCGCCGGACACGGCCTAGGTGTGTTGTCCCGGGACGTTGGTGACACGCGTGCTGGGTGCTTGAACGGGTGAGGGCCTTCTGGCTCGGTGGGGAT
>NZ_JBFAPE010000056.1:0-20673 GCF_040675615.1 Streptomyces sp. NPDC049585 | reverse complement strand
GCGCTTCGCCCCCGGCGCGTCGACTGCAGGCCGTCGCTGGCTGATCGCGCAGTTCCCCGCGCCCCTACGGGGCACTGCATGATCCGCCGGACACGGCCTAGGGGACGCACGGCGGCCGTACGGCCTTCCCCCGCCGCACACGGGCGGGCGGGGCACGTACGATGTGGGCATGTCCTTCCTCCGCCGCCGCAGCGCCGCCACCCCCACCGGGCCGGACTTCGACGTCCTCGCCATGGATCCCGGGGACTGGCCCGGCGACCTCGGGGCCGGGCTGCTGCCCGCGCCCGACGGCAGCTGCCAGGGGGTCTTCCTCCGCTACGACCTGTTCGGCGGACGCGGCCCCGCGATGATCATCGGCAATCTGCCCGAGGGCTCCCCGGCCCGCGAGCTCGCCGAGGACCAGGTGCCCTTCGAGGTCGCCCAGCTGCTCGCCGCCCTCGGCAACGACGAGCCGGTGCAGGTCGTGGGCACGGAGGACGTGCCGGTCATGCACGAGGACAACCTGCTGATCGTGCGGCGCCTGAAGTGCTCGGAGAGCCGGATCTCCTGCACCCAGTTCGACCGCAGCGACGGCGTGCTGGTCACCATCGCCAGCTGGGACCGGCCCATCACCGACGACCTCTACCAGCTGCTGAAGCCGCTGCCCGCCGAGATGTTCCAGGCGGGCTAGCGGCCCCGGCCCGGCCGCTGGAGCCGGTTACCAGTTCGAGGGGCGCACCTGGACGTCGGAGGCCTTGACGAAGGCCACCCGGTGCCCGAACTGGATCTCGTAGTAGACGTCCTTGCCCTTTATCACCTTGTGCCCCGCCGGCTCGAAGGTCGTCGCCCACAGGTACTCGCTCGGCGACGTCGCCCCCAGCACGTACGCCTGCCCGGCGAGCAGCTTGTACGGCAGCGGGGTCACCGCCTGGACGGGGACGCCCTGCGGGTACGCCGAGGCCTCCGGGTAGGCGCGCCCGTACACCGGGATCTGCGCCAGCCCCTCCTTCGGGGTGACCAGCTTGCCGTGGGCGCCCACGGCCGCCGGCGCCGACCACGGGTCCTTGAACCAGGCCCGCTGGCCGAGGTACCAGATCGCCGTCCAGCCACCCTCCCGGCCGGCCACCGCGAACTGCTGGCCGGTCGTCGCCCGCGCCCCGGTGTCGTTGACGTCGGTCGTCGAGGGGCTGCCGTCCGGGCGCAGGCCGACGTCCTTGACCAGCGGCGCGTCGTCACGCGGCGCGGTGTACAGCCGCACCGCACTCGAGCCGTGCGCGGCACAGGTCTCGCCCGGCTTGGTGCAGCCGGTGTAGACCGGCTTGTTGGCGGTGTAGTCGGGGGCGATGGTCACCATTCCGCTGAACGGGCTCGCGGTGGCGTGCAGCGGCCTGCCCAGCAGCTCGAAGTAGTGCGCCCAGTCCCAGTACGGCCCCGGGTCGGTGTGCATGCCGCGGATCGTGGCCGGGGTGGTGCCGGGGACGTTGTCGTGCCCCAGGATGTGCTGCCGGTCCAGCGGGATGCCCAGCTTCTGCGCCAGGTACCGCACCAGCCGCGCGGAGGAACGGTACATCGCCTCCGTGTACCAGGCGGTGGGCTGGGCCAGGAACCCCTCGTGCTCGATGCCGACCGACTTGGCGTTCACGTACCAGTTGCCCGCGTGCCACGCCACGTCCTTGGTGGCCACGTGCTGGGCGACATGCCCGTCACCGGAGCGGATCGTGTAGTTCCAGGAGACGTACGTCGGATCCTTTATCAGCTTGATCGTCGTCTCCCACGTGCCCTCCGTGTCGTGGACGACGATGAAGTCCACCTTCTGCGACCGCGGTCGGTCGGCCACGTCGTGGTTGCCGTAGTCCTTGCCCTCCAGCTGCTGGTAAGGAGCCGGGATCGACTCGCAGGCCACCGTGGCCGGGCACTCGGTCTGCCCGGCCGGCAGCTCGGCCAGCCCGAGCAGCCGCAGCTGCCCGGTGCGCGGCGCGATGCGGGGCGCGGCGGGCAGACCGACCTGCTGGCCGCTGTCGGTGGTGCGCCGCTGACCGGTGCGGATCACGTCGTAGACGTCGGTGGCGAAGGTCGTCGCCGTCGCCGTGTCGGAGGCGCCCGAGTAGCCGGCGACCGCCGCGTACCAGTCGGCGGCGTCCCCGCCGAGCGGCAGAGCGAGTCGTTTCTGCTCGGCCGCCAGCAGGGCCGCGCCACCCTCCACGTTCGCCGCGGTGCTCTCGCGCAGCGCCCGGGGCTCGAGCCCCGTCAGCTCCGCGGCCCGCTCCAGGGTGCGCAACCGCGCCGGCACCGCGGCCGGCCCGGCCGCGGGCGCCGTCGCGGAGGCCGCCGAGCGGCCGGCCGACCGGGGCCGGGCCAGGTCGCCCCGGGCGTCCTCGCTGGGGTCGCCGTGGTGCCCGGCGCCGGCCAGTGCGGTGGTGGCGTCGGTCAGGTGCATCGGCCCGTAGCCGGCGGTCACGCTCGGCGCGCCGCCGTGGGAGTCCCAGCGCGACTCCATATAGGACACGCCGAGCAGCACGCCGACCGGCACGTGGTACTTGGCGGCCGCGGCCGCGAACTGCTCCTGGAGCACGCCGGCACCGCCCGGCTCCGCGGGCACGGCGGGCCCCGCGGCCAGGACCGGCAGCAGCAGGGCGGCCGACGCCACCGCGCCGGCCGCCCGCAGCGCGCGGCGGCTTCTTCGCCGGCCTCTGCGCAGGGCGGTCGGGGTGTCCGGGGCGGATCCTCGCATGGCGGCCTCCTCAAGGCGGGCCGTTCCCGCGGCCGGGAGGGCACGGGGAACGGGAGAAAAGCGTGCGCGATCAGCCTGCGGACCGAACCTATCAAGAGGCCCCGGCCCGGCAGACGATCCGTCAATCCCACGGGAGTGGCGGTCATCAGACTGGGACGGGGGGCGGGGACGCGTCAACGCCCGCGCCGGGTGTTTCCCGGCGCGGGCGTCGATGGGCGCGCTGCCCGGCGGCTCGCCCGGACGGGCGAGTGCGACACGCCGCAGGTCGGCGGTGCGGCGTTCCGGCGCCGCCGGGCGGCCGCCGCTCAGCGGGTGCCGACGGCCGCCCGGACGGCCCGGCGGGCCATGGCGCAGTCGTCGTGCAGGCGCCGCAGCACCAGCCGCTGCTCCTCGCCGGACTCCGGCGTGGTGCCCGGCGCCGCGGGCTCCTGCAGGGCCCGCTGCACCGCCGTCTCGTACACCCTGATCTCCCGGGTGAGCACCAGCATCAGGTTGACCAGGAACGCGTCCCGCGAGGTGGGCCCCGCGGCCTGCGCGTGCTGGCTGATCTGACGCCGCGCCACCGGGGCGTCGCCGAGCACGGTCCACAGCGTGGCCAGGTCGTACCCGGGCAGGTACCAGCCGGCGTTGTCCCAGTCGACGAGCACCGGGCCGGCGGGCGAGAGCAGGACGTTCGACAGCTGGGCGTCGCCGTGGCAGAACTGCCCCTGCACGTGCGCCAGGCCGTGCAGCAGCTTCTGCAGGTCGCCCATGTCCCGGTCGGTCAGCAGACCGAGCTCGTGGTAGCGGGCGATGCGCCGGCCGTAGTCCAGCGGCATGTCGAACAACCCGGCGGGGGGCCGCCACAGGTTGACCCGGCACACCGCCCCCAGCGCCGCACGGACGTCCGCGCGGGGCAGGGTGTCGACCGGATGCCGCTGCAGGGCCGCCGGCCGCCCGGGCATCCGCTCCATGACCAGGGCGCACGCGTCCGGGTCGGCGACGATCAGGCGGGGCACCCGCACCGGCGGACGGTGCCGGACGAACGCCCGGTACGCGGCTATTTCCTGCTGGAACCGCTCGACGGCCGCGGGCGACTCGTCCAGTAAACACTTGGCCACCGCTGTGGCGCGCCCGGTCGTGCCGACCAGCAGGATCGAGCGGGCACTGCGCCGGAGCACCTGAACGGGGTTGAACTCCGGGCAGATGCGATGGACCGATGAGATCACCGTGCGCAGCTGCGCGCCCTGGGGGCCGGACAAGTCGATTCTCCCGCTGAGCGGTTGGGCGCCGAGCCCCGGGGCCCGCCGTCCCCGGCCGCCCCCGAACGCGGCTCCCACGGCGTGGGAGGGGTCGAGGTACGGCCCGCCGCCCTGCTGGGTGCGGGGCGGCCGGGACGGAGCGGACACGGAGGCCGATGCTGCATACATGGGCGTTACGGATCCCTTCGTGTCGGCGAATTGCCGCGCTTCCGGCACCGGAGCCGTCGTGCACCCTGGGGAATGCGTCGGGCTTCCGGGTGGCCGGGGTTGCGCATTTCTACATCACACCCGACCGCGGGTGGCACACCATGTGGCGCACCCTGGCGAAGCCTGGCGAATACTCGCCTGGCCCATGACGCCGCGAGTACGGTCAAGTCAGCCGAGGAACCTGGGGGCTTGACGTGACGAGGGAAATCAACACCCGCCTCGCGGATCTGTTCGGCCTGGCCGGCTGGTCCAAGGGCGAGCTCGCGAGGCTCGTGAACCGGCAGGCGGCGGCCATGGGCCACCCGCAGCTGGCGACCGACACCTCGCGGGTGCGGCGCTGGATCGACATGGGCGAACGCCCCCGCGATCCCGTGCCCAAGGTGCTGGCGGCCCTCTTCACCGAGCGACTCGGCCGTGTCGTGACCATCGAGGACCTCGGGCTGGGTCGGCGCGGACGGGCAGGCAGGGGCCAGTCCTCGGAAAAGCTGTCGTGGCCGCCCGAGCGGACCGCCGCGGTCCTCACCGAATTCACGGGAATGGACCTCATGCTCAACCGACGCGGCTTGGTGGGTGCGGGCGCCGCGCTCGCCGCAGGCTCAGCAATCAGCAGCGCGATGCACGACTGGCTGCACCTCGATCCCGTCCTCGCCACGGACGCTCCCCGCATGGACGACCCCCTGCGCGTCGAGCCCGCCGGGCTCGACCGCTACGAGGCCACGCCGGTGGGCTCCATGGAGGTCGAGGCGCTGGAGCGCTCGGTGCAGGTGTTCCGGGTCTGGGACGCCTCCCGCGGCGGCGGGCTGCAGCGCAAGGCGGTGGTCGGCCAGCTCAACGAGGTGGGCGGCATGCTGGAGTACCGCCACCCCGAACACCTGCAGCGCAGGCTGTGGGGGGTGGCGGCCAACCTGGCGGTCCTGGCCGGCTGGATGTCCCACGACGTGGGCCTGGAGCCCACCGCCCAGAAGTACTTCCTCATCGCCGCCCACGCCGCCCGCGAGGGCGGGGACCGCCCCCGGGCCGGCGAGGCGCTCTCCCGGGCGGCCCGCCAGAAGGTCCATCTGAACAAGCCCGACGAGGCGCTGGACCTGATGGCGCTGGCGAAGAAGGGGGCCGGTGACGAGGCCCTGCCGCGCACCCGCGCCATGCTGTGCACCGTGGAGGCCTGGGCGCAGGCGTCGATGGGGCGCGGCCAGGCCATGCGCCGCACCCTGGGCGAGGCGGAGGAGCTCTTCGTCGCCGACAAGGGCGACGTGCCGCCGCCGGACTGGATGCAGATGTTCGACGAGGCGGACCTGCACGGGATGCAGGCCCTGGCCTACCGCACCCTCGCCGAGCACGATCCCTCGGCCGCGGCGGTCGCCCAGCAGCACGCCCGGCGGGCACTGGAGCTGCGGGCGGGCACCGTGCAGCAGCGGTCGATGATCTTCGACTACATCTCCATGGCGTCCGCCTGCTTCATCGGGGGCGAGCCGGAGCAGGCCGACACCTTCGCGCGGATGGCGCTCAGCACGATCGGGGAGAACTCCTCGCACCGCACCTGGGACCGGCTGCGCGAGATGTACCGGCTGACCGGCAAGTACTCCGCGTACGCCCGGATCGCGGACCTGCGCGAGGACCTCGAGCAGGTGCTGCCGAAGGCGCCGGGGCGCCCCAGGAAGGGAACCCTCCCCGTGTGAGGCCGTGTGAGGCCGGCCCCTCGTGTCGTGCACAGCCGGCCACTCGTGCACAACTGCCGGGAGCCGGTGGGACCGCTAGGAGCCGGCGCGGGCGACGAGCACGCACGCGTCGTCCTCGCGCTGCCGCCCGCCGAACTCCTCCAGCACCGCCCGCAGGCACTCCTGCGCACCCGCCGCCGCGGCGAACCGCGGCGCCAGGCCGCGCAGCCGCTCCTCGCAGGTGCCACCCGCCAGCCCCTCGGTGTGCAGCAGCAGCACGTCGCCGGGCCGCAGGTGTTCCTCGGACTGCGTGTACGCCGCGTCGGCCACCGCACCCAGCGGTACGCCCTCCGGCTGCCGCAGGGCGCGCGCCGTCCCGTCGCGGAACAGCAGCGGGGCGGGATGGCCGGCCCGGGACCACAGGAGCGTGCCGGAGTCCGGCTCGTAGCGGCAGCACACCGCGGTGCCCAGGGCGGGCTGGGCGGACGCCTCCAGCAGGTGGTTGAGCCAGCCCAGCAGCGGGCCCGGCTCGGCGCCGGAGACGGCCATGCCGCGCACGGCGCCCAGCAGCATCGCCATGGCCGAGGCCGTGGCCACCCCGCGGCCGGCGAGGCCGCCGGCGGTCAGCAGGGTCCGCCCGCCGGGCAGCTCCAGGGCGTCGTACCAGTCGCCCCCGGCCGGGCCGCCGGCGGCGGCGAGGTGGTGCCCGGCCACCTCCAGCGCCCCGGCGGACGGCGCGCACTGCGGCAGGCGCAGCGCGCCGCGCCACGGGGGCAGCACGGCCTCCTGCAGCTCGGCCGCGAGCCGGTGCTGCTCGGCGCGGGGCGCGGCCGCGGACCGGGGGCGGTGCGCCGGGTCACGGGTGGCGGGCACCTCCACGGGGCCGCGCCGGGCGGCGCCGAGGTCGCGCAGCACCGCCCACAGGGAGGCGGCGCAGCCGTCGGCGTCGAGGACCGGTTCGCCCATCATGTGGATCCTGCGCACGGCGCCGTCGGTGCGCACGATGCGGAACTCGCCGTCGATCGGCCGGCCGTCCACCAGGCAGCCGGTGATCATGGCGGTGAGCACCGGGGTGTCCTGCGGCAGGAGCCAGGAGGGCAGCTCGTCGAGGGTCAGTGCGCCCTCGGCCGGCCGCCGGCCGAAGAGCTCGAAGAGCTCCTCGGACCACAGGGCCTCGTCGGTGAGAAAATTCCACTCGGCGCTGCCGGCCCGCGGGCCGGGCGCGCCGCCCCCACCGCCGGGCGGTGCGGTGGCGGGTCGGTTCGCGGACAGTGGGGACGGCATCACGTACTCCGATACGAAGCGGGGCGCTGCTCCCCCCGGCCGGCGCTGCCGGGTGGCGTCGGCCTCTTCCGGCCGGGGCCGGCGGGGCTTGACGTGACGACTCTGACACAGGGAGCGAGCGCCTGGGGAGCCTTTGGCAATACCCGTACCGGTGATGCTTGAGGCATATGCCCGAGGTATGACTATGACATTTCCGGCGCCACTCGGCGGAATGCCCAGCTCCGGGTAGGCTGCGGCGCTCGGGAGGACCACGGTTCCCACAGCTCACCAGGCATGGAGGCGGTGGAGCGCGGCAAGAATGCCGTCCGTGAGGAAATCCCGTTGCCAGCCGACTCCCCGCACCGGATGCTGACCCCATGTTCGATCCAGACATAGCGCCCAGTGGCACCCTGCTCGGCCTCCTGCAGCGAGGCCGCGGCGACGGGACCCTGCACGCCCTCGCGGCCTCCCGAGCCGAGGCACTCGAGGCGCTGAACCAGTGCGTGCTCCGCGACCCCCGCCGCGACTGGCAGGTGGAGAACCGCTCCCTTTACTACGCGCGCCTGTATCTGGACCTCGACGGCGACCTCGGGGCGATCGAGGAGCACC
The DNA here is from genome assembly GCF_040675615.1 of Streptomyces sp. NPDC049585. Lineage (NCBI taxonomy): Bacteria > Bacillati > Actinomycetota > Actinomycetes > Kitasatosporales > Streptomycetaceae > Streptomyces > Streptomyces sp. NPDC049585. The sequence continues at coordinate 12,988 of NZ_JBFAPE010000056.1, read as the reverse complement.
TCTTCGCCCCCGGCGACCTGCTGGACGGTGCCGAGGAGCGCACCGGGCTGGCCCTGGCCGTCCTCGGCCACCTCGCCTCCTACGGCCGCGCCGACGCCCTGGCGCTCCTGCGCCGCTACGCCGCCACCGGCGGCAACTGGGCCTGGGCCCTGGACGAGCTGGCCCTGCGCGACGACGACGCCGGGCTGCTGAGCCTGTGCGCCCCCGTCCTCGCCCGGTTCCCGCACACCCCCGAGGGGGAGGCCGCGCTCACCACCGCCGTCCGCGACGCCTTCGAACCGCGGCCCTGGCGGCTGTGGGCCGACGACGAGCGCTTCCCGGCCCTGGCCGCCCGGGTCCGGGCGGCCCGCGAGCGCGGGTCCTTCGACCGCTGGCAGCGCCAGCTGCGCCCCTCCGGCCCGCGCCCGGGCTGGAGTGTGCGCGAGGTGCTGCAGTGGGCCGACGCGGGCCTGGAGCAGCACCCCGCCCAGCAGCGCCACGTGCCCGCCACCCGCTGCCTGACCGCCGTCGCCGGTCCCGAGGACCGCGAGGAGATCATCGACGCCGCCCGCCGGGGCGGCGAGGCCGCCCGGGCCACCGCCCTGCGCTACCTCGCCGAGCACCACGACCCCCAGGCCCTCGACCTGATCGAGGCGGCCGCCGACGACCCGGCCCCGCTGGTCGCCGGGGCCGCGGTCACCGCCTTCGAGCGCATGCGCAGCGCGGCCGCCCTGGAGCGCGCCCGCGCCTGGATCCACCGCCCCGACGCGCTCGGCGCCGCCGCCGCCGGCATGCTCGCCTGCCGCGGCGCCCAGTACGACGCCGCGCTCGTCCTGGGCGCCCTGCGCCGCACCGTGCGCGCCGAGGGCTGCGATGCGCCCGTGCTGTTCGACCTGGTCGACGGCGCCGGGCGGCTGGCGATCGGCTGCGCCGCGCCCGTCCTGCGCCACGTCTACCGCGAGACCGCCTCCTCGCACCTGCGCGGCCGGGCCGCCCGCGCCCTGGCCGCCACCGACCCCTCCTTCGCCACCGGCTTCGCCGTCGAGTGCCTGTGGGACTGCGAGGAGACCACCCGTGAGCTCGCCGCGCACCACGCCACCACGGCCGACGCCCGCGTCGTGGAGCAGCTGCGGCGCCTGGCGGCCGACCCGGCCGAGGAGGCCGAGGTGCAGACGGCGGTGCGCAACCGATTCGAGCCGGACGCACCGGCGCTGTGAGGGGCGCGGGCATGCGCCCTGCTGGGCGGTGCGACCGTATGCCGATAATGGGGGCCGCCCCGCGCCCGCGGGGCGGCACGAAACCATGGCACCACAGCCAGAGCACCGGACACAGGGGGCGCGGATGACGCACGACCGCAAGCACGACGGACCGTACCGGGGGAGCCTGGCACGCAGAGTCTCCGCCCTGCTCGCCCTGTTCCTGGGGGCCGTGCTGCTGGCCACGCCCGCCGCGGCCGCCGCCGCGCCGGCGCCGCGGGAGGCGAGCGCGCCGCTCGCCGTCGCCTCCGCCGGTGACCGCGTGGTCCAGGCCGGCGCCCACCACGGCGGTCACGCCGCGTCGCACACCTCGTCGCACGCCTCGACGCACCACGGCGACCACACGACGCTGGCCGGCAAGAGCGAGAAGAAGGACAAGAAGAAGGACAAGAAGAAAAAGAAGGGCTTCTTCAAGCGGCTGGGCACGGCCCTGCTGGTGATCGTGATCCTCGCCATCCTGTTCGTGGTGGCGCTGATCGTGATCGCCGTCTTCCTGATCCGCCGCGCCTTCCGGCGCCGCCGCACCTGACGGCCGCACGCCGGCCGCCGCACGCCGAGCCCCCGCCCCCAGGGCGGGGGCTCGGCGCGTTCAGCTGCTCCTGGCCACCCAGGTCAGCGCGAGCCACGGGGTGGCCGCCGAGCCGGTGGCCAGGTACCAGCCCGTCTGCGTGGTGGGGAAGCCGATGAGCAGCGGGACGACGAGGGCGGCGCCGCACAGCAGGACGACCGCGGCGGGCAGGTGCACCCAGGGCTCGAACCGGCGGGCGTAGCGCACCCCGGCCTCCCGCCGGTACAGCGCGATGCTCGTGACGAGGCCGGCGGCCAGGGTGAGCGTCCAGATCGCCGGCAGCACGATCATGCGTCCGGCGAAGGTGTCCAGGTCGTTGCCGGGCGACTGACGGACCCCCAGTTCCGGCCGGTCGGGCACGTAGACGACCTCCACCGTGCGACCCGCCTCCGGCTTGCCGCTGGTGTGCACGTCGGGCACGGTGACGTCCCGATCGCCGTCGGGGAAGGGGACGCTGACCACGAGCGTGGTGGCGTACTCGTCGATGTCGTTCATCTCCCGCCCCGTGGGCCGGGGTTGGCCGGCGATGCGCACGACGTCCACCTCGTGGGTGCCGCCGCCCGCGCGCTGGGCGCGGGCCAGCCACTTGCCCTCCGCCCCGTCCGGCCCCACCCCCTGGCACAGCGCCGCACCGCTGGCCAGGGCGATGCCGAAGCCCAGGACCCAGCACAGCAGCCGGGAGGGGCGCGGCTCGGGCCCTGGCTCGTAGCGCCGGCGCCAGGTCTTGCGGCGCAGCGCGGCGCGCCGGCGCGCGCGGGCCAGGGCCGAGGCGAGGAGCCAGCACGCGGCGCAGGCGATGCTCGTCCCGAGCAGCAGCAACTGATGGCGCTTGGGCGGTAGTTCCCGGAACGGGACCACGCCGAGCAGGACGGTCGCGTACCCCGTGAGCACCGTCGCCCACCCCGTGAGGCGCGTCCATATCCTCATGCCGTACTTCCCCCACCCACTTCGTTGATCTTGAAATGGACAGCGTAACGGGGGCGGCGGGGCGGTCACTCGTAGGGGACCAGGAACCGTTCGGGCTCACAGGCGTCGCAGAAGCGGACGTCGTACTCGGCGGCCCGCGCCCGGGCCTCGGCGGTGGTCAGGGTCTCCTCCCCGCCACGCGGCACCCAGCAGCCGGCGTGGTGCAGTTCCTGCAGGGTGCCGCCGGGCCGGCGGTGCACGGTGACGGGCCAGATGGCGTCCTCCATGTCGTGGCGCCACTCGCCCTTCAGGCGCTGGAGCACCACTTCGCGCACCCAGTCGCGCGGGGAGATGCCGCTTTCCTGAGCGGCTGCCTCGATTCGGACGAGTTCCTCAGGGGTGAAGAGCGTCTCCATGACGCGCGACAGTAGCAGCGCGGCATGGCCTGCGAACCGGGTTCCGGGCATTGGCCTGCGGTGCTGACCTGCGGGTTGACCGGCTGCAGCCGCCGGTTGCTGCACGGGGCAATGATCATCTCATCGCACGAACCGCAGCTCCGGCGCCATGGGGGAGCGGTGGCATAGGACGGTGGTCTACTCGCCCGGCGCCGCGCTCCATACCCTGCGGGCCCGGCCTTTGGCCATTCCGTTATCACCCGTCCTCGTGAACGCCCCCGCTTTCCGGGGGGACGGGCTCCTCTTCCGGTGCCGGGTCGGTCTCCACGCCGTGCGCGCGGGCCAGCCACAGGGCGTCGTCGAGCTCGTCCTCGGCGACCGCCGCCGCGTAGACGTCTCCGGCGGCCCGGGCGGCCGCCAGGGCGGCACGGGCGTTGCGCACCCGTTCCCGCATCGCTTCGGCGAACGCACTCACGGCTGTCCCCTCCTGGGTCCGTACGGCTGCCCGCGTCCGGGGTGAACGGAGGAATCCCGCAATTCTAGGCCACCCGGGCGAACGCCCCCAGCCCTGCGCTGTGCAGGTGATGTGACACCCGCTTCGGTGTGTTCATCACATGATTCCAGGTCTCCTTTGTTATGTTCATCGGACTTGTCCCATTGGTGTCGATTCAAGGCCCGTCCTTCAGCGACCGGGGGTGTGTGTGGTGGCTGTTCCGGCCCGTCCGGCGAGTTCCGCCCGGCTCACGAAGGTGCCCCCGGGAAGGGCCGGCCAGGGTCGCGGAACGCGCCGGTCCGGGGGGCGGCCGCAGGACTCCGCCGCCTCCGGCTACGACTATCCCCGCTTCAGCCGGCTGGCCGGAGAGCTGACCGAACCCCCCGCCGACGGCTACCGCGTGCGCTACCGGCGGCTGCTCGACCACGGCCCCGGCCGCGGAATCGGCGTACGGCTGCTGGTGGCGGCCGCCCCCCTGCTCTCCCTCACCCTGCTGCTGTGGCTGATCTCCCCGGGCCACTGGCTGGAGCGGCCCTACGTCAGCGACTGGGAGCACTGCTGCGACCGGCTCATGCTCGCCGCCGTCGCCCTGATCGAACTCTTCCGCACCGTCAACGTCGCCTCCAACGCGCACGCCACCTGGGTGGCCCGCGACCCCGTCCCCGTACGCCCCCAACCCGGCACGCGGGTGGCCTTCCTGACCACCTTCGTGCCCGGCAAGGAACCCATGTCCATGCTGCGCGCCACGCTGGAGGGGGCGGTACGCATCCACCACGACGGGCCGCTGGACGTATGGCTGCTGGACGAGGGCGACGACCCCGCGGCCCGGCGGCTGTGCGAACGCCTGGGCGTACGGCACTTCTCCCGCAAGGGCGTCGACCGCTGGAACCAGCCCTCCGGCGCCTACCGCGCCCGCACCAAGCACGGGAACTACAACGCCTGGCTCGACGCCCACGGCGACGACTACGCGTTCATGGCCTGCGTCGACACCGACCACGTGCCGCTGCCCAACTTCCTCGAACGCATGATGGGCTACTTCCGCGACCCCGACGTGGCCTTCGTGGTCGGCCCCCAGGTCTACGGCAACTACACCAGCGCCGTCACCAAATCCGCCGAGAGCCAGCAATTCCTCTTCCACGCCCTCATCCAACGGGCGGGCAACGCCTACGGCTCGCCCATGTTCGTCGGCACCAGCAACTGCGTACGCATCGACGTCCTGCGGCAGATCGGCGGCCTGTACGACTCCATCACCGAGGACATGGCCACCGGCCTGGAGATCCACCGCCGCCGCAACCCCGCCACCGGCCGCCGCTGGAAGTCGGTCTACACCCCCGACGTGCTCGCCGTCGGCGAGGGCCCCTCCACCTGGACCGACTTCTTCAGCCAGCAACTGCGCTGGTCCCGCGGCACCTACGAGACCCTGATGCACCAGTTCTGGAAGGCCATGTGGCAGCTGTCGCCCGGCCGGCTGCTCAACTACGTCTTCATGGTCGCCTACTACCCCATGGCGGCCGTCACCTGGGTGCTGGGCGCCCTCAGCTGCGTCCTCTTCCTCGTCCTCGGCGCCTCCGGCATCACGGTCGAGTCCTCCCTGTGGCTGATGCTCTACTGCGACGCCGCCGCCCTGCAGGTGGGCCTGTACCTGTGGAACCGGCGCCACAACGTCAGCCCCCACGAACCGGCCGGCTCCTCCGGCGCCGCCGGCATGCTGATGTCCGCCCTCGCCGCACCCGTGTACGCCCAGTCGCTCGCCCAGGCGCTGCTGCGCCGCCGCTCCCGCTTCGTGGTCACCCCCAAGGGCGAGTCCGCCAGCCCCGACCGCCCGGCCACCTTCCGCACCCACCTGGCCTGGGCGGCGCTGTTCCTCGCCGCCCTGATCGTCTCCTGGCCGCTGGGCCACGCCCACTCCGCCATGCGCCTGTGGGCCCTGCTGGCCCTGCTCACCGCGCTCGGCCCCTACCTGGTGTGGCAGGCCGGGCTGCGGCAGGAACGGACGGACGTCGCGAACGAGGTGGGATGAGTGGACGTGAAGGCGAGGATCCGCGAGCGCAGGACGCGCAAGGCCCTGCTGGCCACCACCGGCGTGCTGGTGCTCGTCGCCGCCAACGGCCCCGCGGCCGCCGGCTTCGCCGAGCGCGCCTGGCACGAATACACCATCAACCAGCCGTCCTACAAGGCCCGCTACGGGCACTGGGACCTGGTCGACGTCCCCGGCGGCTTCCGCATCAACGCCATCCACGCCGCCCTGCTGCGCACCGGCAAGGTGCTGCTGATCGCCGGCTCCGGCAACGACGAGAAGAACTTCCGCGCCGGCACCTTCCGCAGCGTCCTGTGGGACCCGGTGCGCAACACCTTCACCAGCGTGCGCACCCCCAAGGACATGTTCTGCGCCGGCCACGCCCAGCTGCCCGACGGCCGTCTGCTCGTCGCCGGCGGCACCGCCCGCTACGAGAAGCTCACCGGCGACGTCAAGCGGGCCGGCGGCGCGATGCTCGTCAAGAACGAGAACCCCGACGCCCCGCGCACCCTGCCCGCCGGAACCGTCTTCGTCGGCTCCACCGGCAAGCAGTACCGCTCCCAGTTCCCCGTCCTGGTGCCGCGCGCGAAGAAGACGGTCAAGGGCGAGCAGGTGAGCGTCACCGCCGCCCAGGCACGCGTCTACGTCGAGGCCGTCACCGAGGGCGAGACGGGCATCACCCACACCGCCGACCAGTACCGCGTCAAGGGCCTGGCCGGCCGCGCCGCCCAGGACGTCTACGGGCTCGCGGCCAAGCTGGGGCTGGACAAGAAGGACTTCCAGGGCCTGCGCGAGGCCTACGAGTTCGACCCCGTGGCCGAGCGCTACGTGCCCGTCGACCCCATGGCCGAGGCCCGCTGGTACCCCACGCTCGTCACCCTGGAGGACGGCCGCGTCCTGACCGTCTCCGGCCTGGACGACATGGGCGAGATCATCCCCGGCAAGAACGAGATCTACGACCCGGAGAGCCGCACCTGGTCACCGGGCCCCGACCGGTACTTCCCCACCTACCCCGCCCTCTTCCTCACCGGCGCCGGGCAGTTGTTCTACTCCGGCTCCAACGCCGGCTACGGGCCCGCCGACAAGGGCCGCACCCCCGGCGTGTGGGACCTGGAGACCAACACCTTCCTGCCCGTCCCCGGCCTGGAGGACGCGGACATGACCGAGACCTCCGCCTCCGTGCTGCTGCCCCCCGCCCAGGACCGCAAGGTGATGATCCTCGGAGGCGGCGGGGTGGGGGAGTCCCACGCCTCCACCCGCCGCACCGCCATCGCCGACCTCACCGCCGACGCCCCCCGCTACACCCCCGGCCCCGACCTGCCCCAGGGCACCCGCTACCTCAACGCCGTCCTCACCCCCGACGACCGGGTCTTCACCACCGGCGGCTCCGGCGACTACCGCGGCAAGCGCGGCTCCGACATCCTGCGCGCCCAGTTCTACGAACCGCGCACCCGCAGCTTCCGCCCGGCGGCCGCGCCCACCGTCGGACGCGACTACCACGCCGAGGCCCTGCTGCTGCCCGACGGACGGATCGCCGTCTTCGGCTCCAACCCGCTGTTCGCCGACAAGGACGACACCGTCATGGGCACCTTCGAACAGCGCATCGAGGTCTACACCCCGCCCTACCTCTACCGCGACCAGCGCCCCGCCCTGCGCACCGGCCCCCTGGAGACCGGGCGCGGCCAGAGCCTCGCCCTGCCCGGGGCCGACGCCCGCCGGGCCGTCGCCGCCCGGCTGATGCGCCCGAGCGCCGTCACCCACGCCACCGACGTCGAGCAGCGCTCCGTCGCCCTGCCCCTCACGGCCCGCGACGGCACCCTGAAGGTGACGATCCCCGAGGACCCCGCGCTCGTCCCGGCCGGCTGGTACATGCTCTTCCTCACCGACCGCGCCGGCACCCCGTCCAAGGCGGCCTGGGTGCACGTACGCTGACCCGCCGATCGACACCGCCCCGCGCCCCTTTGGGGCGCCGTGGTGGCGCGTGACGATGATTCGCCGGACAGTCCCTGACACGCCCTACGACTGCAGCAGCGGCTGCCAGCCGCGCGCCGTCACCAGGCCCAGCGCGTACTCCGCCCACCAGTGTCCCGCCGCCGGGGCCCCGCGGCACGCGCCGTCCGACTCGCCGGGCCGCTTGACCCACACGAAGGCGTCCACCTTGGGGTCGCCCGTACGCGTGGTCGGCGCGGCCCCCAGCGCCCGGCCCGGCGGGTTGCACCACGACTCCGCCCCGTCCTGCCCGGGCCCCGCCGGCAGCGGGCCGTTGCCGTTGCGGCTGGTGTCGATGATGTAGTGCGCGCCGCCCAGTTGCTGCGAGAGCTGCTCGCCGTAGGCGCGGGTGACGGGCGTGGTGTGGAAGTTCGAGACGTTCAGCGCGAAGCCGTCGGCCCGCTCCACCCCCGCCTTGCGCAGCGCGTCGGCCAGCAGCTTCTGGTCGCGGATCCAGCCCGCGTTGCCCGCATCCACGTACACCGACGTCCCCGGCCGCGCCTTGAACGCCGCGACCGCCTCGGCCAGCAGGCCCAGTCGCTCCTGCGCTGCCTCGCGGGGCAGACAGCCGGACGCCCACTGGGCGACCGCGTCCGGCTCCAGCACCACCCACGCCCGCCGCTCACCGATGCCCTCGGCGGCCCGGGCGACCCAGGCCCGGTACGCCTCGGCGGTGGGCGCCCCGCCCGAGGAGTACTGACCGCAGTCGCGGTGCGGCACGTTGTAGGCCACGAGCAGCGGGATGCGCGCGGCGCGTTCGGCCTCCTCCGTGACGCGGGCCACCTGCTCCCTGGGGTCGTCGCCCGTCATCCACACCGCCGTGGGCTGCTCGGCGATGCGCCGCACCGCCTCGGCGTCCGCCTCCCGCCCCCTCTCCTGCCAGGCCCGCGCCTGCCGGGCCGCCCGGGCATCGGGCTCGACCCAGAAGGGCGAGTCACCGCCCCCGCCGGGGCCGCCGGCCGCGGCCGGGACGGCCGCCGGCCACCAGGCGCAGCCTGCGCAGACGAGGGCGGCCGTGCCGCGCCGGGCCGCGGCGCCCGGGCGGAGGAAACGGATCCGGGTCATGGACGCCACCTCCCGCTGGAGTGCGATGGTCGTACCAGCGTGAGATATGCCGCCCCGTCGGGCCGGGATTTCCCCGGCCCCGTGCCGGGCGTGTCTCACGCCCCGCCCAGCACCTCGGCCAGGTCGTAGCGCACCGGCTCCTCCAACTGGGCGTATGTGCAGCTGTCCGGGTCCCGGTCCGGGCGCCAGCGGCGGAACTGGGCGGTGTGCCGGAAGCGGTCGCCCTGCATGTGGTCGTAGGCCACCTCCACCACCCGCTCCGGGCGCAGCGGGATCCACGACAGGTCCTTCTTGCCCGTCCAGCGGCTCGGCCCGCCCGGAAGCCGGCCGGCGGCCTGGGCCTCGGCGCTCGCCCACTCCTGCCACGGGTGCCCCGTCGCGTCCGGCATGACCAGCGGCTCCAGTTCCGTCATCAGCTGCCGGCGCCGGGCCATGGGGAACGACGCGCACACCCCCACGTGCTGCAACCGCCCGGCGCCGTCGTACAGCCCCAGCAGCAGCGAGCCCACCACCGGGCCGCTCTTGTGGTGCCGCAGGCCGGCGACGACGCAGTCGGCCGTGCGCTCGTGCTTGACCTTGACCATCACCCGCTGGCCCGGCCGGTACGGCAGCTCCGGCGGCTTGGCCACCACCCCGTCCAGACCCGCGCCCTCGAACTGCTCGAACCAGCCCTGCGCCACCGTCAGGTCACCGGTCGAGGGCGCGACGAACAGCGGCGGGTGCGCCCCGCCCAGCGCCCCCGTCAGCTCCTCGCGGCGCCGGCGCTGCGGCTCCTGCATCAACGAGGCGTCGCCGAGCGCCAGCAGGTCGAAGGCGACGAAGGAGGCCGGCGTCACCTCCGCCAGGTGCCGCACCCGCGAGGCGGCGGGGTGGATGCGCTCCAGCAGCGCGTCGAAGTCCAGCCGGCCCTCGCGGGCGACGACGATCTCCCCGTCCACCACGCAGCGCCCCGGCAGCTGTTCGCGCAGCGCGGCCACGAGCTCGGGGAAGTAACGGGTCAGCGGCCTGCCCGTGCGGCTGCCCAGTTCCAGTTCGGCGCCGTCGCGGAAGACGATCGAGCGGAAGCCGTCCCACTTGGCCTCGTAGCTCATCCCCGGCGGGATCTCGGGGGCGAGCTTGGCGAGCATCGGCTCGACCGGGGGCATCACCGGAAGGTCCATGATCCCCGATTGTGCTGGGCCACCCGGCCCCCCGCCCGCCGACGGGCGCCGCCCGCCCGTGCGGCCTAGCGTGAAACGCATGGCAGAGACCATGGAGCTCACCGTCGGGGAGCGCACGGTACGGCTGTCCAACCCCGGCAAGGTCTACTTCCCCGAGCGCGGCTACACCAAGTACGACGTCGCCCAGTACTACCTGAGCGTCGCGGACGGCATCGTACGGGCCCTGAAGGACCGGCCCACCACGCTGGAGCGCTACCCCGACGGGGTGACGGGGGAGTCGTTCTTCCAGAAGCGGGCGCCCAAGAACCTCCCCGACTGGATCCCCACCGGCCGCATCTCCTTCCCCAGCGGCCGGCACGCCGACGAGATCTGCCCCGGCGAGGCGGCCGCGGTGCTGTGGGCGGCCAACCTGGGCTGCCTGACCTTCCACCCCTGGCCCGTCCGGCGGGGCGACACCGACCACCCCGACGAACTGCGCATCGACCTCGACCCGCAGCCCGGCACCGGCTACGCGGACGCCGTGCACGCCGCCCTGCTGCTGCGCGAGGTCCTCGCAGGCCTCGGCCTGACCGGCTGGCCCAAGACCTCCGGCGGCCGCGGCCTGCACGTCTTCGTGCCCATCGCACCGCAGTGGACCTTCGTCCAGGTGCGCCGGGCGGCCATCGCGGTCGCCCGCGAGCTGGAGCGGCAGGACCCGCGGCGCATCACCACGGCGTGGTGGAAGGAGGAAAGGGGGCCAAAGATCTTTGTCGACTACAACCAGACCGCCCGCGACCGCACCATCGCCAGCGCCTACTCGGTGCGCCCCCGCCCGCACGCCCCGGTCTCGGCGCCGCTGCGCTGGGAGGAGCTGGAGCGGGCCGTGCCCGAGGACTTCGACCTGGCCACCATGCCGGCCCGGTTCGCCGAGGCCGGCGACGTGCACGCCGGCATGGACGACCGGCCCTGCGACCTGGAGGCGGCCCTGGACCTGGCTGCCCGCGACGAGCGCGAGCACGGCCTGGGCGACCTGCCCTACCCGCCCGAACACCCCAAGATGAAGGGCGAACCCAAGCGCGTCCAGCCCAGTCGGGCCAGGAAGGAGGACGACTGACGGATTTGTGTTTATGGCGACATTTCATGTGGAACCTGGGCAATGCGTGATCCACTTCGCATCGAGGGAGTTCCCATGTTCACTACACTCGCGATCCGCACCAGGAAGATCACCGCCGGCGTGATCGCGGCCGCCGCCCTCGGGGGAACCCTGCTGGCCGCCGCCCCCGCCGCCCACTCCGCCGACCAGCCCGTCGCCGCCCCGCCGCCGAGCCGCCCCTACGGCGCCGTCGTCGCCACCGCGGGCGTCGTCGAGCGGGTCTTCCCCACCACCGACTCCGCGCCCAAGGGCCTGCTGAAGTACCGCACCCAGGTCCCCCTGCGGTGCAAGGCGCGCGCCCAGGACGTCTCCGGCAACCCCGTCTGGTACCTGCTGCGCGAACGCAACACCTGGGTCGCGGCGAAGTACGTGGAGAACACCGGCAACGTGCCGGTGTGCCGCACGGTCGACCGCAACTCCCTCGACGAACCCGCCGTCCAGGGCCGCAAGGAGCAGCAGCCCAAGAAGACACCGGCGTAACGCCGCGTAACACCGGGAGACGGTGGGCCCGTTGCGCCCTTCCTTACCGGCACCGACGCACCGGCGCCTACAGTTGCGTCACGGGCTCGACGAAACGGCCGGAAGGAAGACGCGTTGGACCACCCGACCCACGGTTGCGTTCTGTTGCTGGACGGCACCCCCGACCGGCGGCGGGGTGCCGTGCCCAACCCGACGGCGCACGCCGTCGCCGGTGCCCGACCGCGCCAGTTCCTCGCCGCCCCCTCCGCCGACGTGGTGCAGCTCCCCGCCATGGCGGGGCCGCAGAGCGTCCTGGCCTACCTGCAGGACGCGGTCACCGTCCCCGGGCCGCTCCTGGTGTGGGTCACCGGACACCTGATGGTCCCCGCCCGGCGCAGCACCCAACTCCACCTCGCGCTGCGCGAGTCCACCCCCGCCACCGTCCGCTACACCGGCCTGCCCTGGGACTGGCTCACCCGCACCCTGCGGGAACACCCGGGGCCGACCCTCCTCCTGCTCGACGTCGAGGCCGACGCCCACGCCTGGCCCCACGTCGCCGCCGCGGCCCACGACGGCCGCCTCGCGGACGGGCTGGCCCTGTACGGGATCGCCACCCCGAGCCCGCCGGGGCCCGCCCCGGAGGCGAGCGCCTACACCCGCTCCTTCCTCGCCGCCCTGGCCGCCGGCCACCCCACGGCCGGGCCCACCCTCGACCCCGGCCTGCTGCACCAACTGGCGCTGACCGGCGCCCCCCTGCCGGAGGGCGCCCTGCCCCTGCAGTCCGGCGCCACGGGCCCCCTCCTGGCCAACCGCGCGGCTCCACCGCCGGCGGCACCGGTCGCACCGGCGGTGCCCCGGGCGGTGGCTGTGGCAGAGCTGCCCGCGGACGCCGGTGTCCGTGCCGTCGACCTGCCCCGCGACCACCTCGCCGCACCTGAGCACGTCGCACCGGCGCCCGCCGAGCCGGAGGCCGCGGTTCCCGGTCCCGCACCCCTGCCCGACATCCTCGCCGCCGCGCACGCGGGCCGGCACAACGAGGCGGCCGCCATGGCCGCCGCCTGGGAGCAGCTGACGCTGCGCCGGCACGGGCCGCACAGCGCCGAAGCCGGGCTGTGGATCGAGGTGCGCGCCGACCTCGCGCGGCTCGCGGGCGACCATCCGCGCGCCGCCGAGCTGTGGATGTCCGCCGCCGCCCAGCGGCTCGAACGCGGCGGACCCGAGGACACCGAGGCGCTCGCCGCCCTCAAGCGGGCCCACTACTGCTGGCAGCACAGCGGCGAGCGCGGTCACCGGCTCGCCCCCGCCCTGCTCGCGCTGTGGGAGCGGGTGCCCGACGGCGCCGAGGCCGCCGCCGACGTCCGCACCCGCCTCCAGGGCGTGTCCTAGCGCCCCGTAGGGGCGTGGGGCTGTGCCGATCTGCGACTGCCGCCGCGTCGTGGCTTGTCGCGCAGTTCCCGCGCCCCTTACGGGGGCGCTAGGTGTGTTGTCCCGGGACGTTGGTGACACGCGGGCTGGGTGCTTGAACGGGTGAGGGCCTTCTGGCTCGGTGTGGATTGCGACATCTACGCC
>NZ_JBFAPE010000055.1:0-26651 GCF_040675615.1 Streptomyces sp. NPDC049585 | reverse complement strand
GCGTAGATGTCGCAATCCACACCGAGCCAGAAGGCCCTCACCCGTTCAAGCACCCAGCCCGCGTGTCACCAACGTCCCGGGACAACACACCTAGGGCGTGTCCGGCGGATCATGCAGTGCCCCGTAGGGGCGCGGGGAACTGCGCGACAAGCCACGACGTGCCCGCAGACGGGGTGCCGCGCTTCGCCCCGGCGCGTCGGCTGCGGGCCGTCGCCGGCCGATCGCACCCACGCGGCGGCAGCCGCAGATCGACACCGCCCCGCGCCCCTACGGGGCACCGCACGAGCCGGGCACGGCGCCGGCGCCGGCGTCGGCGCTGGCATGATCGGAGGATGTCCGATCGCTTCATCGCCGCCTGTGACGGCGCCTGCAAGGGGAATCCCGGGCCCGCTGCCTGGGCGTACGTGGTTGCCGACGCCCAAGGCGTCCCGCAGCGCTGGGAGGCCGGCCCGCTGGGCCGCGCCACGAACAACGTCGCCGAGCTGACCGCCCTGCAACGGCTCCTGGAGGTCACCGACCCCGCCGTACCGCTGGAAGTGCGGATGGACTCGCAGTACGCCATGAACGCGGTCACCAAGTGGCTGCCCGGATGGAAGCGCAACGGCTGGAGGACGGCGGCGGGCAAGCCCGTGGCCAACCAGGAGCTGGTCGTGCGCATCGACGCCCTCCTGACCGGCCGCGAGGTGGACTTCGTGTACGTCGCGGCGCACCGCGTGGACGGCGACCCCCTCAACGCCCTCGCCGACCAGGCCGCCAGCGATGCCGCGACGGCGCAGCGGGCGGCCGGCACGGTGCACGGCGACGCGGATCTGCCCGTCGTCGACCTGCGGGCGGCCGTCCGCCCGTCCGCGTCGAAGCCGGCGAAGGCGTCCAAGCCGTCCCGGCCCGCCGCGGCGAAGCGCTCGTCGTCGGGTGCGGTGATCAAGGCGAAGTTCGCGGGCCGCTGCCACCAGTGCGGCGAGTCCTACGCCGCGAAGGACCCGATCGCCAAGGGCCCCCGCGGCTGGGGCCACCCCGACTGCCGTACGGGTCTGGCGCCGGCCTGAGGCCGCCCGGTCCTCCCGGCCCTCCCGGCCGGCCGGTCAGCGCGTGGGCTTCGCGGAGGCGTCGTCGTGGTCCGCACCGACGCGGAGGGTGTAGCCGGCCGGGATGTCGTGCTCCGGATCGCCCTTGACCGATACGGCGGACACCTGGGACGAGAACTGCCGGCCGACCGGCAGCATCGGCGTGTACTTGGTGTGTCCGGAGACGACGACCGCCCGCTGCCGTTGCGTGGGCGACGTCGCGATCTCCATCGTGTCGCCGACCTGCGCTCCGGTGAGCTTGCCCCAGACGACCTGACAGCGGCTGCTGTAGCGGATCTCCAGGTGCATCGTGGAGATCCAGTCGTCCGCGATCGTCACGGCCATGTCCGCGCATCCGGCGTCCTTCGGGTCCACGCCCGTGCAGGTGGCGTTGAAGCAGGACGGTGCGGCGGCCGACGCCGCCGCCGGGGAGACCGCGGATGCCGCCGGCGGGGCGGACTTGTCGTCGTCGCCGCCGGCCAACGACGTCGCCAGGGCGCCCGCCACCGAGCCCACCACGGCCACGATCAGCGCGCCCACCAGGGTCTGCGGCCCGTACCGGCCGAGCCGTGACCGGCGGGGCGTACCGGTGTCCTCAAAGTGCTCGGCGGATTGTCGGCCGACGGGGTCGTCCGCGGCGTCACCGTCAACGGTCAAGGGCATGCCGGGAGGGTAGGCGTGGAGGCAGAGGACAGGAAGAGGAGTTCGAGACCGAATCACCCCTTCGAGCGATCACCGAACACGCCCTCGACGGTGTCGGGCACGGAGGCTGCCACGGGCGACGCCACGGGAGCTCCGGGCAGGACCGGCAATTTGGCGGTGGAGAACTTCAGGATCAGCGCCGCCTGGAGCTGCGCCTTGAGGGCGGGATCGTCGACCTCGCCGAGGAGGCGTACGGCCTCCCCCGCGTCGCGCTCGACCTTCATGTCCTGGCGCAGCAGCTGGGTCTGGGACTCCATGTGCTTCAGCGCCCGGTCGGCGCGCCGGTGGAAGAGGGTGCCGATGGCGGTGGTCAGCACGCCGGCGACGCTGGCCACGACGGAGGCGTACTGCTCGCCGTGGCCGCCACCGGCCTTGAAGATGGCCAGTGCCACGCCGGCTATGAGGACGAGCCCGCCCAGCACCGAGCACGCCAGGCTCACACCGAAGGTGCGGCGGGCCTGGATGAGGCCGTAGGCGTAGTACTCGATGAGCAGGGCGGCGAAGCGGTGCGTGTCGTCGTCGGGGGCCTCCTGCCCGTCCTCGCCCTCCCCCGCGGCGGGGCCGCCCAGGACGGCGGCCCGCAGGCGGTTCCTCTCCCTGTCGATGCCCTTGCTGGTGAGGCGGTCGTAGAGCGACGTCGCACCGGTGGCGAGGGCGCCGCTGGCGACGGCTGCGCTGAGGGTTGCCACAACTTCCGGGTCCACAACTGCAGCATCTCACGGCACCGTTGGTCGGTTCGCTCAAACGAACGAGGGACGATGGCGATGGGTCCGGCGCTCGGGGTTGAAGTTGTCGCTGCGGCAACTTCTACCGTCCTGAACAGGCCGGAGGGACCGGCCTGGTGACAGACGGATGCGTGTGAGGGAGACGGTGATGGACTGGCCGATCGCAGAGGTCGCCCGGATGTCCGGCGTGACCGCCCGGACCCTGCGGCACTACGACGAGATCGGCCTGCTCCCGCCCGTACGGATCGGGGCCAATGGCCACCGCTACTACGGGCAGGTCCAGTTGCTGCGCCTGCAGCAGATCCTGGTGCTGCGGGCGCTGGGCCTGGGGCTGCCGGAGATCGGCCGGGTCCTGGCCGAGCAGGTCGACGAGGTGGAGGCCCTGCGCGGCCACCACCGGCGGCTGCTCGCCGAACGCGACCGGCTCGACACCCTGGCCGGCACGGTCTCCCGCACCATCGCCGATCTGGAACGGTCCAGGAAGGACGGCACAGCGATGACCGCGATCAACCGACCGGAGAACCTGTTCGAGGGCGTGGAGCCCTCCCAGTACCTGCAGAGCCTGCGCGACTTCCCCGAGCACGCCGAAGAGGTCGTGCGCACGGTCGCCGGGATGAGCCCGCAGGACCTCGAGGCCGGGCAGCGTGAGCGCACGGCACAGATGATCCGGCTGGCCGAGCTCATGGCCGCCGGCCATGCGGCCGGGGCCGCGCCCGTGCAGGCCGAGGTCGACGTCCAGTACCGGGCCCTGACCGCCCTGCGGGCCGTGACCGCCGACGAGTACCGGGCCATCGGCCGTGCCTGCGTGGACAACGCCGCCTGGCATGCCGCGTACGAGGCCGTCGCACCGGGCCTGGCCGCCTATCAGCGCGACGCCATCGCGGCGTACGCCGACGCCCGGCTCGCCTGACGCGCATTCACCCTGACGGGCGGCGCGTCGACAACACCTCCCCAAATCGAACATTTATACAGTTTCGATGCGAGGAGGTGCTGTCAGTGGGCTGTCACCGAAGGAACGGGAAGAAGCGCGCCGAGAGGAGCACGAAGCTCGTCGAGCGCGGCCTCGGCTGGGCGTTCCGGCTGCTGGTCGCCGTCGTGGCCGCCGTGGCCGGGGAGGTCGCGCGATGGTGGCTGCAGGCGCGGCACTCGCTGTGAACGTGAGCGCCGCGTCAGCCGCCGGCCCGGACCACGTACGGCCGGGAGGCGATCGTGAGGGTCAGCGACACCACGGCCAGGGCGGTCGTCGCCGCCGCCGGGGTGAGGCACAGGGCCAGGCCCCCGCCACCGTGGCGCCGATGCCCTGCCACGTGATGCGCCCCGCGGACTCGACGCCCTGCACCTGGCCGCGCACGGGATCCGGCGTCAGCGCGAGGAGCTGCTCCTGCAGGGGCAGCGTGGCGGCGAATCCGACACTGGCGGCGAACACCGCGACCAGCGCCACCGGCAGCGGCGGATGGACGGCGAACAGGACGTACGGGGCGGCGAGCAGCAGCCGCAGGGTGAACGCCCAGCGGCGGCGCTGCGCCGCACCCAGCAGCCGGCCGACGGCCAGGTCGCCGGCCAGCATGCCCGCGGACGCGGCGGCCAGCAGGGCGCCGGCGTGCCGGGGGGCGTACGGGATGAACAGGGCCTCGCAGCCGACGATCAGACCGTTGGGCACCCAGAGGTTCAGCAGCAGGGCGCGCCGGCCGGGCCGGGAGAAGAGCGTCACGTTCGTCGTCCACGTCTGCCGCAGGCCCGGGCGGCGCGCGAGGCGGATCGAGCGCTCGCGCACGGTACCCGCCACGGCGACGAGCCCGGCCGCGGTCAGGACCGCGGCGAGGACGAAGACGCCCTGCGTGCCGAGGTGTGCCAGCAGGGGGTCGGCGGCGGCGTAGCCGATGACGGCCGTGCCGCCGGCGGTGAGGTTCATCAGGGAACGGGCGAGGGCGTACGCGCAGTCCGGTACGAGCTCGGCGAGCAGCCCCATGCGCGTACCGGTGCCCAGGGCCTGGAAGAAGCCCACCACCAGCAGCAGCCCGAACCGGGCGGCCGGCGGCAGGCCGGGTATCGCCTGGGCGGCCTGGCTCGCCAGGGAGACGGCCTGCAGGGCGACGAGGGTCCGTCGCGGACGACCGCCGTCCGCGACGGACATCAGCGTCAGCGCGCCGATCACCGCCGCGAACGTGGCGCCGTACATGCTCACCGCCGTCAGGAGCGGCGATCCGGTCCGGCGGTCGACGAGCGCGCCGAGCGCGTAGCCCGACAAGCCGCTCGCGGCGGCCGTGAGGACGAAACCGGCGTACATGCCGGCGAATTCGGGGTGGGAGAGGAGCGTGCGATATCCGTGGAACGAGGTGGTGTGGGAAGGCATGAAAAAAGCCTCCGGGGGTCGCACGCGGGCGCCTCCGAAGGCCAACACGCATTACTTTAGCAGCCTGTTGTCATGAATCCTGTAGCCGCCTGCAATAACTGCCGCATCGGGTGCGGGGGCCATGCACGGGGTCAGCAGGGGCTCGTCCTCCTGCGTGGCGCCGGAGAGACCGATGCGGCTGGGGCCGCCACCGTTCTTCCCCTTTTCCGCGACGTAGAAGCTCACGCCCATGCGAATGGGCTGTTTGTGGTCCTCTCCCCAGTGCAGGAAGGGCTTCCATACCGGCCCGGCGTCGACGAGCGTGCCGGTCACGGTCGCCACCGGTCCGCCGACGGTGACGCAATCGACGGTGAAGTCGCCCCAGTTGAACTGCGGCCCCTTGCCCGGTTCGGTCCAGCGGTGCTGGATGCGGAAGGTGCCCCAGGACGTGGCGGGCCGGTTCACGCGGTCCTTCGCGTAGCGACCGTGGGCGTCGACGAACACCTGGATGTCGTTGCCGGGCACGGGATAGCCCATGCGCCCCCACCCCTGGACGCCGACGGTCGATGCGGCCGGTTCCGCCGGTGCGGCCGGTTCCGCGGCGGCGGCCGGAAGGGTCATGGCCGCCGGCGTCAGGACGACGAGAGCAGCGAGGACGACGAGTCCCGTTCCACGGAACGACCTGGGCATGATCTTCTCCGATCCCTTGCGAGCTGCCGGGAGTTGTTGCGGCACACCCCGAGCCTCGCCGACCGCCGCCGCCCCGGGCGTCCCTCCGCGGGCCGAGCCGCTTCGGCCGTGCGGGGGAAGCGCGTACGCCCCGCGGTGGAGGGCGCGCACTGGCGCCGCCGTGCGCACTCCCACGGGCAGTGGCGCGAACGGGTGTTGTTCGCTGGCCGACGCGGGGCCTGCCCCCGAAGATCCCACCATGGGCATCTTCATGGAGACCGAGCGGATGACGCTGCGGCCGTTCACGACGAGCGAGCAGGACCTGGACGCGCTGGTCGAGCTCGACGGCGACCCCGAGGTGATGCGCTACATCAACGGAGGCCGCCCGACGCCCCGTGAGGAGATGCGCGACGAGCGCCTGCCGCGCTTCATGCACCGCCACCCGGGCCTGGGGACGTACGGCTACTGGGCCGCGGAGACCAAGGACACGGGCGAGTTCCTGGGCTGGTTCGAGTTCCGCCCCCTGCAGGACGACAGCCCGGACGTCGTCGAACTCGGCTACCGGTTGCGCCGGGCGGCGTGGGGCAGGGGCTATGCGGTGGAGGGCTCCCGCGCCCTGATCCACAAGGGCTTCACGGACCTGGGCGTCCGCCGCGTGACGGCCAACGCAATGACGGTGCACGCGGCGTCGCGCCGCGTGCTGGAAAAGGCGGGCCTCACGTTCACCCGCACGTTCTTCGGCGACTGGCCGGACGTGATCGAGGGCTCGGAGCACGGGGACGTGGAGTACGAGCTGACGAAGGAGGAGTGGGAGCGGCGGCAGCGGTCCGCTTGACGTCGGGCCGAGCAGGACGCTGCCCCCCACCGAGGAGCAGCCGCGCCCGAGGCGGGGGCGTGCGCCCCCACTGCACGTCGCGCACGCCCCTGCGTGCCGGGCGGGTGTCAGACCCCGCTGCCACCGTTGCCGCATGACCGAGGCAACGACATTCGACGTGACCCTGGTGCACGACAACTGGCCCGAGAAGCAGGCCGGATACTTCGCCGCGCTGGCCGCGGATCCACCCACCGGGTTCGAGTTCTCCCCCAAGATCTGGGGCCACTACCCCGGCATCACCGGTAGCCGCGAGGCACGGACGCGGTTTCACGCCATCGCCAGTGTGGTGGCGGAGGTGGCGCAGAAGCACGGCGTGCTGCTCAACGACGCCGGGGTGGAGAAGCCGCAGGAGTGGTGCGGGGACGACTGGAACCAGCGGATCACCGCGCATCTGCTTCTGATGGCCGCGCACCGGGCCCCGTACTGCGGCCTCACACTCGAGGACCTCGTGGGCTTCCTCCGCTCGACGGCGCCGGCCCAGGCACGCATGGGGCCCGGCACGGACGCGCCCGTCGAGGGCGGCCGGACGCCGAGCTGATCCCGCCCGTGCGACGCCGCGGCCGGCGGTCACGCCCCTCTACAAGTGGCCGAGCAGCTGGTCGAGCGTCCAGTCCGCCTGGCGCAGGATGGAGCGCAAAGTGCCCGGGGCCAACTCGGAGTGCAGGGGCACGATCACCGTACGGTCGTCCGCGCGGTACTTCGCGTGACTGCCCCGCGTGGAGACGTACTCGAAGCCGCCCCGCAGCAGCGCCTTCCCCACCCGCTCGCCGGACAGGCCGCGAGGGACGGCCGGGCTCATGCGACCCGTACCTCCACGGGTGCGGTGATGACGTCGTGCACTTCGGGCACCGGCTCGTCCTCGAAGTACAGCTCCAGCGCCTCGCGCAGATTGGTCAGAGCCTCTTCGATCGTCGATCCCTGGCTCGTCACCTCGACGTCGAGGCAGCGTGCGACATACCAGTCGTCCTCATGGGTGACGGCTGCCGTAAGACGGATGGCCTGCTGGGTCATGCCGTGCAGTGTCGCACGACGGCGAAGGGGCCGGTGGAAATCCACCGGCCCCTTCGCCCGCACGAGTGTGCTGCCGGGCAGCAACGCCTACGCGATGCGGT
This sequence comes from Streptomyces sp. NPDC049585, assembly GCF_040675615.1. Taxonomy (NCBI): domain Bacteria; kingdom Bacillati; phylum Actinomycetota; class Actinomycetes; order Kitasatosporales; family Streptomycetaceae; genus Streptomyces; species Streptomyces sp. NPDC049585. The sequence goes on along the minus strand of NZ_JBFAPE010000055.1, from coordinate 19,173 downwards.
CCAGCACGATCGGGTTCGGGACGAACGCCGTGCCCGCCGGGGAGATCTCGACGCCGCCGTCCAGCGCGGCCAGGGCGTAGTCGAACTTCTCGGGGGTGTCCGTGTGCAGCGTCATCAGCGGCTGGCCGGCCGCGACGGTGTCGCCCGGCTTGGCGTGCATCTCGATGCCCGCGCCGGCCTGGACCGGGTCCTCCTTGCGGGCGCGGCCGGCGCCGAGGCGCCAGGCGGAGACGCCGACGGCGTAGGCGTCGAGCTTCGTCAGCACGCCGGCCTCCGTCGCCGTCACCACGTGCTGCTCGCGGGCCACCGGCAGGGTCGCGTCGGGGTCGCCGCCCTGGGCGATGATCATGCGGCGCCAGTGGTCCATGGCGGTGCCGTCGCGCAGGGCCTTCTCCGGGTCGGCGTCCTTGACGCCGGCCGCCTGCAGCATCTCGCGCGCGAGTGCCAGGGTCAGCTCGACGACGTCGGCGGGGCCGCCGCCGGCGAGGACCTCGACGGACTCGCGGACCTCGAGGGCGTTGCCGGCGGTGAGGCCGAGCGGGGTGGACATGTCGGTGAGGAGGGCGACGGTCCTGACGCCGTGGTCGGTGCCGAGGCCGACCATGGTGGAGGCGAGCTCGCGCGCGTCCTCGATGTTCTTCATGAAGGCGCCGGAGCCGACCTTGACGTCCAGCACGAGCGAGCCCGTGCCCTCGGCGATCTTCTTGGACATGATCGAGGAGGCGATCAGCGGAATGGCCTCGACGGTGCCGGTGACGTCGCGCAGCGCGTACAGCTTCTTGTCGGCCGGGGCGAGGCCGTCGCCGGCGGCGCAGATGACGGAGCCGACGTTGCGCAGGACGTCCATCATCTCGTCGTTGGAGAGCAGGGCGCGCCAGCCGGGGATGGACTCGAGCTTGTCGAGGGTGCCGCCGGTGTGGCCGAGGCCGCGGCCGGAGAGCTGCGGGACGGCCGCGCCGCAGGCGGCGACGAGCGGGGCCAGCGGCAGGGTGATCTTGTCGCCGACGCCGCCGGTGGAGTGCTTGTCGGCGGTGGGCAGCGGCAGGGAGGAGAAGTCCATGCGCTCGCCGCTGGAGATCATCGCGGCGGTCCACCGGGCGATCTCCGCGCGGTCCATGCCGTTGAGCAGGATCGCCATCGCGAGGGCGGACATCTGCTCGTCGGCGACGACGCCACGGGTGTAGGCGTCGATGACCCAGTCGATCTGCTCGTCGCTCAGACGGCCGCGGTCACGCTTGGTGCGGATAACGGAAATGGCGTCCATCAGCACATTTTCCTTAGGTTCGTAGTCCTCAGGTCTTCCCGGGTCCGGAAAGTGACCCGGACGGGCTGAAAGATCAGCCCGTCCGGCGCTTGAGGACATCTTCAACGATTCAGGTCGGCGGGCCCAAACGCGTCCGGCAGGAGCTCGGCGAGCGGGCGGACGCCCTTCGTGGTGTCCACGGCGAGCTCCGGGCCACCGTGCTCCCACAGGAGCTGGCGGCAGCGGCCGCACGGCATCAGGATGTTGCCGTGGCGGTCGCAGCAGGTGAAGTGGGTCAGGCGGCCGCCGCCGGTGGCGATCAGCTCCGAGACCATGCCGCACTCGGCGCACAGGGCGACGCCGTAGGCGGCGTTCTCCACGTTGCAGCCGCTGACGACGCGGCCGTCGTCCACCAGGGCCGCCGAGCCGACGGGGAAGCCGGAGTACGGGGCGTAGGCCCGGGACATCGCGTCCCGGGCCTGCGCGCGCAGGGCCTCCCAGTCGACGGAAGGTGAGGACGTCACTTGCCCTGGCCCTTCCGGTACGGCTTGCCGTCCGCCTTGGGCGGCCGCAGGCGGGTCGCGGACAGCGACAGCACCAGCAGGGTGGCGACGTACGGGGTGGCGTCGACGAACTCCAGCGGCACGGTCTTGGTCAGCGCGTACCAGAGGAAGAGCAGCACGGCGACGACGCCGCTGACGACGGCCGCCTTGACCTTGCTGCCCTTCAGGCGCCACAGCGCCAGGCCCACCAGCAGCACGGCGACGAGCAGCAGCAGCGCGTGGACGGTCGGGCCGCCGGAGCGCAGCTGGAGGCTGTCCATGAAGCCGAACAGGCCGGCGCCCATGGCCACGCCGCCCGGCCGCCAGTTGCCGAAGATCATCGTGGCGAGACCGATGTAGCCGCGGCCACCGGTCTGACCGTCGGAGTACATGTGCGTGCCGATGGCCAGGAAGGCACCGCCGAGGCCGGCGAGGGCGCCGGAGACGACGACGGCCGCGTACTTGTACGTGTAGACGTTCACGCCGAGGGACTCTGCGGCCACCGGGCTCTCGCCGCAGGAGCGCAGGCGCAGGCCGAAGGCCGAGCGCCACAGCACGAAGAACGTGCCGACGAAGAGCAGGGCGGCGACGATCGTCAGCCAGGAGACGTCGGAGACCAGGCCGTCGAGGATGCCGGCGAGGTCGGAGACCAGGAACCAGTGGTGCTTCTCGATCGAGTGCAGCCAGTCGGACAGCCCCGGGATGGAGAAGTCCGGCATGTTGGCCATGACCGGCGACTGCTTGTCGTTGCCGCCCGCCTGCTGGGCCGCGCTGCCCGCGGCACCGAACCACAGCTTGGCGAGGTACTGGGTCACGCCCAGCGACAGGATGTTGATCGCGACGCCGGAGATGATGTGGTCGACGTTGAAGGTGACCGTGGCGATCGCGTGGATGACACCGCCGAGGGCACCGCCGACGATGCCCGCCGCGGCGGCGGCCCACGGGCCGTACTGCCAGCCCACGGCACCGGCGCAGAAGGTGCCGAGCATCATCATGCCTTCGAGGCCGATGTTGACGATGCCGGAGCGCTCGGCCCACAGGCCGCCGAGGCCGGCGAGGCCGATGGGCACGGCCGCGCCGAGCGCGCCGGACCACTGGCCGGAGGAGGTGAGGTCCTCGGCGCCGGTGACGGCCCGCAGCGCGGACAGCAGCACCAGGGCGCCGGCGAGGATCAGCAGGACGACGGGGTAGGAGAGCTTGCGGCCCTCGCGCTTGTTCTTGCCGCTCAGCTTCTCGGTCAGAGCGGCCGTGAAGGTCGTACTCATGCGGCGGCCTCCGCCTTGTCGCTCTTACGGGCCTGGGCGGCGAGCTCCTCGCCGACCTTGCGCTGCTGGACCTTCAGGCCGTAGCGGCGCACGATCTCGTAGGCGATGACGACGCACAGGACGATGACGCCCTGGATCACGCCGACGATCTCCTGGGCGTAGCCCTCGAACTCCAGCTGGGTGCCGGTGCGCTCCAGGAAGCCCCACAGCAGGGCGGCCAGCGCCATGCCGATGGGGTTGTTGCGACCGAGGAGGGCGATGGCGATGCCGGTGAAGCCGATGCCGGTGGGGAAGTCGGTGCCGTAGTTGTACGAGACGCCGAGCAGGGTCGGCATGCCGACGAGGCCGGCGACCGCACCGGAGAGCAGCATGGAGGTGATCACCATGCGCTTGACGCTCACACCGCTGGCCTGCGCGGCCGACTCGGACTGGCCGACGGTGCGCAGGTCGAAGCCGAAGCGGGTGCGGTTGAGGACGAACCAGTAGGCCGCACCGGCCAGGGCCGCGACCACCACGAAGCCGAGGACCGGCTTGGTGGCGGTGGGGAACTCGAAGAAGTGGGCGGAGTCCGGCAGGTAGGGCGTGTGGATCAGGTTGCCCTCCTTCTTCGCCAGCCGCCCGTCCTGCAGGAGGTAACCGATGATCGAGGCGCCGATGGCGTTCAGCATGATCGTGCTGATGACCTCGTTGACGTTGCGGGTCACCTTCAGCAGACCGGCGATGCCGGCCCACACGGCGCCCACCGCCATCGCGACCAGGATGATCACCGGGATCTGGACGATGCCCGGCAGCGTCAGCGCGCCGCCGACGACCGCGGCGAAGAACGCCGCGATGCGGTACTGGCCGTCCACACCGATGTTGAACAGGTTCATCCGGAAGCCGATGGCCACCGCCAGCGCGGACAGGTAGTACGGCGTCGCCTTGTTGATGATCCAGACCTGGCTGTCGGCCTTGGATCCGAAGTCCAGCATGACCTGGTAGGCGTGGAACGGGTCCTTGCCGGTGGCCATGATGATGACCGAGGTGATCACCAGGGCGGTGACGATCGCCAGCACCGGGGCGGCGAGGCCCAGGATCAGCTTGTTCTTGTCGAACTTCTTCACTTCGAGTCACCGCCTTCCTGGGTGTCGTCGCTCTCGTTGTCATCGGTGGAGGTCTCGCCGGAGGACTCCTGCGGGGTCTCCTGCGGGGTCTCCTCCGCCTGCTCCGCCGCCTCCTCGTGCTCGAGGTGGCCGCTCGCCGCGCCCGTCATGGCCGAGCCCAGCTCCTCCGGGGTGATCGTCGCGGGGTCGGCGTCCGCGACGAGACGGCCGCGGAACATCACCCGCAGCGTGTCGGAGAGGCCGATCAGCTCGTCCAGGTCGGCGGAGATCAGCAGGACCGCCAGGCCCTCGCGGCGCGCCTCGCGGATCTGGTCCCAGATCTGCGCCTGCGCACCGACGTCCACGCCGCGGGTGGGGTGGGCGGCGATGAGCAGCTTGGGGTTGTGGCTCATCTCGCGGCCGACGATCAGCTTCTGCTGGTTGCCGCCGGACAGGGAGGCCGCGGTGACCTCGATGCCGGGGGTGCGCACGTCGTACTCGCGCACGATGCGCTCGGTGTCGGCGCGGGCGGCCTTGTTGTCGAGGAGGGGGCCGCGGGTGTTGGGCTTCTCCGTGACGTGGCCGAGGATGCGGTTCTCCCACAGCGGCGCTTCGAGCAGCAGGCCGTGACGGTGGCGGTCCTCGGGGATGTAGCCGATGCCGCCCTCGCGACGCTTGCGCGTCGGGGCGGTGGTGATGTCCGTCCCGTCGAGGGTGACGACGCCGCCGTCGGGGGTGCGCATGCCCATGATGGCCTCGACGAGCTCGGCCTGGCCGTTGCCCTCCACACCCGCGAGGCCGAGGACCTCGCCCTTGTGGATGGTGAAGGTGATGCCGTCGAGGACGGCGCGCACGACGCCGTCGGAGTCGGTGGCCGACAGGTGCAGGCCGTCGACGGTGAGCATGGGCACGTCGGTGACCGTGGACTCACGGGTCTCCGGCGAGGGCAGCTCCTCGCCGACCATCAGCTCGGCCAGCTGCTTGGGCGTGGTCTCGCTGGGGATCGCGGTGCCGACGGTGGTGCCGCGCCGGATGACGGTGATGTCGTCGGCGACGGAGAGCACCTCGCCCAGCTTGTGCGAGATGAAGATGACCGTCAGGCCCTCGGACTTGAGCTCGCGCAGGTTGTCGAAGAGCGCGTCGACCTCCTGGGGGACCAGGACGGCGGTCGGCTCGTCGAGGATCAGCGTGCGCGCACCCCGGTAGAGGACCTTGAGGATCTCCACGCGCTGGCGGTCGGCGACGCCGAGGTCCTCGACGAGGACGTCGGGGCGCACGCCCAGGCCGTACGCGTCGGAGATCTCCTTGATCTTCTTGCGGGCCTTGTTGCCGATGCCGTGGAGCTTCTCGGCGCCGAGGACGACGTTCTCCAGGACGGTGAGGTTGTCGGCGAGCATGAAGTGCTGGTGCACCATGCCGATGCCACGCGCGATGGCGTCGGCCGGGCTGTTCAGGGTGACCTGCTCGCCGTCCAGGGTGATGGTGCCCTCGTCCGGCTTCTGCATGCCGTAGAGGATCTTCATCAGGGTCGACTTGCCGGCGCCGTTCTCGCCGCACAGGGCGTGGACGGTGCCGCGGCGGACCGTGAGGCGGATGTCGTGGTTGGCCACGACACCGGGGAAGCGCTTGGTGATGCCGGCGAGCTCCACCGCATTGGCGGTGGCTGCGCCGGATTCGGGGCTGGACGCTTTGATGGCGCACTCTCCTCGAGGGGAAGGGAGCGGGGGGCCGGACCGGCCGTGCGGGGGTCGGCGGTACGACGGGGCGGGGGACGACGCTACACGCGTCAATACGGTGCTACGCGCGTAGCGTGGGGGCACCGCCCAGCGTTAGCTGGGGGATCGTATGTACGGGCCCGGCCGTGAGGGTACTCCCTCACCACCGGGCCCGCAGGTCTTCCGGGACCGGTCCGGATCCGGCTCACCGCCGGCCCGGACCGGGCAGGATCACGGGGAGGTCTTGACCTTGACCTGGCCCTCGACGATCTGCTTCTTCGCGGCCTCGATCTTGTCCTTGATGTCGTCGATGAAGCCACCGGAGGTGGCCAGCGACACGCCGCCGTCCTTCAGCAGGTACTGGTGCGGGCCCGTCAGCGGCTTGCCGTCCTTGACGCTCTTGGCGAGGTCGTACACGGAGACGTCCACGTTCTTCACCACGGAGGTGAGGATGGAGCCCTTGTACTTGTCCAGACCCGGCTGCTGGTACTGGTCGGAGTCGACGCCGATCGCCCAGGCGCCCTTCTGGGCGGCGACGGCCTCGATGGAACCGTTGCCCGACAGACCGGCGGCCGTGTAGATCACGTCGATGCCGCGGTCGAGCATGCCCTTGGCCTTCTCCTTGGCGGCGGCCGGGTCGTTGAAGCCCTTGTCGTTGTTGGCGTACAGGTACTCCGAGGTGACCTCGACACCGGAGTCGGTGGCCTTGGCACCCTGCTCGAAGCCCGCCTGGAACTTCTGGATCAGCGCGTTGTTCACACCGCCGATGAAGCCGACCTTGTGGTTCTTCGACTTCAGCGCGGCGGCGACACCGGCGAGGTAGGAGCCCTCGTGCTCACCGAAGGTGATGCTGTCGATGTTGTTGCCGGGGGCAACCGAGTCCACGACCGCGAAGGTGGTCTTGGGGAAGTCCTTGGCGACCTTCTCCACCGACTTGGAGTAGTTGAAGCCCACGCCGATGACCGGGTTGTAGCCCGCCTCGGCCAGGGAGCTCAGCCGCTGCTCGCGGTCGGCCTCGGTCTCGCCGTTCTTGGCGGTCATGGCCTTGCTGGTGTAGCCGAACTCCTTGTCGGCCTTGTCCATGCCACGAGCGGCGGACTCGTTGAAGGAGTGGTCGTCGCGGCCGCCGACGTCGAAGGCAAGGCCGATGCCCTTGCCCTTGCCGCCGCCTCCGGACTCGGTCGAGGACTCACCACAGGCGGTGAGAGTGAATGCGAGAGCCGCGGTGGCAATGCCCGCGACAGTGATCGTGGATACCCGGCGCACGAGGGGGCCCCTTCACTCGAAGCGCCTCCATTGGCGCTGTCTTTCGCCGGGAATCGTAACGCGCGTAGATGGAGATAAAAGGGGTGCAAGGAAGCCGTTATCGTTTCGTCGTCAACCCTTCTTGACCCGAATGCCTACATTCGGTTGCCGTCCAGCAAGGCGGCGGCCGTGAACAGCTCCACTCCGACCTCGATCGCGCCCTCGTCCACGTCGAAATCACCACAGTGCAGGTCACGACGGGTCGTATCCCCCACCGGACGCACTCCCAGCCGGGCCATGGCGCCCGGGACGTGCTCCAGGTACCAGGAGAAGTCCTCCCCGCCCAGGCTCTGCTCGGTGTCCTCCACGGCGTAGCGGCCGCGGCGCGCGGTCATGGCGCGCCGCAGCAGGGAGGTGACCTCGGCGTCGTTGACCACCGGCGGCACCCCGCGCAGGTAGCTGATCTCCGATTTGGCGTTGTGCAGGCCGGCGACCTCGTCCACCGCGGCGTGCACCAGGTCCGGCGCCTGGCGCCAGGTGTGCACGTCCAGGCAGCGGACGGTGCCGGCGAGCTCGGCGCGCTGCGGGATGACGTTGCAGGCGTGGCCCGTCTCCAGCCGGCCCCAGGTCACCGACAGCCCCGAGCGGGCGTCGGCGCGCCGGGAGAGCACGGCGGGCACGTCGGTGGCCACCCGGGCGGCGGCGGTCACCAGGTCGGTGGTCAGGTGCGGGCGGGCGGTGTGGCCGCCGGGGCCCGACAGGGTGACCTCCACCCGGTCGCAGGCCGAGGTGATCGCGCCGGTGCGCAGGCCCAACCGGCCGACCTCGACCTTGGGGTCGCAGTGCACGGCCAGGATGCGGCCCACGCCGTCCAGCGCGCCGCACTCGATCGCGTCGAGGGCGCCGCCGGGCAGCACCTCCTCGGCGGGCTGGAAGACCAGTCGCACGGGGTGGGGCAGCAGGCCCTGCTCGGCGAGGTCGGCCAGGACGAGGCCGGCGCCCAGCACGACGGTGGTGTGCACGTCGTGGCCGCAGGCGTGGGCCATCTTCGGGACCGTCGAGCGGTACGGGACGGTCTTGGTGTCGGGGATGGGCAGCGCGTCCAGGTCGGCGCGCAGGGCGAGCACCGGCCGGCCGGCCGCCCGGAACGAGGCGCTGTCGCGGCCGATGTCGCAGATCAGGCCGGTGCCGGCGGCGAGCGTACGCGGTCTGAGCCCTGCCTTCTCGAGCCGGGCCCGCACCGCGGCGGTGGTGCGGAACTCGCGGTTGCCCAGCTCGGGGTGCATGTGCAAGTCGCGACGGAAGGCGATGAGTTCGCTGCGGAGCCCGGGCGGAAGCGCGCCGGGAAGTCGGCTGTCAGTGGTTTGGGGATCGGCTTCGCAGGGCATCAGGTGATTCACCCTGCGAAGATTAGAGCCCCGAATGGGGCAACTGCCCCTTGATCACAAAAAGTTCAGCCGCATGGATGGGTCGCACGGGGGGTATGACCCGTATTTACGGCGTACCTTCGGCGACACGCGGCTGCGGAACGGGCGCGTACGGAAGTCGGCGCACTGCGCGTGCGCTCCCCGTGACCCCCGCGAGGAAGCCCTCGGCGCGGGGCGAGGCGTGGGCGGTGAGCCAGGTGGGGTCCACGTCGCAGACGGCGACGGTCACCCCGGTGCCGGCCAGGGCCAGCGGCAGGGTGTGCACGACAGTGGAGGGGAAGCTGAGGACGGTGCGGCCTATGGGGCCACGCCGGGCCACCAACTCCAGGGGCAGCGTCGGCCGGACGATCTCCACGTCCAGCCGCTCGGCTATGCGGCGCAGCTTGGCAGGGGCCTCGCGGCGGTGGGCGAAGTAGCGGGTGGCGCCGTGGGCGCGGGCCAGGGCGGCCACGGCCTCCAGGTAGCGCTCGGGATCGACGACACCGGTCTCCACCAGGGAGGTGCCCACCAGGTCCGTCCCCCGGGTGAGGGAGGGCGGGCCGTGCGCGGCCCGGGTCCAGGCGAAGTCGTTGGCCGTGACGGTCACTCCCGGTGGCGCGTCGAGGGGCATGGCGGTGAAGATCTCCACCGTACGACGGTCGTCGGGCGTGAGCTTCCGGCGCGTGGAAGCGGATACCGGCGCGAATATCAGGTCACGCGCCCCCCGCGTGCCGCTGCGGTGCCAGCGCACCAGGCGCTCCCCGCGGGCGAGTTGACCGGCGAACTCCATGGTCGCCGTGCCGTCGTCGACCACCACCAGCTCCCGGGCCCGCGTGATCGTCAGCAGCAGCTGCACGTACCGCGAGAACGGGTCGCCGATCACCACCCGCCGCGCGGCCCGCAGCGGTCCGGCGAGCCCCCCGATCGTGCCCACCGGGGCCATCGGCCCGCCCCGCGCCTCCTCCCAGCGCAGTCGGTGCCCCTGGTCCCGCGCCAGCTCCGCCATCCGGCGCAACTGACCACGCGTCATCGGGTCGTGCGGGGCGAGCACGACCACCAGCAGGTCGCCGGCCAAAGGGGTGATGTCCCGGGCACCGGGCTGCCGGGGCACGCCGTCGCGCAGCCGACGGCGCGGCGGGTGGTGAGCTGCGTGGTACGCCCATTCGAGGACGTTCAGCAACTGCACCGGGCTCTCGACGAAGGCCAGCGTGGAGGCGGGGGGCCCGCCTGTCTCCCTTGTCACCGGCTGCGGCCGCTCAGACGGCGGCCACGCGGCGCAGTTTGCGCATCGGGCCCAGTTCGCTGTCGTACACCCGCTTGATCCCGTCGCCCAGGGCCTCCTCGACCACCCGGATGTCGCGCACCAGGCGCTGCAGGCCGCCCGGTTCGACGGAGGCGGCCTGGTCCGAGCCCCACATCGCGCGGTCGAGGGTGATGTGCCGCTCGACGAACGCCGCGCCGAGCGCGACCGCGGCGAGCGTGGTCTGCAGGCCCGTCTCGTGACCGGAGTAACCGATGGGCACATTGGGGTACTCGGCCATCAGCGTGCCGATCACCCGCAGGTTGAGCTCGGCCGCCTTCGCGGGGTACGTGGAGGTGGCGTGGCACAGCACGATGTTCTCGCTGCCCAGCACCTCCACGGCGTGCCGGATCTGCTGCGGCGTCGACATGCCCGTCGACAGCACGACGGTACGGCCCGTCGCGCGCAGGGTGCGCAGCAGCTCGTCGTCCGTGAGGGAGGCCGAGGCCACCTTGTGCGCCGGCACGTCGAACTTCTCCAGGAAGGCCACCGACTCGACGTCCCACGGCGAGGCGAACCACGCGACACCGCGCTTACGGCAGTGCTCGTCGATCGCCCGGTACTCCTCCTCGCCGAACTCGACGCGGTGCCGGTAGTCGATGTACGCCATGCGGCCCCACGGCGTGTCGCGCTCCAGCTGCCACTGGTCACGTGGCGTGCACACCTCGGGCGTGCGCTTCTGGAACTTCACGGCGTCACAACCGGCGGCGGCCGCCGCATCGATCAGCGCGAGGGCGGTGGTGAGATCGCCGTTGTGGTTGATGCCGATCTCACCGGTGACGTAGACGGGGTGGCCGGGGCCCACGGGGCGGTCGCCGAGCATCCGGGTCCGGGTACGCGGAGCGGAGGTCATCACGGGGGTTCTTCCTTAGGGCTGAGGACTCAGGGCGGGGACTCAGGGCTGGGGAGGTGAGGACTGCTGCAGGGAAGGTCCGAGAAGCCAGGCCGCGATCTCGCGCACCGCGCCGCGCCCACCACGGGCCACGGTCACGGCCCGGGCCGCGGCCCGTACGACCGGATGCGCATCGGCCACCGCGACCGGCCAGCCGGCGAGCGCCATGCACGGCAGGTCGTTGACGTCGTTGCCGGCGTACAGCACGCGATCCGGATCGACGCCCTGCTCGGCACACCACTGCTTGAGCGCGGCGTCCTTGCGCTCACTGCCGTGGATCACGGGCACCCCGAGCTTGCGGGCCCGGGCGGCGACCACGGGATTCGTCTCCGACGACAGCACCAGCACCGCCAACCCCGCCCGGCGCAGCGCCGCCACGCCCAGGCCGTCACCGCGGTGCACGGCGACGAGCTCGCGGCCGTCGGCATCGATCAGGACACGGTCGTCGGTCTGCGTACCGTCGAAGTCGAGGACGACCGCGTCGACGGCGTCGCGGGCGGGCAGGGTCTGCGGGTCGAGCAGGGGGGCGAGGGCGCGTGCGCGCTCCAGGTCGTGCGGGTCGTCTATCTCCAGCACGCGGGAGGGGTCGGTGACGACGAGGTCGGTACGGCCGAAGAAACGGTGCCGGGTGGTGCGGAAGCGGTCGGCGCGCATGGCGTAGGCGGCACCGGTCTCCAGGAACTCGGGGGTGCGGTCCTGCCGGCGGGGGCGGAACGAGACGTCATGGTTGACGCCGGTGCCGGGTGCGCCTGCGGCGGGCCTCTCCCCAGCCCCGCCCTCTCCCCGTCTCCCGGGGGCTCCGCCCCCGGACCCCCGGTCCTCGAACGCCGGACGGGCCGGGGGTGGTACCCGCCACACGAAGCCGTGGAACGGCGCCACCGTCAGGGCCGTGTCCGCGCCGTCGTGGAGGACGGCGGCCGCGACGCCGTCGATGTCGGTCGCCGTCAGGAAGGGGCTGGTGCACTGCACCAGCAGGACGACGTCCACGTCGCCCCCGTGCGCCTCCATCGCATGCACCACCGCCCCCTCGCTGCTCGCCTCGTCCCCCGACAGCTCCGCCGGCCGGTGGACGATCTCCGCTCCCGCGGCCCGGGCGGCCGCGGCGACGGCGGGGTCGTCGGTGGAGACGACGACGTCGGTCACGAGGCGTGCCGCGAGGCATTCGCGTACCGCTCGGGCCACGAGGGGCATGCCTCCCACCGGGGCGAGGTTCTTGGCGGGGACGCCCTTGGAGCCGCCGCGGGCGGGGATGACCGCCAGGACCACAGCCATCAGAGTTCTCCCAACCGGCGCACGACCGGCGCCACGCGCTGCACTCCGTGCCGGTACGCCCCGCGGGCCGCGTCGCGCAGGGCGCCGCGGACGGCTTCGCGGACCGCGCCCCGCCGTGGCGGGGAGGGATCGCGCAGGGGGCGGCCCTGGGGGTCGAAGCCGTGGCGGGCGAGGAGGCCGGGGAGGTAGCCGGGGGCCGTGTGCACGGAGTAGTAGGGGTTCACGGGCGGCAGGGCGGGCAGGGCGGCGAGTTCGGCGACGCGGGCGCGGGCCGCGTCGAAGGCCCGGGCGTAGGAGCCGTCCGCTGCCACGCCCTGCCGGTCGGCCCAGGCGGGATCGGCCCGGGGCAGGTGGCCGGCGTCGAGGTCGTCCCAGGAGGCGAGGCAGCCGGAGCCGAGGAAGTGGTGGTTGCCGAGGGGTTCGCGGATGCCGAGGTCGGTCAGGACGGCGGTCGGGATGCCGCGGTGGAGGGCTTCGAGGGCGGCGGTGGAGCTGACGGTGACCAGGAGGTCGGTGCGGTCGAGGACCTCGCCCATGTGCCCGTAGACGAGGCGGCAGTTGGGCGGGAGTCCGCCCGGGAGGCGGGCCGCAAGCTTCTGGTAGGGGAGTTCTTCGATGTGCGTGGTGTGTTCGCCGGGGCGGCTGCGCAGCTTGATGAGCACCTCGCGGCCGGGGTGGGCGCGTGCGTGGCGGACGGCGCGTTCGAGGAGGTGACGGCGGTCGGCGCGGTTGTCCGGTACGGAGGGCTGGGCGGCGAAGACGACGGTGAAGGGGCGCCGGGCGTCCGGCGCGTACGGGGTGCCGCCGAGGAACGGCAGGGCGCATTCGGTGACCGCGTCGGCGGGGGCGCCGACGCCCTCGTAGACGGCGCGGAAGCGCTCGGCGTCGTGGCGGGAGTTGGCGAGGACGACGTCCGCGCCGTGCCGCAGCAGCAGGCCGTCGGCGAGCTTCTCGTAGACAACACCGACGTAGCCGGTGACGACGACGGGCCGGTGCGGCGCGTCCCGCCAGGCGTGCCGCAGCCCGTGCAGGAGGGCCTGGACGGCGCCGCCGACGCAGGCGAGCACCACGACGTCGTACCGGTCCCGGCCGGCCGCGGCGGCGAAGGCGCCGCCGGTGACCTCGCGCAGGCTGTCCGCGCGGACGCCGACCTCGGTCAGTTGCCGTACGGTCGGTGTGGCCCGGCCCCGCAGCAGGTGGCCGTGCAGCCGACCGTCGGGGGCGAGGCGGTGCGCGGTCAGCGCGCCCCATTTCCACCGGGTGTCGGAGTCCGCGAGCACGGCGACGCGCCGCGGGAATTCGGTACGTGATGGCACGTCGCCGACGATAGGAATACATTCCGTTTCACTGCCCAACGCCACTTCAACAAGCGGTGAACAACACGTCGACGGCCGGCGAAGCTGCGCGCGCGACAAGGCGGTTCATCGATCCGCCGCGCTTCGTTCACTTACGATTCCGCCCGCCTTCAGGGCGAATGCCGGGGCGGCGCTTAGCGTGCGACGAGTGGTCAAGCTCTCGGTCATCGTGCCGTTCTTCAACGTGCAGACATATGCTTCCGACACGCTGAGAAGCCTGGAGTCGAACAGTTTCGAGGGTGTCGAATTCCTGCTCGTCGACGACTGTTCGACGGACGGCACGGCGGCCCTGCTGGAGCGGGCCGCCCGCCGGCTGCCGGGCGCCCGGCTGCTGCGGCACGCGCGCAACGAGGGGCTGGCCACGGCCCGCAACACCGGGCTGGACGCGGCGCGCGGGCAGTACGTCACCTTCCTCGACGGCGACGACTGGCTGGCCCCCGGCCATTACGAGCGGCTGCTGGCGGTGGTCGAGGAGCTGGGCGTGGACTTCGTGCGCACCGACCACGTGCAGTGCACCGGCCGCACCCGGACCGTCCAGCGGGTGCCCGTGGGCCCGCGCGGGGTGGCGCTGGCACCGCGGGAGGCGATCCTGCCGGCCGACCGCTCGACCTCCGTCGACTATCCGTACGCCTGGGCCGGCATCTACCACCGGCGACTGCTGGAGGCGGGGCTGCTGCATTTCGTGCCCGGGCTGCGCACCGCCGAGGACCGGCCGTGGATCTGGCGTCTGCACCGCGAGGCGCAATCATTCGCCGTCAGCGGATTGCTGGGCGTTTTCTACCGCCGCGGTGTCGCCACCTCGCTCACCCAGATCGGTGACGAACGTCAACTCGATTTCCTTCGCGCATTCGACCGGGTAATCGAGGAGACGGCCGCCGACCGGGACGCGGGAGAACTCCTTCCGAAAGCCGTGCGCACCTATTGCGCGATCATTTCCCACCACCTCGGGAACATCGAGCGATTCGAACCCGCGGTCGCCCGGAAACTGCGCGCGCGAGGCGCGGCCGCCCTCAAGCGCCTGCCCCGGCCGCTGGTGGACGGCGCGCTGGACGCCATGGACGTGGACCGCGCCGTTCCCTTGCGCCGGCTGCGCCGCCGCCCGCTCGCCGCGAAGGCGGCCGCCTGATGCCGGCGCCCGCGCCGCGCCGGCGCACGCAGCTGTTCCTCGCCTCCACCCTGTACGGCGCCGCCACCCTGGCCGCCGCCCTCGACGCCGGGCTCTTCCCCGCCGCCGACCGCCGCCTGCTGGTGGTCGCCAACACCGCCGCCGTGCCCGAGACCACGCCCGCCTTCGACACCGCCCCGGGCTTCGAGCGGCTGCGCTCCCGCTTCGACGGCGTGCTGTCGTGGAACGAGGCGATCGCCCCCCTGCACCCCACCGGCTGGTCCCCGCGCCCGGACGACGTCCCCCTGTGGGAGCGGCACCTGCGGCTGCTGTGGGGGCTTCAGGCGGACGAGATCTCCCTCGTCCTGGAGTCCCTGCAGGTCAGCCCGGCCCTCGCGGTCGCCCAGGTGTTCGCGGACGCGTCCGTGGACGTCTACGCCGACGGGCTCATGAGCTACGGCCCCACCCGCAGCAGACTCGACCCGCTGGTCGGCACCCGGGTGGGCCGCCTGCTCCACCTCGACCTGGTGCCGGGCCTGGGGCCGCTGCTGCTGACCGAGTTCGGCGTGCCGCAGGTGATCGTGCCGGGCGAGGTCTTCACCAAGGTGCTGGCCGAGCTCGCGGACGCCTGCGCCGCCGGGCTGCCCGCCGCGCCCGAGGGCGCGGCCCTGGTGCTCGGCCAGTACCTGTCGGCCCTGGACATCCTCTCGCCCGAGGAGGAGGAGCGCCTGCACGTGCGCATGCTGCGCGGTGCGGTCGGCCGCGGGCACCGCGAGGTGGTCTTCAAACCGCACCCCTCGGCCCCGGCCCGCTGGTCGACGCTGCTGGAGGAGGAGGCGCAGCGGCTCGGCGCCCGGCTGACCGTGCTCGACGCGCCCGTTCTCGCCGAGGTCGTCTACCAGCGGCTGCGGCCCGCGCTCGTCGTCGCCTGCTTCTCCACGGCCCTGCTCACCGCGCGCACCTTCTACGACCTGCCGGTGGCCCGCGCGGGCACCGGCCTGCTGCTGGAGCGGCTCACCCCGTACCAGAACAGCAACCGCGTGCCCGTCACGCTCGTCGACGCGCTCCTCGACGATGTCGAAGACAGCGACGTCGAGGAAGGCGGCGGCGCGCCGCCCCCGGCCGACCTCCAAGGACTGCTGGCCGCCGTCGGCTTCGCGATGCAGCCGCAGGTGCTGCCCGCTCTGCGCCCCGCCGCCGAGCGCTACCTCGCCTCCCACCTGGACGCGAGGACCCGGCGCTACTTCAAACGGCGCCGCCTGACCGCGCTGGGGCTGCCCGGCGCCGTCCCGGCCCCGCTCGCCCTCCTGCCCCGCAGCCCGCGCGTGCGCAGGCTGGTGCGCCGGGTGCGGGCACTGCGCCGGAGGGCGGCATGACGCTCCTCGACGTCCCCGCGCAGGCCGCGCAACCGCAGCCGGAACCCGCCCGTCCCGCCGGTCGGCTGTACGCCCTGGACGGGTTGCGGCTGGTGGCCGCGCTGATGGTGGCGCTGTACCACTACGGCGGCCGGGACGGTGACGTCTCGCGCGCCTGGGGCGCCTCGCCGCGCCACGAGTTCCCGCACCTGTCGACGGCGTTCGCGTACGGCTGCCTGGGCGTGCAGATCTTCTTCGTCATCAGCGGCTTCGTGATCTGCATGAGCGGCTGGGGCCGCCCTCTGCGCGCGTTCGTCGCCTCGCGCGCCGCCCGCCTCTACCCCGCCTACTGGGCGGCCGTCGTGCTCGTCACGCTGGTCTTCGCGCTGCCGTGGGTGGCGTACAAGACCGTGTCCCCCAGTGACACGCTCGTCAACCTCACCATGCTCCAGCAGCCCGCGGGTGCCGAGCGGGTGCTCGGGGTGTGCTGGACGCTGTGGGCGGAGGTGCGCTTCTACGCCCTCTTCGCGCTGTTCGTCGTGCTGCCCGGGGCCTCGCGCCGGCGCGTGGTGCTGTTCTGCGCGGTGTGGACGCTGATGACGGTCGTCACCACGGCGTCGCACGTGGAGTTCCTGCGGGTGGTGTTCATGCCGGAGCACGCGATGTTCTTCATCGGCGGCATCGGCCTGTATCTGGTGCACCGCTTCGGCAACGACGCGACCGCCTGGGGCATTGTGGGCGTGAGCTTCCTGCTGGGCCAGCACTACGCGGTGGCGGGGCTGTGGCACCCGCCGGGCCCGGGCCACTTCTCGTACCGCTCGGCGTACGTCATCGTCGCCGTTCTCGCCCTCGGGTACGCGGCCGTCGCGGCGGTGGCCACGGGCAGGACGGGGTGGGCCACATGGCGCTGGCTGCCCTTCGCGGGCGCGCTGACGTACCCGTTCTACCTGGTGCACGAACACCTGGGGTGGGTGGTGATCGGCGCCCTGCACCGGGGGCTGGGCATCCCGTCGTACGCGACGTTCGCGCTGACGCTGCTGGTGATGCTGGTGCTGGCGTGGGTGCTGCACCGGTTCGTGGAGCGGCGGCTGACCCCCGTGCTGCGCAGGTCACTGAGCAGGTAGCAGGGTCGCCTCGATACCGGCGACGACGGCCCGCAGGCCGGCCTCGAAGCCCGCCTCCAGGTCGCCGAACACCTCCCAGCCCGCCTCGGTGGCCAGCGGGTGCCCCTCGATGCGGCGGGCGCGCTCGCTCAGGTCGTAGACGGGGTCGCGCTCCCCGCCGGGGACGGGGTAGACCGACTGCTCCTCCATGACGTGGCCCATGGTGTACGTGTTGACGGTGAACCAGGCGCGGGCAGCCGCGCGCGGCGTGAAGCCCGCGGCCACCAGCACCCGCATCGCCCTCTCCAGCGGTCCCGCGTAGCTGTCGTCCGTGAAGCGGGTGCCGCCGAAGACCTTGGCGCCGTCGCGGTACTCGAGCAGGGCGCGGCGCTGCACCCGGGCGCAGTCGGCCAGGAACGTGCGCCAGTCGCCCGGGTCGAGGGCGGTCAGGTCGTCCGCCATGCGACGGAAGATCACCGTCGCCATCTCGTCGAGCAGTTCCTGCTTGTTCTTGAAGTGCCAGTACAGGGCCGGGGCGCGGCAGTCGAGTTCCTGGGCGATCCGGCGCAGGGTCAGGCCCTCCAGGCCCACGTCGTTCAGCAGCCGGAGCGCGGTGTCGGCCACGAGGGACCGGTCGATGCGAGAAGCCACGCTTGACACCTTAACGCCGTTCAGTTCAGGCTGACAGTGCCATGAACTTAACAACGTTAAGCGAAAGGGAGGGGCGCCCCATGGACGCCGAGCACACCGAGGTGCTGATCGTCGGAGCCGGCCCCACCGGCCTCGTCCTCGCCATCGACCTCGCCCGCCGCGGCATACCCCACCGCCTCGTCGAACGCTCCGGACGCACCTTCCCCGGCTCCCGGGGCAGCGGCATCCAGCCGCGCACGCTCGAAATGTTCGACGACCTCGGCGTGGTGGACGCCGTCCTCGCCGACAGCGCCCCCATCAAGCCCATGCAGATCTGGGACGGCCGCCGGCGCGGCGGGGTCCGGCCCCTGGCCGAACCCGCCGCCGACTCCCCCGGCATCCCCTACCGCACCCCGCGCCTGCTGCCGCAATGGCGCACCGTCGAGATCCTGCGGGCACGCCTCGAAGAACTCGGCGGAAGCGTCGAGTTCGACACCGAACTCACCGGCTTCCACCAGGACGCCGACGGCGTCACCGCCACCCTCGGCACCGGCGCCACCGTACGAGCCCGCTACCTGGTCGCCACCGACGGCGGACGCAGCACCGTCCGCAAGGCCCTCGGCGTGCCCTTCGAAGGCAACGACGTCGCCAGTGGAGGCGCCATCGTCGCCGACCTCGTCCTCGACGGACCGGACGCCGACGCCTTCGACACCGACCACTGGCACATGTGGCCACGGGCCGAGGGCGGACTCGTCGGCATCAACCAACTGCCCGGCGCCGCCTCCAAGCAGACCATCATCATCTTCGAGGACCCCGACCACGACCTCGACATCGAACGCGACGCCACGCCCGAGGCGCTCGGACGGCTCCTGACCGAACGCACCGGACACCGGCTCGCGGTCCGCGAGGTCCACTGGGCCTCCGTCTACCGGCCGCGCGTGGCCATGGCCGAACGCTTCCGCGTGGGCCACGTGCTGCTGGCCGGCGACGCGGCCCACGTCCACCCGCCGTCCGGCGGACAAGGCCTCAACACCAGCGTCCAGGACGCGTACAACCTGGGCTGGAAGCTCGAAGCCGTCCTGCGGCGCGGAGCCGACGACACGCTGCTCGACACGTACGACGAGGAACGGCGCGGCATCGCCGGCGGCGTCCTCGGCCTCTCCCAACGCGTCTTCCGCGCCGACCGGGCCGACGGGGGCCTCTCCGTCCGCGGCCCCGAGACGCACCAGCTGACGCTGGGGTACCGGGGCGGGGCGCTCAGCCGCGAGGCCCGGCGGGGCCCGGACCTCTCGGCCGATGCCCTCACGGCGGGCGACCGGGCGCCGGATGCGGACGGGGTGCTCTTCGACGCGTTCCGGGGGCCGCACTTCACGCTGCTGATCGTCGGGGACGAGCCGGCGCCGGAGGCGGTGCCGGAGTGGGTGCGGGTGTGCCGGGTGGCGGCGGAGGGGTACGTGAAGGAGGCGTACGGGCCGGGGGTGTTCGTGATCCGGCCGGACGGGTACGTGGGGTTGGCGGCGGACGACGCGGCCGGCGTGGCGGACTACCTGCGGGTCGTGGGCGGTTAGCCCCCGTTTCCCGGGGCTCCGCCCCGGACCCCGGTCCTCGAACGCCGGACGGGCTGCATTGCAGCCCGGCCCGCGGTGGAGGGGACCCGGGGGAG
>NZ_JBFAPE010000054.1:0-28342 GCF_040675615.1 Streptomyces sp. NPDC049585 | reverse complement strand
TCCATGGCCGGTGACAAGGTCAACCGCGTCCTCGGCATCGTCAACGGCACCACCAACTTCATCCTCGACCGGATGGACACCAGCGGACCCGTAGGGGCGCGGGGAACTGCGCGACAAGCCACCACGCACCCGCAGATGAGCTGCCGTGTCGCACCAACGCGGCGGCAACCGCAGCCCGACACCGCGCCGCGCCCCTACGGGGCGCCCCGGCCCGGCCGGGAACCGAACACGCGCCCGGCGCGTGGAGGATGGTGCACCCCGGTCCCTGCGGCCATACTGCTGGCCGGGCACTCGCGACCCAGGGGGAGGTCACGTGTCACCAGCGCATCCGGCCCTGGACCGGCTCAGAACGGCCGTGGCGGCCACCACCGAGCCGGGCAGACTTCGGCTGGCCGGTGCGGCTCTCGCCGTCCTCCTGGTCGCCTTCGGTGCGCTGGCCGCCTGGCAGGTGGCCGCCCGGCAGTCCGCCGCGGACGCCGTCGTGCGGCACAGCCAGCCGCTGAGTGCGGATGCCGCCGACATCTACCGTTCCCTGGCCGACGCCGACACCACCGCCGCGGGTGGTTTCCTCGCCGGCGGTCAGGAGCCGGCCGCGGTCAGGCAGCGGTACGACAAGGACATCGCCGTCGCCTCCGAGCTGCTGGTGAAGGCCGCGGCCAATACGGATCCGGCCGATCCGGCCCGCAGCCGCATCACCCGGCTCAACGCGCAACTTCCGGTCTACACGGGTCTGGTGGAGTCGGCCCGCGCGGCGGGCCGGCAGGGGCTGCCGCTGGGCGGCGCCTACCTGCGGTACGCCAGCGACCGGATGCGCGAGGAGCTGCTGCCCGCCGCCCGGGAGCTGTACGAGTCGGAGACCGGGCGGCTGGAGTCCGACTACGCGGGTGCCACGGCCTGGCCGTGGGCCGCCCTGGCCGCGGGAATCGTCGCGCTGGGGGCGCTCGGCTGGGCGCAGCGGCGCGAGTACCTGCGGACCCACCGGGTCTTCAACCACGGTCTGCTGGCGGCCACGGCCGCCGCCGGGGTGGGCCTGCTGTGGCTGGTCGCCGGGCACGCCGTGGCCCGCACGGAACTGACCGCCTCCTACGAGCACGGGGCGCGTTCGATGCAGGTGCTCAGCGAGGCCCGCATCGCCGCCCTGCAGGCCCGCGGGGACGAGAGCCTGACGCTGGTGGCGCGCGGCGCGGTGCTCACCGCGGCCGGGGACGACGCCTACGAGGCCAGTTACCGCGCGGGGATGCGCGCCCTGGTCGGCGGCGACCTCACCACCGGTGGCGAGCCGCGCGGGGGCAGCCTGCTGGGCAGGGCGCAGTCGCTGGCGGACGGTGCCGCGGGCCGCGAGCCGGTGGCCGGGGCGATCCGGGACGTCGGGCGGTGGCAGCAGCGCCACGGCGAGGCGCGTGCCGCGGACGACGGCGGCTACTACGAGCGGGCGCTGCCCCTGGTCATCGGCGACAAGGACAGCACGGGCGCGGCCTTCGACCGGGTCGACACGGGGCTGCGCCAGGCCCTGGCGCACGAGGAGGACGACTTCCGGCGGGCGGCGGACGACGGCCGCGGCGCGCTGACGGGGCTTGCGGCCGGCATGGCCGTGCTGGCGGTGCTGGGGGCGGCGGGTGTCGTGCTCGGCATCGGCCGCAGGCTCGCGGAGTACCGGTGAGCGCGGGGAGGGGAGGGCGAGGGATGGGTGGGCGATCCGCCGCCAGGGGCTGGGCCCTGCTGACGACGGCGGTGTGCGCGGCGGCGGCTGCGGCCGCCACGGCGCTGCCGCAGCCGGCCGGGCCGGGGCCCACGGCCCGTACACCCGTCGCCGTTGCCGCTCCGGGCGTCGAGGCCCCGGCCGTCTGCAGTTCGCCGGAGGCGAGCCTGCGGCCCTCGACCGCCGACGGGCCGGCCGTGCGGCGCATCAAGGAGCGCGGTCGTCTCGTGGCCGGTGTCGACCAGAACAGCTACCGCTGGGGCTACCGCGATCCGGCCACCCGGGAGCTGGAGGGCTTCGACATCGATCTGGTCCGCGCCGTCGCCAAGGCCCTGCTGGGCGACCCGGACAAGGTCACCTTTCTGGCGATCCCCACGAACCAGCGCATACCTGCCCTGCAAAAGGGCAAGGTGGACATCATCGCGCGCACGATGACCGTCAACTGCGACCGGATCCGGCAAGTGGCCTTCTCCACGGCCTACTTCGAGGCCGGGCAGCAGGTGCTGGCCCCCAAGGGCTCGCCGGTCACCGGGTTCGACGACTCGCTGAAGGGGAGGAAGGTCTGTACGGCCAAGGGATCGACGGGCGAGGGCGAGCTGCACCACCAGTCGCACGGCGCGAGCGTGACGACGGTGCCCAACCAGCTCGACTGCCTGGTGCGGTTGCAGCTGGGGCAGGTCGACGCGGTGGTCACCGACAACGCGCTGGCCGCCGGGCAGGCGGCCCAGGACCCGTCCGTGCGACTGGTCGGCAAACCGTTCACCACCGAGTCCTACGGCGTGGCGATGAACCTCAAGGACGAAGACCTGGTACGCCGGGTCAACGCAGTACTGGAGGACTACCGCCGCGGCGGGGAGGCGAGCCCGTGGATGCTGGCCTACCGCAAGTGGCTGGCGGCCGATCTGAAGGGCATCACCGCACCACCGGAACCGACGTACAAGGACTGACCCCGGCAGACACCGGAGGAGAGGAGATCGATGGCGCTCGCGGGGCCCACCGGGCCGGCTCTCAGCCGCGAGGAGGCGGACCGCGAACTGGCGCGCCTCGGCGAGGAGCACGAGGCGGTCGAGACCTCGCTGCTCGCCCTGCAGGATCACGCGGGCCGCAGGCTGCTGGAAGGAGCGCGGCTGAGCGGCACCACCGAGGCGCGCTGGGCGGCCACCGAGCAGCTGATCACCCAGCTGTGGGTGTACTTCGACGCCTTCACCGACGCCCTGGAGGCCGCCCGTGAGCTGCGGGCCCGGCGCCGCTGGCCCACCCAGGGCGAACTCGCCCGGATCGCCGACCTGCTGCGCGGCACCGCCATCACCCTGCCCGGCGTGCCCCCGGCGGCCACCGCCGCGGGGCTGATCCCGCCGCCCCGGCTCAGCGAGCGGCTGAGCCTGCGGGAGCTGGCCGAGCGGATGAACGCCTGGTACGGCGAGGCGCTGGAGGTGGTCGTCGCCGCCGACGCCGTGTGGTCCGCGCTGCCGACCCGCATCGACCTGCTCGCCGCCGAGCTGCGGCGGGTGCGCGCGCTCGCCGAGTCGGTGGGCGTGCGGCCCGGCGCCCACCCGGCGGGCGACGAGCTCGACGGCATCGCCGCCGAGCTCACCGCCCTGCGCGCACGGGTGCTGGAGGACCCGCTGGCCTTCTGGACCGGCGCCCCGCCGGGCACCGGTCCCGGCGGCGGCCGCCTGGACACCTCCCGCTACGACCGCTCCGCCCGCGCCCTGGAGGACGTACGGCGCGAGGTCGAGGCCGTCCTGGACGTGCGCGACGACGCCGAGCGCCGGCTGATGCGCGTCCGGGACGTCATCTCGCGCGTCGACCGCACACTCGGCGAGGCCCGCAGCGCCCGCACCGAGGTGCTGTCGAAGATCGCCGCGTACGAGGTGCCCGTCGTCTCCGGCCCGCCGACCGTGCTGTACGAGCAGCTGTCCGCGGCGTCCGAACACCGCCGCAACGCCGCCTGGCACCTGCTCTCGCCGGTGCTGGAGGGCCTGGAGCTGCAGGCCGAGGAGGAGCTGCTGCGCGCCCGCGAACAGCTCACCGCGGTCACCGCGCCGCTGGCGGTGCGGGCCGAACTGCGCGGGCGCCTGGACGCGTACAAGGCCAAGGCCGCCCGCCTGGGCCTGGCGGAGGACGCGTTCGTCCTGGAGCGGTACGACGCGGCGCGGCGCGTGCTGTGGAGCGCGCCGTGCGACCTGGTCACCGCCGAGGCGGCCGTGCTGCGCTACCAGCAGGCCGTCGCGGAGGCCGTGGCCCCGCCCGCCCGGCCGGCGGTCACGGGGACGACGGACCACAAGGGGGAGCGATGACCGGTACCGGCTGCCAGCGGCCCGGCTGCCCGGGCACGTACGAGGACGTGGGCGCCGGCGAGCTGTACTGCGACACCTGCGGGCTCGCACCGGTCGTGGCGCCGGGCGGGGCCCTGTCCTCGCCGCCGACGGGGGTGACCCGGGCGCGCGAGGGGTCCTCGTCCTCGTCCTCCTCCGTCGCCTCCTCCTCCGGGTCGTCCTCCGGTTCGTCCTCCGGGTCGTCCTCCGCGCGTTCCTCCTCCTCGCGCCGGTCGGTCTCCGGCCGTCTGTCGCGCTCGCTGCAGGAGGGCTCGCAGAGCACGCCGACCGCGGCCCATTCGGTCTCGGTGCGCAGCCGGCGCTCGGCCGCGTCCTCCTCCGGCCGCAACCGGCTGGGCGCCGGCCTGGTGACCATGCCCGGCGTGCCCCGGCCCGACCCGCGGGCGGCCGTGCTGAGCGATCCGGAGGTGCCCGAGCGCAAGCGGTTCTGCAGCCGCAGCGACTGCGGGGCGCCGGTGGGGCGTTCGCGGGAGGGGCGCAGCGGGCGCACGGAGGGCTTCTGCACCAAGTGCGGCCACCCCTACTCCTTCGTGCCCAAGCTCCGTCCGGGCGACGTGGTGCACGGCCAGTACGAGGTGGCGGGCTGCCTGGCGCACGGCGGTCTGGGCTGGATCTACCTGGCCGTCGACCGTGCCGTCGCCGACCGCTGGGTGGTGCTCAAGGGCCTGCTGGACACGGGCGACGAGGACGCGCTGGCCGCCGCCGTCTCCGAGCGGCGCTTCCTCGCCGAGATCGAGCACTCCAACATCGTGCGCATCTACAACTTCGTCGAGCACCTCGACCAGCGCACGGGCAGCCTCGACGGCTACATCGTCATGGAGTACGTCGGCGGCAAGTCGCTGAAGGAGCTCGCCAACGAGCGCCGCCGCCCCGACGGCCGCCGCGACCCGCTGCCGGTCGAGCAGGCGTGCGCGTACGGCATCGAGGCCCTGGAGGCACTCGGCCACCTGCACAGCCGGAACCTGCTCTACTGCGACTTCAAGGTCGACAACGCCATCCAGCAGCAGGACCAGCTCAAGCTCATCGACATGGGCGCGGTGCGGCGGATGGACGACCACGAGGGCCCCATCTACGGCACGATCGGCTACCAGGCCCCCGAGGTCGCCGAGGTGGGCCCGACCGTGGCCTCCGACCTGTACACGGTGGCCCGCACGCTCGCGGTGCTGACCTTCGACTTCCAGGGCTACACCAACGTCTTCGCCACCAGCCTGCCCGCGCCGGACAACATCGAGGTCTTCCAGCGCTACGAGTCCTTCTACCGGCTGCTGGTGCGGGCCACCGACCCGGACCCGGCCCGGCGTTTCGCCTCGGCGGCGGAGATGGCCGAGCAGCTGACGGGGGTGCTGCGCGAGATCGTGGCCCTGCAGACGGGCACGCCGCGCCCGGCGGTCTCCACGCTGTTCGGGCCGGAGCCGCGGGTGGTGGACACCTGCCTCTTCCCGGACGTCGCCGGGGACGTCTCGGCCCTGGGCGTCCGCCCGCGCACCGGCTTCTTCCGCCGGCCGGCCACCGCAGCCGTCGCTCTCGCCCCGGCGGCCCCCGCCCCCGGCACGGCTCTCGCGGAGCTCGACGTACGGGCCGCCGCGCTCGCCCTGCCGATGCCGCTGGTCGACGCCGCCGACCCCAACGCGGGCTTCCTCGCGGGGCTGCTGGCCTCCCGCCCCGCCGAGCTGTACGCCGCGCTGAAGGCCGCCCCCACCGACTCGCACGAGCTGCGGCTGTGCCGGGTGCGGGCGCTGCTGGAGCTCGGCGAGGACGGGCCCGCGGGCCAGGCCGTCGCGGCGCTGGAGGCGGCGCGGCCCGAGGACTGGCGCACCGTGTGGCACCGCGGTGTGCTCGCGCTGGTCACCGGCGACCACGCCACCGCCGCCCTGTCCTTCGACGCCGTCTACGACGCGTTCCCCGGGGAACCGGCGCCGAAGCTGGCGCTCGGTCTGTGCGCGGAGGTGCTCGGGCAGTTGGACAACGCCGCCGAGTACTACCGGCTGGTGTGGGCGACCGACCCCGGCTTCGTGGGCGCCGCCTTCGCGCTGGCCCGGGTGCGGCTCGCCGACGGCGACCGCCCCGGCGCGGTGGCCGCGCTGGAGTCGGTGCCGGAGGCCTCCATCCACTACACCGCGGCCCGGGTGGCCGCGGTGCGGGCCCGGCTGCGGCGGCGCGCGGCCCACGAGGCGCTGCTGGAGGACCTGCGGGCGGCGGCCGCCCAGGTGGAGCGGCTCGCCGGCTTCGGGCTGGACGCCGTGCGGCGCGAGCGGCTGTCGGCGGAGGTGCTGGGCACCGCCCTGGACTGGGTGCTCTCGGGCCGGCAGGGCGAGGCGCCCGCGCAGGCCGGGCAGGCCGGCGGCGCGCTGCTGGGCAGCCCGCTCGACGAGCGGGGTCTGCGGTTCGGGCTGGAGCGCTCGTACCGCGTGCTCGCCCGCCTGGCCCAGCGCGGCGAGGAACGGATCGAACTGGTGGAGCGGGCCAACCGTTACCGCCCCAGGACATGGGTGTGATCGATGTCGCAACTGCCCCCACAGCTGACGGTGTGTCCCGTCTGCCACGAACCGCTGGAGCCCTCCGACAACTTCTGCGGAGGCTGCGGTGCCGCCCTGGCTGCGGTACCGCCCGTGCCCGCCGGCGGGCACGGCACCGGCCGGTGGCGACCCGACACGCCCGCGGCGCGGGAGGCGGCCGAATGCCGCGAGGCCCCGGGGGGCGGCGCCGTACCGGCGCAGGCCGAGCACGGCGCGAGCCCCGGCAGGCCGTGCGCGGCCTGCCGTTCGGGCATGATCGACAACGACGGGTACTGCGAACACTGCGGGCATGCACAACCGCGCGAACGGGATCACATGGAGCACGAGTCGGCAGGCGTCGCGGCAGTCAGCGACCGCGGCCTGCGCCACCACCGCAACGAGGACGCCTACGCCGTGTCCACCCCGCAAGCGGCCGGCGGCCGGCCGGCCGTCGTCGCCGTCGTCAGTGACGGCGTGTCCTCCGCGGCGCGCCCCGACGAGGCGTCGGCCGCCGCCGTACGGGCCGCGCACGACGTCCTGGTGGCGGAGCTGGAACGGGGCACGGCACCCCGGGAGGCCACGCACACCGCGATCGTGCACGCCGCGGAGGCGGTCACCGACCTGGCCGCCACCCCTGCGGGCGAGGCGCGCGAGCACGACCCGTACCGCCAGGGCAACGCCCCGGCCTGCACCGTGGTCAGCGCCGTGGTCACCGGTGACCTGCTGACCGTCGGCTGGGTCGGCGACAGCCGCGTCTACTGGGTGCCCGACGACCGCTCCACCCAGCCGGCGCGGCTGACCGAGGACGACTCCTGGGCCGCCCAGATGGTCGCCGCCGGGCTGATGAGCGAGGCCGAGGCGTACGCCGACGAGCGCGCCCACGCCATCACCGGCTGGCTGGGCGCCGACGCGTACGAGGTGGTGCCGCACACCGCCTCGTACCACCCGGACCGGCCGGGCGTGGTGATCGTGTGCACCGACGGGCTGTGGAACTACGCCGAGTCGGCCGAGGAGATGGCCGAGGTCGTGCCGGCCGACGCCCGCAGCAGGCCGCTGGAGTGCGCACGCCGTCTGCTGGCGCACGCCCTGGACGGCGGGGGCCACGACAACGTAACAGTGGCGGTACTGCCGTTCCCGGCCCGGCCGGAAGGGGCAGGATCGGCCTGACGGCCAAGCGTTCACGGGGGGATCCACACGCCGGTGCCGGCCTCGCCGCACCGCGCGGCTGTCCGCCCCGCCGCACGCCCGTGCACCACCCACGTGCAGACGTACGAAGGAGCGGATGAGATGGCCAGCTTCGGCAAGGCGAGCCTGCCGCGCTTCTCGGTCGAGGTCTACCAGAACGTCAACCTTCCCGAAGGCGGCCGCGAGGTCAACGCGATCGTCACGGTCACCGCCGACGCCGGCCAGGGCGGGGCGGGGGAGCCGGCCTCCGGCGGCGGGCAGCAGGCGGCGGTGGTCCTGATGGTGGACTGCTCCGGCTCGATGGACTACCCGCCGGCCAAGATGCGCAGCGCCCGCGAGGCCACGGCCGCCGCGATCGACGCCCTGCGCGACGGCGTCGCCTTCGCCGTCGTCGCCGGCACCCACCAGGCGCGCGAGGTCTATCCGGCGGGCGGCAGGCTCGCGGTGGCCGACGCCACCACCCGCGGCCAGGCCAAGGAGGCACTGCGCAAGCTGAGCGCGGGCGGCGGCACGGCGATCGGCACCTGGCTGCGGCTGGCCGACCGGCTGCTGTCCTCCTCCGACGCGGCGATACGCCACGGCATCCTGCTGACCGACGGCCGCAACGAGCACGAGGAGCCGGAGGCGCTGCGCGCGTCGCTGGACGCCTGCGCGGGCCGCTTCACCTGCGACGCCCGCGGCGTGGGCACGGACTGGGAGGTCAAGGAGGTCACGGGCATAGCCTCCGCCCTGCTGGGCAGTGCCGACATCGTCGCCGATCCGGCCGGCCTGGCCGCCGACTTCACGCAGATGATGGAGTCGGTGATGGGCAAGGAGGTCGGCGACGTCGCGCTGCGACTGTGGATCCCGCAGGGCGCCGAGGTGATGTTCGTCAAGCAGGTCGCGCCGACCGTGGAGGAGCTGACGCAGCGGCGGCAGGAGAGCGGGCCGCGGACCGGCGACTACCCCACGGGCGCCTGGGGGGACGAGTCCCGCGACTACCACGTGTGCGTCAAGGTGCCCGAGGCCCGGGTGGGGCAGGAGATGCTCGCCGCCCGGGCCTCGCTCGTCCGCCCCGGGGCCGACGGCTCCGCGCAGGTCCTCGCCCAGGGCCTGGTGCGCGCGGTGTGGACGGACGACCTGGTCGCCTCCACCGCCATCAACCCGCAGGTGGCCCACTACACCGGCCAGGCCGAGCTCGCCCAGGCCATCCAGCAGGGGCTGGAGCTGCGCAAGGCCGGCGACATCGGCGGGGCGACGGCCCGGCTCGGCCGGGCGGTCCAGCTCGCCAGCCGCTCCGGTCACGAGGACACCGCGAAACTGCTGGCCAAGGTGGTGGACGTGGTCGACGCCGCGAACGGTACTGTGCGGCTGAAGGCCAGGGTGTCGGAGGAGGCGGAAATGACCCTCGAGACCCGGTCCACCAAGACCGTTCGTGTCAAGAAGTGACGCCAGAGGGGGAATCGACCGACATGCCGACCTGCCCGAACGGCCACCCTTCGGTGGCCGACGACTGGTGCGAGGTGTGCGGCCACCGGATGCAGGGGGCCGCCGCGGCCTCCCCCGCCGTCCCCCCGCCGCCGCCCGCCGCGCCGCCGGCACCGCCGGCGCCCCCGGGCCCGCCCGGCCCGCCCGCCCCCGGTGCCACGGGCGGCTACGGCTACCCGGGGCCCGCCGGCGACGCCACCGTCCAGGCCGAGCTGTGCCCGCAGTGCCGCACGCCGCGCGAGGCGCAGGCGCCGTTCTGCGAGGAGTGCCGCTACAACTTCGTCACCCGCTCGGCCAACCCGTACGCCTCGCCGCCGCCCCTGCCCGGCCACGGGCTGCAGTCCGCGCCGCCGCCCCCGCCGCCGCCCGCGCACCCCCAGCAGCCGCCGCAGGGCTTCGACTACCAGGGCTCGCGGCCCTCCCGGGTCAACCGGCCTGCCGAGCCGCTGCCCCCGCAGGGCCCCGGCCAGGGCTACGGGACGGCCGCCCCGGGCTACGACGCGCAGGACTACGAGGCACAGGGCTACGACGCACAGGGCTACAGCTCGCAGCGGCACGCCACCCCGGGCCG
Organism: Streptomyces sp. NPDC049585; assembly: GCF_040675615.1. Lineage (NCBI taxonomy): Bacteria > Bacillati > Actinomycetota > Actinomycetes > Kitasatosporales > Streptomycetaceae > Streptomyces > Streptomyces sp. NPDC049585. Next base: position 18,586 of record NZ_JBFAPE010000054.1, on the reverse strand, counting down.
CACCGCCCCCGGCTACGACGACGACTGGGTGCTCCCCCCGCCGGAGGGCGCGCCCGAGCCGCCCGCGGCCCCCGGCACGTACGGGTACGAGACGCCCGGCCACCAGCCGGAGCCGGAGCAGCCCGCCGGCTGGGTGGCCGTCGTCGCCCCGGACCGCGAGTACTTCCTGTCGATGATGAACCGCAGCGGCCCGGAGGCGGCGGGGCTGAACCTGCCCGCCTACTCCCCCGAGCTGCGCTTCCCGCTGGACGGCGGGCAGATCACCATCGGCCGCCGGCGGCACAGCACCGGCGAGTCCCCCGACATCGACCTCTCCCGCCCGCCGGAGGACCCGGGCGTCTCCCACCAGCACGCCATGCTGGTGCAGCAGCCGGACGGCAGCTGGGCCGTGGTCGACCAGGACTCCACCAACGGCACGACGATCAACGGTTCGGAGGATCCCATCCAGCCGTACGTGCCGGTGCCGCTGCGCGAGGGCGACCGGGTGCACGTGGGCGCGTGGACGACGATCACGGTGCGGCGGGGCTGAGGAGTCTTGAGGCGGAGGTCCTCGGTCCGGTGGTCTGAGACCATGGAGGGGTGATGGAGATTCCGCGCGGCACGCTTCAGGAGCAGACCTTTTACGAGCAGGTCGGCGGGGAGCAGACCTTCCGGCGCCTGGCCCACCGCTTCTACGAGGGAGTGGCCGAGGACCCGCTGCTGCGGCCGATGTACCCCGAGGAGGACCTCGGCCCGGCCGAGGAACGCCTGGCCCTGTTCCTGATGCAGTACTGGGGCGGTCCGCGCACCTACAGCGAGAACCGCGGCCACCCCCGGCTGCGGATGCGCCACGCGCCGTTCACCGTGGACCGGGCCGCCCACGACGCCTGGCTGCAGCACATGCGCGACGCCGTCGACGAGCTCGGGCTGGAGCCCGGGCTCGAACGACAGCTGTGGAACTACCTGACGTACGCGGCCGCCACCATGATCAACACGGCCGACTGACGGGAACGGCACAGAAGGCCGGGCCGCGGCGCCCCGTAGGGGGCGTGGGGCAGTGCCGGATTAGCGGCTGCCGCCGCGGGGGCGCGACAAGCCACGAGGCGCCCGCAGCTGGAGTGCCGGCGTGCTGCGCCGAGACCCCGGGGCGCCCTCACGGACCACTGCACGATCCGGGTCAGGCCTTAGGCCGTGTCCGGCGAATCTTCGTCAGGCGCCACCACGGCGCCCCGTAGGGGCGCGGGGAACTGCGCGATCGGCCAGCGACGGCCCGCAGTCGAGGTGCCGGGGCGAGGCGCAGCACCCCATCTGCGGGCGTGTCGTGGCTTGTCGCGCCCCCCGCGGCGGCAGCCGCACATCGACAAGGGGCCCCGCGCCCCTTACGGGGCAGTGCATGATCCGCCGGATACGGCCTAGCGCCTGGGCGTGACCGACAGGTCCCGCAGGCCGCCGCCGGTGCTCACGGCCACCGAACCGTGCGGCGTGCGCAGCCGCAGCCAGCCCCGCGCGGCGAACAGCGCCAGCGGCTCGGGGGCCAGTGCCGTGGCCGCGCCGTTGCGGGCGCCCGCGGGCGCCTGGACCCGGGCCGGGCGCAGGAAGCCCAGCGCCTGGGCGGCGTGCACTGCCCGCAGGGGCAGCCCCGTCTCCCCCAGGGTGCGGGACCAGATCTCCCGGCCGATGCGGTCGCGCTCGGCCCGGGTGCGGTGCTGCTCGGGCAGCGCCTCGTCCCGGGCACGGAACTCCGCGACCGCCGCGGCCACGGCGGCACGCACCGCCTGCTCGCCGGGCAGGCCCTCGACGCGCTGCCAGCCGCCGCGCGGCGGCAGCACCCCGGCCCACGGCGGGCCGGTGACCGGGGGCGGAACGACGATGCCGACAGCGGCATCGTGCCGGGCCGGCTCCCCTTCGCGCGGCTCGTCCAGGGCGTCCAGGAGCTGCCCCGCCGAGACGGTGACGTCCAGCTCGGCCGGGTCGGCCAGCCGGGCGGTGCGCACGGCCAGCACCTCGAAGGACGGCGGCCGGCCGAAGGCCGCGAGAACCCCGCCGCCGGCCTGCAGCCGGACGGCCGCGGCACGGTCGAAGTGGATCAGCCGGGCCAGGAAGGCGGCCAGGTCGGCCGCCTCCCCGGCGTCGGCGAAGCGCAGCCGCTGCGTCATGCGGCGACGGCCTCCTCCGCGGCGTCGTCCTCGTACGCCAGGAGCAGCTCGCGCTCCTCCGGGGTGACCCGGCGCGGGCGGCCCGCGGCGAGGTCGAACGGCACGACCACGGTCGAGGCGCGGACGTAGGTCTGCTCGGCGTCCTTGATCTCGTAGGAGACCGTCATGGACGCCGCGCCGATCTTCGCCACCCACAGCTCGACGGTCACCGGCTCGGGCCGGTGGACCAGCGGACGCAGGTAGTCGATCTCGTGGCGGGCCACGACGGACCCGTCCGCGAAGTTGCCCTGCGTCGCGCCCTGCTTCACCGCGTGGATGAAGTCGATCCGGGCCTCTTCGAGGTAACGCAGGAAGACCGCGTTGTTGACATGGCCGTAGGCGTCCATGTCGGACCAGCGCAGGGGGCAGGAGTAGCGGTAGCGCGCCACGGTCAGCCCCGGGTGAGCTTCTTGTAGGTGGCGCGGTGCGGACGAGCCGCGTCCGGGCCGAGACGCTCGATCTTGTTCTTCTCGTACGACTCGAAGTTGCCCTCGAACCAGAACCACTTGGAGTTGCCCTCGTACGCCAGGATGTGGGTGGCGACCCGGTCGAGGAACCAACGGTCGTGGGAGACGACCACGGCGCAGCCGGGGAAGTCGAGCAGGGCGTTCTCCAGCGAGGAGAGCGTCTCGACGTCGAGGTCGTTGGTCGGCTCGTCGAGGAGCAGCAGGTTGCCGCCCTGCTTGAGGGTGAGCGCCAGGTTCAGGCGGTTGCGCTCACCACCGGAGAGCACGCCGGCCGGCTTCTGCTGGTCCGGGCCCTTGAAGCCGAACGCGGAGACGTAGGCGCGCGAGGGCATCTCGACCTGGCCGACGTTGATGTAGTCCAGCTCGTCGGAGACGACGGCCCACAGCGTCTTCTTGGGGTCGATGTTGGAGCGGTTCTGGTCGACGTAGGAGATCTTGACCGTCTCGCCGACCCTGATGTCGCCGGAGTCCGGCTTCTCCAGGCCCTGGATCATCTTGAACAGGGTGGTCTTGCCGGCGCCGTTGGGGCCGATGACACCGACGATGCCGTTGCGCGGCAGGGTGAAGGACAGGTCGTCGATCAGGACCTTGTCACCGAAGGCCTTGGAGAGGTTGTTGACCTCGACGACGACGTTGCCCAGGCGCGGGCCCGGCGGGATCTGGATCTCCTCGAAGTCCAGCTTCCGCATCTTGTCGGCCTCGGCGGCCATCTCCTCGTAGCGGGCGAGGCGCGCCTTGGACTTGGCCTGGCGGCCCTTGGCGTTGGAGCGGACCCACTCCAGCTCTTCCTTCAGGCGCTTCTGGCGCTTGGCGTCCTTCTGGCCCTCGACCTTCAGACGGGCGGCCTTGTTCTCCAGGTAGGTGGAGTAGTTGCCCTCGTAGGGGTGGGCGCGGCCGCGGTCGAGCTCCAGGATCCACTCGGCGACGTTGTCGAGGAAGTACCGGTCGTGGGTGATCGCCACGACGGTGCCCGCGTACTGGGCCAGGTGCTGCTCCAGCCAGTTCACCGACTCGGCGTCGAGGTGGTTGGTGGGCTCGTCGAGCAGCAGGAGGTCGGGGGCCTCCAGCAGCAGCTTGCACAGGGCCACGCGGCGCTTCTCACCACCGGAGAGGTTGGTGACCTGCCAGTCGGCGGGCGGGCAGCCCAGCGCGTCCATGGCCTGCTCCAGCTGAGCGTCGAGGTCCCAGGCGCCCGCGTGGTCCAGCTCCTCCTGGAGCTTGCCCATCTCGTCCAGCAGCGCGTCGGAGTAGTCGGTGGCCATCAGCTCGGCGATCTCGTTGAACCGGTCGAGCTTGCCCTTGATCTCCGCGACGCCGTCCTGGACGTTCTCCAGCACCGTCTTGGACTCGTCGAGCTTCGGCTCCTGCATCAGGATGCCGACGCTGTAGCCGGGCGAGAGGAACGCGTCGCCGTTCGACGGCTGCTCCAGCCCGGCCATGATCTTGAGGACGGTGGACTTACCGGCACCGTTGGGGCCGACCACACCGATCTTCGCACCGGGCAGGAAGCTCAGCGTCACGTCATCGAGGATGACCTTGTCGCCGTGCGCCTTGCGCGTCTTGCGCATGGTGTAGATGTACTCAGCCAAGAGAAACCGTCCGGCAATCGAGAAGGGCCAATGTGCGGCTCCGCCGCGTGAGGGCAGATACACCCCATCTTGCCGTACCGGTACCCCTGGGCGGAAACGCGTTGTGCCCGGCGGGCCGCCGCGTCACCGGGCACCCCGCGTCACTGGTCGCCGGCCGCCTCCGTACGGCGCAGGAGGAAGACGGCGGCGCCGCCCACGACGATCAAGGCTATGGCCACGCCGGCCACCTCGGGCGTGGCGCCGCTGCCCCCGGTGCCGGCGAGGTCGCCGCCGGCCGCGGGGCCACCACCGGTGCTCGCCTTGTGCACGACGGCGGGGCTCGCCACGGCGGAGGGCCTGGCGGTGCCGGAGCCCTCGGCGGCGCCGGTCTCGGCGGTGCGGCAGTCGAGGATGCCGGAGAAGGTCCTGGCGAAGCCGCCGGGCCCGGTGACCTGGAGCCGGTACGCCTGGTCCTCGCCGACCCGGACCAGCGTCGTCTCGGTGCGGCCGGGGGCGACGGTGTGCGGACGGCCCTGCAGCTCGTGGGTGAACGGGCGGTCCCCCTTGTTCTCCACGGCGACCTGCACTCCGCCCGCCGCGCAGTCCTTCCGGGCGGTCACCGCGGGTATCGCCCCCTTGGTCGCCCAGGTGGCCCCGGCCGCCGCCGAGACGGTGCTCTCGCTGGACCCGGCGAGGATCATGGTCTGGGTCCGGGTGTGGTCACCGATGAAGGCGCGGCCCACGGGGACCTTGGTGGCGGCCGTGGCCTTCAGCGCGGCGGAGCCGTCGGGGGCGCCGGCGGGGACGTCGAAGTAGACCTCGCCGCCGTTGCCGGTGGTGGTGACGGGCTTGCCCGCCTTGTCGACGAGCCGGACGTTCTTGGCGACCGCGGCGGCGGAGGGCGTGACGGTGACGCTGCTCGCGTCCGTGCGGACCGTGACGGGGCCTATGCGTCCGCCGGCCCGGCCGGAGACGGCCGCCGGGGTCAGGGTCAGGGACGCCTGGGGCTCCGGGGTGTCCTCGGCGTGTCCGTAGAGGTAGTCGGCGAGCTTCTGGGCCTCGGGGCTGACGGCGTCGACCTTGACGGAGTCGGAGTAGCGCCAGACGGCGATCTGGGTGCCGGCGGCGGCGCTGTTGGCGTCGAGGGTGCCGGCGCCGGAGTCCTTGGCGAGCGCGGCGAGATCGTTGACCTGCGGATAGGAGTGCTGCAGGATCCAGCGGATCCGGCCGGCGTTGGGATTGTCGTGCAGCGAGGACTCGCCCCAGCCCGTCTCCTTGTACTTGGCGCCGTCGACGGTGTTGGTGAGGATGTCGACGCAGTACGTCTGCAGGGTGCCGCCGCCGTCGACCTTCATCTCGAACAGGCCCGCCATGACGGGGCCGGTCCTGCGCCGGTCGTGCACCACGGCGCCGCCGCCGGCGGTGATGCGGCCGAGGGTGGCGCTCACGCCGCCCTGCTGCGTGCCCTCCTCGGTGGCCGCGGCGCCGGAGGCCGCCGTGCCGGCGAGCGTCAGACCGCACGCCACCAGCAGCACCAGGGCGCGGCGGACGATCCCCCGCCCCTTCACAGAGTTCATGGATTTCCTTTCGCGCGGGCGCGGACCGCGCACGGACCGGCCCCGGCCGTCGCACGAGCGCCCCGTCGGACAACTCGGAACGCAGGTGCCCCCGTTGCCATGCAGGGGATCTTAAAGATCAGTTGCAGGGCTCCGGGCCGCACATCTCTTCGGACGGCCGATCCGAATCGGAATCGTTATCACATCAACGTTTGACAGCGGAGATTATCGATAAATCACCGGAACCACTTCCTCCGCGAGGGGCCGTCAGGACCCCGGCCCCGGCTCCCCGCCGCCGGCCTGGCCCGCTCCCCCGGCGCCGACCGCGGCCACCACGCGGACCGGCTCGACCGGCAGCGGCAGCCGGGCCGGCGCGACCCTGCGGAAGGCGGAGGTGCCGCGCGTCAGGTCGTGGCCGATGGAGACCGCGTCGATGTCCGCCGACAGCCAGCGTCTGCCCTCGCGCTCCTGCTCCTGGATGCGCAACCTGCCCTGCACGATGACCGGTTCGCCCACCGACACCGACCCGACCACGTTCGCCGCCAGGGTGCGCCAGGCCCACACGGTGTAGAAGCTGGTGTACGCATCCGCCCACTCCTCGCGCTGGCGGTCCCAGCGGCGCACCGTGGCCGCGAGCCGGAAGCGCGAGAGGGCCGCACCGTTGGCCGCCTCCCTGAAGTCGGGCTGCGTCGCCACGTTCCCCACGACCGTCACGAGCGTCTCGTTCATCGGAAGGCTCCTCCCCCGTCGCCGGAACCGGTCGCCACGACCGGTCCGGACTTCATCGTGCCCGGGCCCCGCGATCCCCGCTGAGGGCTGTGGACAAGCGGCGGCATGGGGAAAAAGCCGTCACCCTTGAGGGGAAGCCTGAGGCCGGCCCGTGAGGCCGGGCTTGAGGCCGGGCTGGGGACCAGGCTTGAGGCCGGGCTTGAGGTCAGGCCTCGCCCGCGGCGATCACGTACTGGGCCCGTACCTCCCGGTACCGCAGCAGCTCCGCCGCCACCGGCTCCAGGACGCGGGCCCGGCCGCAGCACGCGGCGGCGCTGCGCAGCCGGTGCTCGGTCTCCAGCCCGTACCCCCGCGCCGGCCCGCGGGCGGCGAGCCGGCCGCACCAGGCCAGCACCGGGCCGGCCAGGCCGCCGCCGGCCATGAGGACCGCCGGCGCCCACCAGGGGCCGCCCGCGAAGTCCCCGGTCACGTCCCCCACCATCCAGGCCAGCCCCAGCAGTTGCACCAGCGACAGCATGCCCTGGCCGGCCGCGACCGCCGCCCACCAGCGGGGCCGCACGGTCTGGGAGCGGGCGCCGCCGCGCCGGCCGCCGCCGCTCGTCGGCCACACGCCCGTGCGGCCGCCGTCGGCGCGCCCCACGCCCGTGGGCGGCTCGGCGCCGCCCGTGCCGACGGGCCGCCGCGCGCCCGGCACCTCGGCCGCCGACGCCGTGGCGGCCACCTCGTCCAGGGCCTCGGCCAGGCCTTCCGCGCCCCGGGCGGCCGCCTCGCGCACCGCCTGCGCCCAGGGGTCCGGCAGCCCGGCGGACGCCTCGTACGCCAGGGCCCGTACCGCCTGCTCGACCAGCGGCCGGGAGGCCGTACGGCGGGGCGCGGGCCCCGTACCGATGCCGCTCGGGCCTCTGGCGTCACCGACGGCGCACTCGTCACCGCCACCGTCGCCGCCCCGCGCCGTGCGCGGTGCGAATCCGGCGAACCTCTTGCACCACTCGTAGCAGTAGCGCAGACGCATCCATGCCGTACCGCAGGCCCGCTCGGCGTCCCGGCGCCACGCCCGTTCCGCGGCGAGCCCGGCCGCCTGGGCGCCGACCGCCTCCGCCAGCCGGTCCTCGAACTCCTGCCGCGCCCGCTCGGTCAGCCCCGGCCGCACGTCGGTGACGTAGGCGGGCCGCAGCCGGGCCGAGACGCCGTCGACATCGGCCGTCAGCCGCAGCTCCGCCGCGTTCCGGCGGGCCACGAAGCCGCCCAGGGCGTCGCGCAGTTCGCTCACGCCCGCCCCGGTCAGTGCGGACAGGGCCAGCACCGCGGCCCCGGGCTCGCCGTGCTCGCCGAGGGCGATGCCGTCCTCGTCCAGCAGCCGCCGCAGGTCGTCCAGCACCTGGTCCGCGGCGTCCGCGGAGAGCCGGTCGACCTGGTTGAGCACGACGAACGTCACCTCCGCATAGCCCGCCAGCGGCCGCAGGTAGCGCTCGTGCAGCACGGCGTCCGCGTACTTCTCCGGGTCCACCACCCAGATCACCGCGTCCACCAGGCCCAGCAGCCGGTCCACCTGCTCGCGGTGGCCGGGCGCCGCCGAGTCGTGGTCGGGCAGGTCGAGCAGCACCAGGCCGGCGAGTGCCGGGTCGTACGGCCGGACCGGCTGGCGGCGGGCGCGGGCGGGGATGCCCAGGCGCTCCAGCAGGCCGTCCGCCCGGTCGCTCCACGCGCACGCGACGGGCATGGCGGTCGTGGGGCGGCGCACGCCGGCCTCCGAGAGCTGGGCCCGTGCGAGGGTGTTGAACAGCGTGGACTTCCCGCTGCCCGTCGCCCCTGCGATGGCCACGACCGTCAGGTCCAGCGCGTGGCGGTGCCGGGCGGCGGCCTCCTCCAGTACGCGCCCCGCCTCGGCGAGCGTGCGCCGGTCCAGGCGGGCCCGGGAGAGCCCGACCAGTTCGCGCAGGGCGTCCAGGCGCGGTCGCAGTGCGAGCCCGACCGGGGAGGGCGAGGGGGCGATGCGGGGCACGGCCGGTGGCGCGGGCTCCGGCAGGGGCCCGGCGTGGGCGGCCCGGCGCGGGGCCGGCTCGGGGCGGGAGCGGCGGGCGATGAGGCCGTCGTTCCAGTAGCGGTCGGGGCGCGCCGTGGGACCGAGGCGCTCGGCGGACACCATGCGCTCCGTGTCGCTTTCATGCGCCTCCGACTCCGCGGAGGCGCCGGCGTCGATGTCGTTCCCGATCCCGGTCCCGGTGTCGTCCCCGGGGTCCGCGGCCCGGCCATCGTCCCTTGTGGACACGGCCGTCACCTCTCCTTCTGCAACAGGGACAGCGCCGCGATGAGCTCCACCTGGTGGTCCGGGGTCATCTCCAGTGCTTCGAGCGGCCCCGTACGGCGGTCGCGCTCGGCGTCGAGGACCTGCTCCAGGCAGTCGGCCAGCAACTGCCCGCCGCGATCGCGCAGTCGCAGCGCGCGCTGGGCGCCGTAGGCCGACGCCAGCGTCGCGCCCGCGCCGGCGGCCCGCCGGCCGCCCAGCAGCGCCGCGGCCAGCAGCGCGGCGGTGCGCTCGCTCTCGGCCCCCTTGTCGCGCTCGGCGGCCCGGACCTCCTCCTCCGCGATCTCCTCCAGGCACCGCCGCCACCGGCGCACGGCCACGCCCACCCGGGCGCGCATCCCGTCCGGGTCGCGGGGGCCGAGGGCGTCCGTGGCGGCCGGATCGCTCTCGGAGTACGCGGCGATCTCCTCGTCGGCGGCGTCCGCGGCGCAGCTCAGCAGCGCGACGACGGAGCCGGTCAGGGCGGTGAGCAGTTCGTCGGGGGTGCTGTCGTCGGGGTAGCCGCGCCAGTGCGTCAGGGCGTCCCCGGCCAGCGCCTCGCCCGCCTCGATCTCGCTCCGCACCCGCTCGATCGCCCGCCCGTAGGCGTCCTCCACGCGCTGCAGGGTCCGTACGGCGGCGGCGTGCTGCACGGCGAAGGCCCCGGCGAGCCCGGGGAGCCGGGAGCCCAGCGAGGACAGCACCCCGCGCGCGGTACGGGCGGTGGCGACGGCCCTGGCGGCGGGGTCCTCGGCGCGCTGGGCGAGCCAGGCGCGCAGCCCGGCGACCGCGGTGGAGGGCAGCAGTCCGCTGCCGTCGGCGGATTCGGGCAACTCCGGGATGGTGAAGCGCGGCACGTCGCCGAGGCCGGCGTTCTCCAGCAGCGCGTCGTACTGCCGGGAGACCTCGACGGCCACCTGGTGCGGCACCCGGTCCAGCACGGTCACGAGCGTGACGTCGTACTCCTTGGCCGTGCGCAGCAGGTGCCAGGGGACCGCGTCGGCGTAGCGGGTGGCGGTCGTGACCAGCACCCAGATGTCGGCGGCGCAGACCAGGGCGGCGGCCAGGTCGCGGTTGCGGGCGACCAGGGAGTCGATGTCGGGGGCGTCCAGCAGGGCGAGGCCGCGCGGCAGGGAGCGGTCGGTCTCGATGCGCAGGGCGAGCGGGGTGTCCTCGTCCTCCTCGGGCTCGGGAACGGCCGTCGTCACCTCTTCCTCGTCGACGCCCTCGGCGGCGCAGGCGCCGGCGGCGCCGTCCTGGGCCGGCACCCACACCCGGCGCAGCCGGGGCAGCACCCGGGGGCCGGCGAACCAGTGATGATCGTCGGGATGGCAGACCAGGACCGGGGTACGCGTGGTGGGGCGCAGCACCCCCGCCTCGGTGACCCGCCGCCCCACCAGCGAGTTCACCAGAGTGGACTTGCCGGCCCCGGTGGACCCGCCCACCACGGCCAGCAGCGGCGCCTCGGGCGCGCACAGGCGGGGGATCAGGTAGTCGTCGAGCTGCGCCAGCAATTCGGCCCGGTTCCGGCGGGCCCGGGCGGCGCCGGGAAGGGAGAGCGGGAAGCGTGCGGCGTCCACGCGGTCACGCAGTGCGGACAGCGCGTCGAGCAGTCGGGGCCGTACGTCCAAGGTCGCCACACGTGCAGAATGCCCAACTCTGGGGTGATTTTGAAACATATTGGCCCTCGGGCGCACAGCGTGGCGCACGGGGCCCAGGCATAACGAGTAGACAACACCCGCTTCCCGGGACGTCAAAAACGATGCGAAAATCGCACCTGCCTGCGATTATCAGGACCGCTTCACCGAACCTCCACATCGTGCTACGGAGGTGAAGCAACCGGGACGAGGTACGCGGAGCCCTATCCTTGTCCCCGGCAAGGTCACGGCACCACCGAGCCCGGGGCTTCAGCCGTCCGCGACCGCCGCACATACCGGCCCCCGTAGCTCAGTGGATAGAGCAGGCGCCTTCTAAGCGCTTGGCCGCAGGTTCGAGTCCTGCCGGGGGCGCTCCGCAAAACATATGCGCCCCTCCCCTCCGGGAGGGGCGTTTTCCGTTGCCCGAGGGGCGCCCGGTCAGAGAGTGCGCCGCACCGCGCCCAGCCAGAGGGTGTCGCGGGCCCGGGTCATGGCCACGAAGAGCTGGGTGCGCTCCAACTCGGCGCGCTCGCCGGCGATGTCCTCGTCCGTCGGGCCGGGGCCGGGGGGCGGGGTGTGGTCGGGGAGGTAGACGTGGGCGAACTCCAGCCCCTTGGCGCGGCGGTAGCTGCCGACCTTCACGGCGGCGACCGGGCGGCCGTCGTAGCGGTCCAAGGAGCACTGGGGGATGCCCGCACGGTCCAGCAGGTGCTGGTAGTGGGCGGTCTCGCGGCGGGAGCGGCACAGGACGGCCGAGTCCGGCCAGGTGGGCTCGCCCCGCTCGCGCAGGGCCGCCAGCAGGGCCCGGTCGTGCTCGGCCGGGGTCCGGCAGACGGACCGCAGGACCTGGCCGCCGTGGTAGGTGAGGTCCACCTCGCGCAGGCCGGCGGTGCGGGTGCCGTCGATGTCGTCGAAGGCGTCGTCGGCGACGACGGCCAGCGCGGCGCCGAGGATCTCCTTGGCGTTGCGGTAGTTGGTGCGCAGGATCTGGCCGCGGTCGCCTCGCACGTCGATGCCGGCGTCCGACAGGCGGAAGCCGCCGGGGTAGACGGCCTGCTGGCCGTCGCCGACCAGGAGCAGGCCGTTGGGCGCGTCGCCGACCAGGGCGTGCAGCAGGCGCACCCCCACCAGGGTCAGGTCCTGGACCTCGTCGGCGATGACGGCGGCGTACGGGGAACGGCCCGGGCGGACGCGGGCCTCGGCCAGGGCGAGCGCAAGGATGTCGTTGAAGTCGTGCACGCCGCGCCGGATGCGCACGCGCTCGTACTCCTCGTACAGCGCCCAGACCGCCTCGCGGTGCGGGCGGCGCAGGTTGGTGCGGCGGCGGTGCCGGCGCAACGTCGCGTACTCCTCGAAGCGGGTGATGCCGCGGCCCTTTATGACGCGGTCGATCTCCTCGTGCCAGTACCCGGGCGAGGGGTCGAGGGAGGCCAGGACGCTGTGCCGGCCCAGGTGCAGCCAGGCGCGGCTGAAGGCGTCCTCGGCCTTGCCGCCGTGCAGGTTGTGCGGGATGCCGCGCTCGTCGAGGAAGCGCTGGGCCCACGCGTGCAGGCTGCGGAACTCCACCCGGTCGGCGACGGCCGGCGACATCGTGCGCAGGAACGTGCGCTGCACGCGCGGCAGGTTGCTCGCGAAGGTCACATACAGGATCCGGCCCGTCGTGCGCCGGGCCAGGTGCGCGGCGCGGTGCAGGGCGACGACGGTCTTGCCGGTGCCGGCGGGGCCGCTCACCCGGGCCGGGCCGGACCAGTTGCGTCGCACCAGGGCGAGCTGGGCGGGGTGCAGGAAGGTCATCCACTGCTCGATCGGGCCGCCGCGAGCCGCCGCCACGGCCGCCTCGCACAGGCCGTCGAGGTCGAACAGGGCCTCCGCGGGGGCGCCCGGTGCCACCCCGTGCGCGCCGGGGTGCTCCTCCGGCAGCGCCGAGCTCTCGTACGCCGGGAAGACCTGCGCCAGGTGATCGGCGACCGCCCGTACGCCCGGCGGTGTCAGCCGCGCGCGCTCGGCCAGCAGGGCGGGGCCCACCTCCCGCTCACCCAGCAGCCGCACCCGGCCCAGCTCGCCGGTGAAGGAGCGGCCGGCGAAGACCATGACCGGCTGGACGGCCACCGGCGACATGCCCAGCGCCGCCACGGCCGCCTCGGCCAGCCGCGTGACGGCCAGCAGCTTGCCGATCTCGCCGTCGCGCCGCTGCCGGCCCGCGGTCAGGTGCCCCTCGGCGGCGCCGGGCGGTGCCTGCCAGTTCTTGACGTCGATGACGAAGACGCCACCCGGCCCCACCAGCAGCATGTCCACGTTGGCCGACCGCGTCCCCGGCCAGCGCCGGTCCACCAGCAGCCGCCAGCCACGGCCGGTGAGCATCAGCAGTTGGGCCGCGACTTTGCGCTCGCCCTCGCTGGCCGCCTCCCACCGCCGCGCCTCGCGCTGTGCCGCGATCAGCTGCTCGCGCAGCTCGCGCTCGTGCCGCCGGGCCTCCTGGGCCCTGACCGATGCCGATCCCCCAGCCACCATCGCCCGCCCCCCTTGCCTGCATCCTCCCCCAGAACTTGCATATATACGCAAAGTGATGATCCTACTGCTCCCTGAAGTCGCCGTCAGGGCAGCAGGTATGGTCGCCCGGACGGGCTCGGAGCCGGGGGACGCACCAGCACGACACGGGAGGGGTCATGCCGGACGCACAGGTGTCGCCGTCGCACGTCCTGCTGCGGGACGACGCCGCCCGGTGGGCCACCGCCCCGCCCGAGCGGACGGTGCTGGCGGTCATCCACAACGTCACCTCCGCCACGCGGCTACTGGACCTCCTGGCGCCCTTCGAGGGGGACAGCCGGGTGCAGGTGCTCTTCACCTGCACCGGGTCGTCGGCGTTCGACACGGGCATACGGGAGTTCGTCGCGGCCCGCCAGCTGCCGTACGTCCCCTGGGAGGAGGCGAAGCGGCACAAGTTCGACTTGGCGGTGAGCAGCAGCCGGGGCGGCGAACTGCATGCGATAGACGCTCCGTTGATCGGCGCACCGCACGGCGCCGGATACAATAAATACTTGCACCGGACACCGGACACCGGACACCGGACACCGGACACCGGACACCGGACACCGGACACCGGAAGCCTTCGGCCTGGATGCCGAGTGGCTCACCCACGACGGCGAGCTGATCCCCTCCGCCGTCGTCCTCTCCCACGACGAACAGCGTGAACGCCTGCGCCGCGGCTGCCCGCAGGCCGTGCCCGCCTCCGTCGTCGCCGGCGACCCCTGCATGGACACCCTGCGCGCCGGCCTGCCCTTCCGCGACGAGTACCGCGCCGCCCTCGGGCTGCTGCCCGGGCAGAAGCTGCTCGTCCTGACCTCCACCTGGGGCCGGCACTCCCTCCTCGGCGCGGACGTCGGCCTCGTACGCCGCGCGCTGGCCGAACTGCCGCAGGACGAATACCGCGTGCTGGCCGCCGTCCACCCCAACGTCTGGTACGGCCACGGCGGCTGGCAGGTACGCGCCTGGCTGGCACCCTGCCTGCGGGCCGGGCTGCTGCTGCCCGCACCGGAGAGCGACGTCTGGAAGGCCGCCCTGCCGGCCGCGGACGCCTTCATCGGCGACCACGGCTCGCTGACCCTGTACGCGGCGGCACTCGGCATACCCGGGCTGCTCGGCGCCTTCGGCCACGACGTGGTCGCCGACGGCTCGCCCATGGAACTCCTGGGAGCGGCACTGTCGCACGTGGACGCGCACGAACCGCTCGAACGGCAGCTGCGCCGCGCGGTCGCCGCCCGCGCCGGCGACGAACGGCTCGCCCGGATCGGCGACCTGGTCACCTCCCGCCCGATGCGCGCGGCGGCACTGCTGCGCCGCCTGTACTACGCCCGGCTCCGGCTCGACGAGCCCGCCGACCCGGCCGTCCCGCGCCCGGTCCCCCTGCCGCTGCCCCTGCCCACCGAGCGGCGCGGTCCGGGCACACCACCAGTACTTGTCGACCGCCGCGCCCCGGTGGCCGGCGGCGGGGCGCTCTCGCTGCGCCGGTACCCGGCCGATCTGCAGGGCGCCCGGGCCGGGCACCTCACCGATCCGCACGTGGTCGCCGCCGAAGGCGAACCGGACGCCCGGTGGGCGCACAGCGCCGATGTCCTGCTGGCCCGGCCGCCGGCGCCCGGCGAGACCCACCGCACGGCAGCCGCCCGGCTCCTGCGGCAGTACCCGGGTTGCTCCCTGGTGTCTTTCACCGACGGAGAAGCCGGCTGCACGATCCACGCGCGCGGTGGGCAGCGGACGACGGCGACCTGGGAGGCGCCGCACAGTCCTGTGTACACGGCGGCTGTTGCAGCCTCGGCCCTGTTTGTCGCCGCCACCACTTCAAACCTCCCGGCGGACGGGCTTCTGGTGGACGTCGCCGACGGCATTCCGCCCGCCCGCCTGGCCGTACGACAGCACTAGGGCGTGTCCGGCGGATCGTCGTCACGCGCCACCACGGCGCCCCGTAAGGGGCGCGGGGAACTGCGCGATCAGCCGGCGACGGCCCGCAGCTGACACGCCACCCCGGAGTCCGGGCAATCCGCAAGCACGTCGTGGCTTGTCGCGCCCACGCGGCGGCAGCCGCACATCGACACCGCCCCGCGCCCCTACGGGGCACTGCATGATCCGCCGGAGACGGCCTAGTCGGTGCCGAGTCGCTCCCGCGCGGCCGCGGACAGGGGGTTGCCCAGCGTCCCGTACAGGTGCGCCGCACGCCGCCAGTCGGCCTCGGCGGCCTCGCGTTCGCCCTGCTGTGCCAGCACGTCGCCGCGCAGCAGCAGGATGTCGGCCTCCTCCTTGGGCGCGCCGCACGAGGCGATCAGCTCGGCTGCTTCGTCCAGCGGCTTGCGGGCCTCGTCCGTGCGGTCGGCGTGCAGCCGGGCACGGGCGTACTGCCACAGGGCCTTGGCCTCGTTGAACCGGTCCGGCAGTGCCGCGAAGAGGCTGCGGGCCCGCAGCAGCAGGCGGGCCGCTTCCTCGTGCCGGTGCTCGGCGCTGCGGGCCCGGCCGAGGTGGAAGGTCAGCAGCGCCCTGCCGCGTGGGTGGTCCACGCCCTCCAGTGCCGCCACTGCCCGTTCGAAGCGACCGGCGGCGGCCGCCGGATCGCCTGCGCGCAGGTCGAGCAGGCCCAGGCCCTCCAGGGCGGAGGAGACGGTCCGGGCGTGAGCGATGGCCGTCGCCTCGCGCAGGGCGTGCCCGTAGTGTTCGCGGACGATCGCCATGTCCCCGTCGGCGTCGCGGTCGGCGTGGGCGAAGGCCAGCTCCAGGTGCATGCGGGCCACCGCCAGGCGGTCGTCGCCGTGGCGGGCGGCGGCCAGTCCCCGGGCGCACACGGCCGTCCAGTCCGTGTGGTACTTGCGTCGGAAGAAGAAGCCGCGCAGGGCCTCGCACAGCTGCCAGACCTGTGCGTACCGCCCCGTCTCATGGGCCAGTTCGACGACGGCCACGACGTTGGCGCGGTCGGCCTCGAAGGCGTCCAGCGCCTCCTGTGCGCTGCCGAAGACGTCGGCGAGCTCCTCCGGCCGGGTGAACAACGGGCCGTGCCGCCAGCGCTCGGAGGTGCGCCACTCGACGGCGGCGGCCCGCCGCACGTACCAGTCGACATAGGTGTCCACAAAGGCGTACGTGTCGACGGAGCCGTCCGGGCGCAGGGCCTGGGTGCGGGCGTGGTCGTGCACCAGGCCGTGCATCCGCAGCCGCCCCTCGCCGGCGGGCTCCAGCAGCCGTTCGCGCTGGAGGGCGCGCACGTCGTCGTCCGCGGCGGCGACGTGGCGCACGAGGTCGCGGGAGAACTCCGGCGTCGGGTGCAGGCCCAGGGCGCGGTAGAGCCGCGCGGGGCCCGGCGGCAGGGCGGCGTACACGGCGTCGAAGACCTGGGCCACGGAGAGGTCGTCGGGCACGGCGAGTGCCTCCAGCCGCGTACGGCGGTCGTTGAGTTCGCGGGCGAGTGCGTGGAGATCCTCCCCGTTCTCCAGCAGTTCACCCACCCGGGCACCTGCGATCCGTACGGCCAGGGGCAGTCCTGCGCAGGCGTCCAGGACGCCGGTGAGCGCGGGCCGGTCCAGGACGCCGCCGCCCGCCACGGCGTGCAGGAGCTCGGCGCCGGAGGCCTCGTCCAGGGCGTCCAGGCGGACGGTGAGCGTGCGCGGGTGGCTGGCGCGCAGGCCGGTGAGGGCGAAGCGGCTGGTGACGACGACCACGCTCGCGGGATGGCCCGGCAGCAGCGGGCGCACCTGGCCGGGGTTGACGGCGTTGTCGAGGAGGACGAGGGCGGGGGCGTCCGCGGTCAGCGAGCGGTAGCGGGCGGCGAGGCCCGCGAGGCCGGCCGGGCGGTCGCCGTGCGGACCGGACAGCTCGGTCACGAAGCGTTCGAGGACGGCGAGGGGGTCGCGGGGGCCGAGCGGGCCCGTGGCGGCGAGGTCGTCCTGGAGGTGGCCGCCGGGGAAGGCGGGGCCGAGCCGGTGCAGCCAGCGCAGTGCGGTGGCCGTCTTGCCCATCCCGGGCAGGCCCGTCAGGACGACGACCAGGGGCGCACTGGCATCGCCGCGTTCGTCGAGGGCGCGCCTCAGCTCGGCGAAGACCGCGGTGCGGTCGACGTAGACGTCGGGCGGGGGCGCCAGCAGCCGCGGCGGGCGCCGCTCGGGATGCCCGTAGTGGACAGTGTGGGCCTGAATCACCGTGTCGTGGTAGGTGCCGCCCTCGATGGTGTTGCCGCCGTCCCCGCCCATGCTCCCCGCCCGCCCCGCCATCGGTTCAGGGAAGTGATCCTACGTGCGAGCACCTGCACCTGACAGAGCATCATCTGTTGGCGCCCGCGTTCTCCCCGTGGAGGCGAGGGCGCATGGCGTCCGCCGGTACGGGGACCGGGGACGCCATGCGCCCTCGGTGTGCGGTCGCGGGCCGGGGAGCGCCCCGCGACCGCAGCACCGGCGTCGCCGGGCGTGCGTCAGCCGGCGATGCAGACGTTGCCCGACGCCGCGTTCAGCAGGCCGATGATGATGTCGATGCTGTTGCCGCAGATGTTGATCGGAACGTGGATCGGGACCTGGATGACGTTGCCCGAGATGACACCCGGGGAGCCGACGGCGGCACCCTTCGCTCCGGAGTCGGCGACAGCTCCGCCGGAGACACCGGCGAGCGTGGCGCCGACGGCGGCGGTGACAACTGCTGCCCTGGCGATTCGTGACATGGGGAGACACCTTTACTTGGTCGTACGGGACGGGCACCCGGCCCGTGAGGGCCGGGAGCCCGGATCAACGTGTGGCGACAACAAAGGTTTCGTCCATGAAGCGTCCGGGTGATCCCGATGTGGGCCGATCAACAGAATGACTGGGTTTCCCATTGGCTTCCCACCTGGCAGGGTGCCTTTCGTACATGCACTCCGGCCGCTTCGACCAAAGGAATGACCGGCGCACATGATTGGCACGCTGCTGCCCTCACCGATCCAGACGGCCGAGGCGTTCGAGGACCCCGCCCAGACCCCTGCCCTCTTCCCCGAGGAGGAGGCCCTGATCGCCCGCGCCGTGGACAAGCGGCGCCGGGAGTTCTCCACGGTGCGGGCCTGCGCCCGCACCGCCCTGGGCCGCCTGGGCGTGGCACCGGCGGCGATCATTCCCGGGCAGCGCGGCGCGCCGCAGTGGCCGCAGGGGGTCATCGGCAGCATGACGCACTGCGCGGGCTACCGGGGTGCGGCCGTGGCGCTGGCCGGCGACGTCCTGACGATCGGCGTGGACGCCGAGCCCAACCTGCCGCTGCCGCAGGGCGGCGTGCGGGATCTGGTGACGCGCCCGGAGGAGCACGGGTGGCTGGCCCGGCTGGAGGCCGAGCGGCCCTCCGTGCACTGGGACCGGCTGGTCTTCAGTGCCAAGGAGAGCGTCTACAAGGCGTGGTTCCCGCTCACCCGGCAGTGGCTGGACTTCCAGGACGCCGTCATCGAGGTGGACCCCGACGCCGGCACGTTCACGGCCCGGGTGCTCAAGGCGGAGCCGCTGCGGGCGGCGACGGGCGGCCGGCTGGCCGGCTTTGAGGGACGGTGGCTGGTGCGCGACGGGCTGGTGCTGACGGCGATCGCGGTGCCGGCGGCCTAGGTGTGTTGTCCCGGGACGTTGGTGACACGCGTGCTGGGTGCTTGAACGGGTGAGGGCCTTCTGGCTCGGTGGGGATTGCGACATCTC
>NZ_JBFAPE010000053.1:0-28734 GCF_040675615.1 Streptomyces sp. NPDC049585 | reverse complement strand
GTTGAGATGTCGCAATCCCCACCGAGCCAGAAGGCCCTCACCCGTTCAAGCACCCAGCACGCGTGTCACCAACGTCCCGGGACAACACACCTAGGGCCTGTCCGCTGCTGCGAAGGTTCGAAGGACAGGAGTGCGGTAAGGGCGCCCTACGGCCACTTGCGGAAAACCCCGCCCGCCGGCCGTGTTCGCGCCGCTACGGTAAGTGCGCGGAAGGGCAGCGCACGGACCCCCGCGAGCGGCGCAGGAGCGCCGGCACGGCGCTCGTACCGGCGACGGCGCAGCCTGCGGCGGACGGTGGACGGCACCCGGCTCGGTGGCGGGAGAGGACTCGGGAGGTCGAGGGGCATGGCGAGGACGCGCGAGGGCGGGGGCGAGGGCGGGCAGCGGGGCGGCGACGAGCCGGAGCGCCCCGCCGGCCGCGAGGCGACCCCCGCCGAGCAGGTGCAGGAGCTGCTGAGGCGGGCCCAGAACGGCTTCGAGATCGGCGAGGGCGTCCTCGCGCGGCTGGGCACCGCGCTGATGCACCAGCCCGAGCTGCGCTCGTACCGCCAGCGCAACGACGGCGGGCGCCCCCTGCGCTGCAACACCTACCGCCACGTCTTCCTGCTCGCCGACGGCAGCAGCCTCGTGCTGTACGAGCTCGAACACGACACCGGGCCGCAGGAGCGGTTCCTGTACGAGCTCTACACCGACGACACCGCCCTCGACGCCGCCGAGCGTCGCGTGCACGAGCGCATCGGCGGCGGGGGCATCGGCCCGGGCAGCGAGGACGAGGAGCTGCCGGCCTGGCTGGCCGAGGAACTGCTGCTGGCCATGGGCCCCAGCCGGCCCCGCCGCGAGTACGTCGCCGAGGCCTCCCCCGAGCACGCCCGCCGGCTGCTGCGCCGGGCCGAGAACGCCGACGGGCCCGGCGAGGTCGTGCGCGAACTGCTCCAAGGGGCGCTCGGCCACCACATCGCCCTCATCACCAAGCCCAGGCGCCGGGGGCCCGGCAAGGACGCCACCTGGTGCCGCTTCTACGAGCACGCGTTCCTGCTCGAAGGCGGGGGAGAGGTCAGCCTCTGGGAGCTGGAGCACAACATGACCGCGGACGGGCGGCTGGTCTGCGAGGTCTACCTCGACGAGGCCGAGGCGGAGGTCGCCGCCGACCGGCACGCCAGGGCCCAGGGGGTCGAGTTATAGCGCGGGCCGGGGGAGCGCTCCACCAAGATCCACACGAGGCGCACAGGGCGTGGTACTCTCGTACGAGTTGCAGTTGTGGTACCCATGGAATTCGTGTGCGCCTCGGCCATGTAGCCGAAGGCGCATTTTTGTTTTCGCCGGTCTTTTTCCGGTCGGGGGCCACCCCATCACTAAGGAGATAGACATGGCTACTGGCACCGTGAAGTGGTTCAACTCGGAAAAGGGCTTCGGCTTCATCGAGCAGGACGGCGGCGGCCCCGACGTCTTCGCCCACTACTCGAACATCGCCTCCAACGGCTTCCGCGAGCTGCTTGAGGGCCAGAAGGTGTCCTTCGAGGTCACGCAGGGCCAGAAGGGCCTGCAGGCCGAGAACATCGTCACCATCTGACGAAACCGTACGCGCGTACGCGCCATGGGGCCCGCACCACTGGGTGCGGGCCCCATTGTCGCGTTCGTCCACCGGGGGCCCGGCTCCCGCCGCCGCCACCGAGGGAAGGTCCCGCATGACTCGCTCCGCCCCCCGCCCCGCCCGCTCCGGTGGCGATGCCCGCTCCGGTAACGCCCGCTCCGGCGGCGACGCCCGCTCCGCCGGTGGCACCCGCTCGGGCGGCGACAGCCGCTCCGGCGCCGATGCCCGCTCCGGTGGGGACGCCCGCTCCGGCAGCGGTGCCCGTTCCGGCGGTGGCGCCGGTTCCGGTGGCGGTGCCCGTTCGGGCGGGGACGCCCGGACCGGTCGTGGCGCCCGCTCCGGCGGCAACGCCCGGACCAGCGGTGAGGCCCGGAACGGCGGCAGCACCCGCGCCGCTGACGACGCCCGCACCGGCGGCAACGCCCGCATCGGCGGGGAGACCCGGACCGGCGGCAGCGCCCGCATCGGCGGGGAGGCCCGCTCCGGCGGCAGCGCCCGCATCGGCGGGGAGGCCCGCTCCGGCGGCAGCGCCCGCCTCAGCAGCAGCACCCGCTCCCGTGGGGACGCCCGCTCCGAGGGCGAGACCCGCTCCGGCGGCGACAGCCGCCCCGGCGGCACCCGTTCCCGCGGCGCCAGCCGCTCCGGCGGCGAGAGCCGCTCCGCCCGGCGCCGCGCCGGCGGCCCCGCACGGGGCGCCGCCGCCGTCGTCGAGCCGGCCGCCGACTTCGAGGTGCCCGAGGCCACGACGCCGGCGCTGCCGCCCGTCGCCTCCTTCGCCGACCTCGACATGCCGGGCGCCCTGCTGAAGACGCTGACCCGCGAGGGCGTCACCGAGCCCTTCCCCATCCAGGCCGCGACCCTGCCGAACTCCCTCGCCGGACGCGACGTCCTCGGCCGCGGGCGTACCGGTTCCGGCAAGACCCTCGCCTTCGGGCTCGCGCTCCTGGCCCGTACCGCGGGCCGGCGGGCCCGGCCGGGCCGGCCGCTGGCGCTGGTGCTGGTGCCCACCCGTGAGCTCGCGCAGCAGGTCACCGACTCCCTCGCCCCCTACGCGGCCGCCCTGGACCTGCGTACGGTCACCGTCGTCGGTGGACTGTCCATCGGCCGGCAGGCGCAGGCCATCGGCCGTGGCGCCGAGGTCATGGTCGCGACGCCGGGCCGGCTCGCCGACCTGCTCCAGCGCGGCGACTGCGCCCTGGGCGACGTGACCGTCACCGTCCTGGACGAGGCGGACCAGATGGCCGACATGGGCTTCCTGCCCCAGGTCACCCGCCTGCTCGACCAGGTCGCCCCGGGCGGCCAGCGGATGCTGTTCTCCGCGACGCTGGACCGCAACGTCGACCGGCTCGTCCGCCGCTTCCTGACCGACCCCGTCACCCACTCCGTCGACCCCTCGGCGGGCGCGGTGGTCACCATGGAGCACCACCTGCTGCACGTCGCCGACGTGGATGCCAAGCGTGACGTGGTCACCCGGATCGCGGCCCGCGAAGGCCGCGTGATCATGTTCGTGGACACCAAGCGGGGCGCCGACCGGCTGGTCAAGCGCCTGCTGGCGCAGGGCGTGCGCGCCGCGGCGCTGCACGGCGGCAAGAGCCAGCCGCAGCGCAACCGCGTCCTGGAGCAGTTCCGCACCGAGCAGGTGACCGCGCTGATCGCCACGAACGTGGCGGCGCGCGGCATCCACATCGACGGGCTCGACCTCGTCGTCAACATCGACCCGCCCGTCGACCACAAGGACTACCTGCACCGCGGCGGCCGTACGGCCCGGGCCGGCGAGGCGGGCACCGTCGTCACGCTCGTCCTGCCCGAGGAGCGGCGCGACATGCGGCAGATGATGGTGACCGCGCGCATCGCCCCGGCGACGGCCGACGTGCGCCCGCAGGACGCCGAGCTCGTCCGCATCACCGGCGCCCGCGAGCCGAGCGGCATCCCGGTGACGATCGCGGTGCCCGCGCCCCGGCAGGAGCAGTCCCGGCCGGAGCAGCCCCGGCAGGAGCAGTCGCAGCGCCGTCCCGGGCGCGGCCGCACCCGCCCGGCCCGGCGGCGCCGGCCCGCGGGGGAGCGCGCATAACAATTGACGCTCCGTCAGAAAGTTGGAGCGTCAATACGCCTGCGAATTCACCCGTTCGGCTTGGAATCCGGTCGCGATGTCTATTAACGTTCGATAACGCAGCGCGGTCCTGGATACCGCCGCAAGAGGCGGTGCCGCGCGCCTTCGCCGAATCCCGTGAACGGAACCGGGGAACCATCCCTTTGGGGTGAATCGGGCCGCGCACCGGCCCGTAGGAGACCTTCCTGCTCCGAACCCGACAGCTAACCCGGTAGGCGAGTGGGAAGGAAAGGAGTGCGCCCCGGTGGCGTCCAACAGGCACGGTGCCGACGACGGTTCCTACACCGCGTACGACCCTCCGATCGTCCCGGCTTACGCCCCGCCCTACGATCCCGGCGCCACCGACCCCGACGACGAGCTCCCGGCGACGCCGCTCGAGCGCGGCCGGCACCGCGCCGCCAAGCAGCGCGGCGGCACGGTGGCCCGCAGCGGTGCCGTCCTCGGCGTGGGCATGATCGCGGCGGTGGGCGCGGGCGGCATGGCCAGCGCGCAGGACCGCCCGGCGGCCCCCATATCCATGCCCGACCCCGGCCGGAACGCACCCGCCGCACCCGCGGCGGCGTTCACCGACGAAGCCGCCCACGCGGGCGAGGTGCTGCGGGCACGCATCATGCAGCAGGCCGAGCACCAGCAGGAGGCGGCGGAAGCGGCCGTGCAGGCGGCCGAGGCCCGGGCGGCGGCGGAACGGCACCACGCGATGGCCGCGCAGCAGGCGGCACTGGCGGAAGCCGAGGCCAAGGCCAAGGCCGCTGCCGCGGCCCAGGCAGCGGCAGCCCGCGCAGCAGCGGCGCACGCGGCAGCGGCAGCAGTGCCCGCCCAGGCGGCGCCGGCGCCGCAGCAGACTCACCAGGGCCACCAGACCCACCAGACCCACCAGGCCCCGCACGCTGCGCCGCAAGCGCACGCCGGACCGCAAGCGCACGCCGCGCCTCAAGCGCCGCACCGGGCTCCCCAGCAGCACCGGGCACCCCAGCCGCATCGCGCCCCGCAAGCGCCCTCGCAGGCCCGTGGTTCCTTCACCCTCCCTCTCACCTCGTACACCCTCACCGCCGGCTTCGGGCGGGCCGGGGCCATGTGGTCGTCGCATCACCACACCGGCGAGGACTTCGCCGCCCCGACCGGCACTCCGGTGCGGGCCGTGAGCGGGGGTACGGTCACGCAGGCCGGCTGGGCGGGCGCGTACGGCTACCGCGTCGTGCTGACCCTCGGCGACGGTACGGAGGTCTGGTACTGCCACCTGTCGTCGATGGTGATCACCTCGGGCAAGGTCGGTCCCGGCACGGTCATCGGCCGGGTCGGTGCGACCGGCAATGTCACCGGTCCCCATCTGCACCTGGAGGTGCGGCCGGGCGGTGGCGCCCCGGTGGACCCGCTGTCCTGGCTGCGCGACCGGGGCCTGCAGCCGTAGCGCGCGCTCCGCAACCGCAGGGAGGCAGCCGGGTCATAGCGGCGTGGATTCCCCTACGTATCCCGATTTTCCGGGAATGTTATCCGTGTGATCGGGAAATCAGAGGATGTGACGACGACCGCACCGACGATCACCACGTCCGTTCCCGCCCGCCTGGACCGGCTGCCCTGGTCCCGGTGGCACTGGACGGTGGTGATCGGGCTGGGCACCGTCTGGGTGCTGGACGGTCTGGAGGTCACGGTCGTCGGCAACATTGCCGGCCGCCTCTCCGAACAGGGCAGCGGCCTGCCCATCACCTCCGGCGGGGTGACGGGCCTGGCCGCCGCGCTGTATGTGGCGGGGGCGTGTTCCGGGGCGCTGTTCTTCGGCCGGCTCACCGACCTCTTCGGCCGCAAGAAACTCTTCATGGTCACCCTGGCGGTCTATCTGTCGGCGACCGCGCTGACCGCACTGTCGTACTCGTCCTGGTGGTTCTTCGTCTTCCGCTTCATGACGGGCTTCGGCATCGGCGGCGAGTACGCGGCCATCAACTCCGCCATCGACGAACTCATCCCGGCCGCCTACCGCGGCCGCGTCGACCTGATCATCAACGGCAGCTTCTGGCTCGGCGCGATCGCCGGGTCGCTGCTGTCGATCCTGATGCTGGACACGAGCATCTTCGCCAAGGACGTCGGCTGGCGGCTGACCTTCGGGCTCGGCGTCGTCCTGGGCCTGGTGATCCTGCTCGTGCGGCGCCACGTCCCGGAAAGTCCACGCTGGCTGTTCATTCACGGCCGCAGCCCGGAGGCGGAGGAACTGGTCACGGAGATCGAGAAACGCGTCGTCGTGGAGAAGGGCGCCGAGCTGCCGCCCGCGAAGGGGCGTTTCACCATTCGCCAGCGCGAGAGCTTCGGATTCCGGGACATCGCCCGGACCGTCTTCTCCGACTACCGCCGCCGGGCGGTGCTGGGGCTCGCCCTCTTCATCGGACAGGCGTTCCTCTACAACGCCATCACGTTCGGCTTCGGCGCGATCCTCACCCGCTTCTTCGGCGTCTCCACCTCCCGTACCGGCTATTTCTTCGCCGTCATAGCAGTGGGCAACTTCCTGGGCCCGCTCTTCCTCGGCAAGCTCTTCGACACGCTCGGCCGGCGCATCATGATCACCTCGACGTATCTGCTGGCCGGGCTGCTGCTGTTCGCGACCGCCTGGCTCTTCGGCAGCGGCCGGCTCAACGCCGTCACCCTGACCGCGTGCTGGGCCGTCGTGCTCTTCTTCGCCTCGGCCGGAGCGAGCAGTGCGTACCTCACCGTCTCGGAGATCTTCCCGATGGAGACCAGGGCCATGGCCATCGCGTTCTTCTACGCGGTGGGCACAGCGGCGGGCGGCATCAGCGGCCCGCTGCTGTTCGCCGCCCTCACCCACAGCGGCGTCGTCGGGGACACCGTGCTCGCCTTCAGCGTCGGCGCCTCCTTGATGTGCATCGGCGGGGTGGTGGCGGCATTCCTCGCCGTGGCCGCCGAAGGCCGCTCCCTCGAGGACATCGCCACCCCCCTGTCCGTCCACCCTCCCGAGCCCCTACCGGCTCCCGCACCCGCGGACTGACCGAAGACGCAACGCGCACTGACGCGGAATAAGGCTGCCGGTAGGGGCGTTGGGGCATCGCATGGCTGACAACCACCGCACGATCGGCAGTCTCACCGTCCACCCCCTCGCACTCGGGGGCAACGTCTTCGGCTGGACGGCGGACGAGAAGCAGTCCTTCGCCGTCCTCGACGCCTACGCCGAGGCCGGCGGCAACTTCATCGACACCGCCGACGTCTACTCGGCATGGGTTCCGGGCAACCGGGGCGGCGAGTCCGAGACCATCCTCGGCGCCTGGCTCGCCGCCCGCGGCAACCGCGACCGGACGGTCATCGCCACCAAGGTCGGCGCCGGCGTCCCCGAACCGGCAGGCCTCGCACCCGCCACCATCAGGTCACGCGTCGAGGAGTCCCTGCGCCGCCTGGGCACCGATTACATCGACCTCTACTACACCCACTACGACGACACCTCGCAGACGGTCGAGGACATCATCGGCACCCTCGACGCCCTGGTGAAGGAGGGCAAGGTCCGCGAGATCGCCGCCTCCAACATCAGCGCCGAACGCCTGCAGGCCGCCCTCGCCTTCTCCGACGCCTCCGGCCTCGCCAAGTACGTGGCGATCCAGCCGCACTACAACCTGGTCTCCCGCGACACCTACGAGGGCCCCCTCGCCGACGTCGCCGCCCGCCACGGCCTGGCCGCCGTCCCCTACTACGCCCTGGCCTCCGGCTTCCTCACCGGCAAGTACCGCCCCGGCACCACCGTGGACAGCGCCCGCGCGGGCAGCGCCGCCAAGCACCTCGAGACCGAACGAGGCCGACGTGTCCTGGCCGCCCTCGACGAGGTGGCCGCCGCCCACGGCGCGGACGTCTCCACCGTCGCCCTCGCCTGGCTCGCCGCCCAGCCCACCGTGGCCACCCCCCTGGCCAGCGCCCGCACGGTCGACCAGCTCGGCCCCCTCCTGGCGCTGACCGACCTGCACCTGACGGACGCCGACCTCAAGCAGCTCACCGAAGCCTCGGCGTAAGCACCGGCAACGGCTTCGTGGGCTACGCCCGCTTCTCCACCGCCCACGAAGCCACCGCCACCCCACCGGCGACGGCGAACACCGCCGGCCAGGCCCCCACCTTCTTCGCCAACGGATGCGCCCCACCGAACGCGGCGAGATACAACCCCGTCAGCCCCGCGGCAGCCTGCGCCCCGGCCTTCTCGTTCCACTCCCGAGCAGCCACCACCCCGGCGGCCCCCAACACCACCCCACCGAGCACCCTCTTCTTCGTCCACCGCGCCACGCCATACCCCCCGACAAGCCCGACGGCTGCTACGACAGACGCCGGAATCCCGCTGACTGTGGCCATGGCCCACACCTCCGTGTCGACAGACGATCTCCTGCGAGATTAACCCTCGACCGGTGCGGCGCGTCGGGCCTCGTGGTGCTCGCGGTGGTACGCCAGGTGTTCGGCAGCTATCGCGTGCTGGGGATGCAGGCGCAGCTTGTACGTACGTTGCTGGGAGCCGTGTTCCACGACTGTGCCGTCGGGTGCGATGGTGAGCATCCCGAAATCGAAGGCCACATGGTGGTTCGGGCATAGGCACAGGACGTTTTCCGGGGTGTCCGGCCCGTTGTGGGGGCGGCCCAACGGCCGAATGTGGGCTGCTTCGGAGTAGGCGCCGGTTGGCGTCTCGATGCGGATGCCACACACCTGACACGTGTAGTCGTACATCCGCTTGACGATGTTGGCCACGGCCGTGCTCCGGACCACACGCTGCGTCGTGGTCACCCTGCGGCCGGGCGCATCGTTTCCGGTGGGCAGCCCGGTGGGAAGGGGCTCGTCGAGCGTGGGCCGGCCGAACTTCGCAGCATTGTGGGCCGCCCTGATGTCCGCTTCCTTGACCCCGGCCGCGTCAACGGCGACCAGGCGGTACTGCCACACCAGGAAGCCCGACTGGCCACGCTGCGACCAGTGGTCCTCGACGCGGTAGAGGCCGTCGTAGCGATATCCGCGCTCAGGCGAGTAGACCTTGTCGCCCTTGTACCCGCGGATGACGCGGACGGGGGTGCCTGACGATTGGCTGTTGACGAGTGCGGCATTGCCGAGGGTGAGCTCCTGATCCCTTACTTGCCGACGCTTCTGCTGTCCGCCCTGGCCCGTGTAAATGATGACGTCGCCGTAATCCCTGTCGTCCTCGTAGCCGCCAGAGACCACGATGGACTTGGCGTCCTCATCCGCCTTCCCCCAGATTCCTGCTTGCAGGTGGTCGTGCAGCCCCGAAGCCCGCAGCGCGGCGCGGCTTTCGAAGCAGGTGCCCACGGGCACGTACGGCGGGTGGCCGAAGCCGTTGAACTCTTCGTCCACCAGGCCAACGCTGAGCAAGACCTCTTGCCAGGGATCGGCAGGGAAATGCTCGGCCAGGAGCCGGGCGATGGCCTGCTGCCGTTCCTCCGGCGTCGCGACCAGGAAGGTACGGAGCTGGTCCTCCAGCCCCGTCGTCTGCCCGACTCTCTCGAACAGTTTGCGGACGGCTTTCGCCTCGTCTTCAGGCATGATGTGTCCCCCCATGAGCTGGTGATGAACGCGTACCAGTGAACAATGCCGCTACCGCTGCGGCGGCCACCCCTGCCATTGGCCCGGGGCGGGGCCCCACTGGGGTGGGTACGGGGTCGGGTACGGCCTCGGGATGGTGGTGACTGCTTGGGCCAGGGCTGGTTGGGCTGTGGTGCGGCGTTGCCAGAGGTGGTGGAGGAGTTCCTGCTCGCGGGCGGTGAAGTGGGGGTCCGGGGTGCCGCGCTGGGCGCGGTGGCGGAGGAAGGCCAGGGAGGTGGCGAAGGATATGTACTCCGCGACCGTGCGGGCCGCGGCCGCGCCGCCGGTGCGGCGGGCCAGGTCGCGGGCGATGCCGCGGGCCCGCATCGAGGACAGGGCGAGCGGTTCGGGCGGGGTGAGCCAGCCGGCAGCCTGGTAGGCGGGGAGCTCGGCGAGGATGGTGCGCAGCTCGTTCTGGCGGGACCAGATCACCAGCCAGGTCAGCAGCCCGAAGACCGGCACCATGAACAGCGCGTACACCGCGAGGAAGCCGCCGTTCGGCAGCGTCGCCGAGCCGTTCCACAGCGCGTGCAGGAGCATGGCCGTCAGCAGGGCCAGGAACGGAACGAGCGTACGCAGCACGCGGCGTCGGGCCGCCAGCGTGGCCGCCAGGCCGAAGCCCAGCCCCGTCATCGACGTGAACAGCGGGTGCGCGAAGGGCGACATCAGCACCCGGATGAAGAACGTGGCCGCGGTCGTCGTCGGCAGGCCCGAGTAGCCGAAGCTCTGGTCGTCGGCGAAGGCGTTGCCCAGGTAGAGGATGTTCTCGGTGAAGGCGAAGCCCGTGGCCGTGATGCCGGCGACCACGACGCCGTCGACGATGCCGTTGAAGTCGCGCCGGCGGAAGAGATACAGCAGCAGGATCGCCACGCCCTTGGCGCTCTCCTCCACCACCGGCGCCACGAAGGTGGCGCCCCAGGTGGAGGGGTCGTCGCGCTGGGTCACGTCGACGGCACTGAGCAGCCAGCGGGTGGCGTAGCCATTGGCGAGCAGGGCGACGAGGGTGGCCGCGCAGGCGCCCCACGCGAAGGCGAAGACGAGGTTGCGCCAGGGCTTGGGGTCGACGCGGTCCATCCAACGGAACGCGGCTATGAGCAGCGGTACGGGCAGGACGGCGAGGCCCAGGCCCACCAGGAAGCCCTCGGTGCCGGTCTGCTCGCGGACGAGGGCGAGGATGATCAGCCCGCACAGGGCGAGCAGCAGGAAGACCGCGCCCGCCCGGACCGCCTTGTTGTCCCAGAGGGTGTCCCACAGGGCCCGGCGGGCCTTGTAGTGCAGGCCCGCCGGCGGTGTCGGCGGGCTGGCGGGCATCGGCGGTATCTGCGGCGGCAACGGCTGCGGTTGCGGCTGCCGGTCGGTCGGGGGCGCATGCACGCCACGACCCTAACCAAGCGCCGTGGGGGTCGGCGTCCCCAATTCGGGCCCGGATCCGGCGCCGCCGGTTCCGCAGGGGTGTGCTCCGCTCGGCGTCGGGCGCTCAGCCGCGGCGGCGGAACATCAGGTCGTGGACGACGTGGCCCTTGTCCAGGCCCTGCCCCTCGAAGCGGGTCAGCGGCCGGAAGTCCGGGCGCGGCGCGTAACCGCCGTCGGGCTGCGTGTTCTCGAAGTCGGGGCTCGCCGAAAGCACTTCCAGCATCTGCTCGGCGTACGGCTCCCAGTCCGTCGCACAGTGCAGCACCGCACCCGGCGCGAGCCGCGTCGCCGCCAGCGCCAGGAACTCCGGCTGGATCAGCCGGCGCTTGTGGTGACGCTTCTTGGGCCAGGGATCCGGGAAGAACACGCGGATGCCCGCGAGGGCGTCGGGCGCGAGCATCTCGCGCAGCAGAATGATCGCGTCACCGTTGGCCACCCGGACGTTGGTCAGCCCGCGCTGCTCGGCCAGGCCCAGCAGGTTGCCCTGACCCGGGGTGTGCACGTCGCAGGCGAGGATGCCGGTGCCGGGGTCGGCGGCCGCCATCTCGGCCGTCGCCTCGCCCATACCGAAGCCGATCTCCAGGACCACGGGCAGCGCGGCGTCGCCGAAGAGCTCACCGAGGTCGAGGCGGCGCAGACCATCGACGTCCAGCCCCCACGTGGGCCACAGGCGGCGCAGCGCCTCGGCCTGCCCGGGCGTGACCCGGCTGCGGCGCGGCTGGAAGGACCGGATACGGCGCTCGTGGTGCGAGCCCGCCGGATCCGGCGCCGGGCCGTCGGGAAACATGGGCTCGCGCCGGGCACGGGCAGGAGCCGGGACCGGACGGGGGGCTGCGGCGGCCGTGCCGGCCGCGATGCTGGGGGCGAGGTTCTCGGACACAGTTCCTCCAGTCTACGGGCGCGCCAAAAAGTCCCCCCCGGGCTCGGGGCGGCGCCGCCAGGTCCGGCACGACTCCCCTGGGGCTTGGGGCGGGCCAGCTCTGGGGGCTGGTGTGGCGTCGCGGGTCTGGCGCGAAGCCCCGGGGCTTGGGGCGGCGTTTCGGGCCTGGCGACGCCCTGGGCCTGCGCGACTCCCCGGGCTTGGAGCGGTGCCCCGGGCCTGGCGGCGCCCCGAGTCTGCGCGACTCGCCCCGCTAGGGCGTGTCCGTGTCCGGCGGATCGTCGTCACGCGCCACCACGGCGCCCCGTCAGGGGCGCGGGGAACTGCGCGACAAGCCACGACGTGCCCGCAGTCGGCCCCTCGGGGTGGTGTGTCAGCTGCGGGCTGTCGCCGGCCGATCGCGCCCACGCGGCGGCAGCCGCACATCGACACCGCCCGCGCCCCTGACGGGGCACTGCATGATCCACCGGACACGCCCTAGAGAGCGGAGCCCCGGGCCGGGCCGGGCGCGGCGCCCGGGCCTCGGGCCCCCGGGCCAGGGCGCGGCATCCGGGCCTCGGGGCCTCCGGGCAGGCCCGGCACGGCCCCGGACCGCGCGGTCCAGCCACGCCTCGTGGCCCCCCGCACCCTGCGGCGACCGGCGAGGCGGCCGACAACCGGGGGAATGCCTGTCCGCCGTTCCGGTGGGTCCGGCGCGACGCTGCGTGGTGGCCCTGGCCCCGGCTTGTCGCGCCCCTACGATCCCACTGGCCCGGGCCTTCGGCGAGCCGTCCCCCACCCTCTCCAGGGATCACCCATGCGACTGCGCCCCTTCACCGCCACGCTCGCCCTGCTCGCCGCCGCGGTGCTGCTCGCCGGCAGCGGCATGGCCCGCGAGGAACACGCCGGGGAACCGACCGGGGCGCCCCCGCACGGCGTCCCCGCCGCGGTGGCCGGGGCGCCCGGCCCCGGGCCCGTACAGCAGGCGTACGCCCGCTCCGGCGGGTGGCGCCTGGTGTGGTCGGACGAGTTCGCCGGGCCCGCCGGCCGGCGGCCCGACCGGGGCAGGTGGGTCTTCGACCGGGGCGGGGAGCCCCGCTGGGGCAACCACGAGTGGGAGTACTACACGGACCGCCCCGGCAACGTCTCCCTCGACGGCCGCGGCCACCTCGCGATCACCGCCCGACACGAGAAGCGGCGCGGCATGCGGTGCGCCAGCGGGCCGTGCGACATCACCTCCGGGCGGATCAAGACCAAGGGCCGCTTCGCCCGCGCGTACGGCCGCTTCGAGGCCCGCATCAGGATCCCCCGCGGGCAGGGCCTGTGGCCGGCCTTCTGGATGATGGGCGCCGACTCCGACCGCGTGGCCTGGCCCGCCAACGGCGAGATCGACGTGATGGAGGCCCTCGGCAGGCAGCCCGACACCGTGCACGGCGCCGTCCACGGCCCCGGCTACGTCGCCCAGGGCATCGAGCGCCACACCCGGCTCGGCGCCGGCGGGCGGCTGTCGGACGACTTCCACACCTACCGCGTCGACTGGGTGCCCGGCAGGATCACCTGGTACCTCGACGGCAAGGCGTACGGCAGCGCCTCGGCCGACCGGCTGCGCCGCGGGCAGCGCTGGGTCTTCGACCACCCCCACTACCTGCTGCTCAACCTCGCCGTCGGCGGCGACTGGCCCGGCCCGCCGGACCGCTCCACCCCGTTCCCCGCCCGCATGCTGGTCGACTACGTGCGCGTGTACGCCCCCAGCCGGTGAGCCCGCCGCGGGTGCCCCGCGCCCCTGACGGGGCGCTGCACTATCCGCCCGACAGGCGGCCCTAGCGCGCCACGGCCGCGTGCCCCAAGGCCGCCAGCGCCCGGCGCGCCACCTCCCGTCCGATCGGCAGCGAGGCCGTGGCCGCCGGTGAGGGCGCGTTGAGCACGTGCACCATGCGCGGCGAGCGGACGAAGAGGAAGTCGTCCACCAGCGACCCGTCCGGCAGCACCGCCTGCGCCCGCACCCCCGCGGGCGCGGGTATCAGGTCCTGCGGGGTGACCTGCGGCAGCATGCGCCGCACCGCCTCCGTGAAGGCCCGCCGCGACAGGGAGCGGCGCACCTCGCCCGCCCCGTACCGCCAGTGGCGGCGGGCCAGCTGCCAGGCCCCCGGATACGCGACGGTGCCGGCCAGCTCGCCCGGCCGCACCGTCCACCGCCCGTACCCCTCGCGGGCCAGCGCCGGCACCGCATTGGGGCCCACGTGGACATGGCCGTCGATGCCGCGGGTGAGGTGGACGCCCAGGAACGGGAACGCCGGATCCGGCACCGGATACACCAGGCCCCGCACCAGGCCCCGGCGCTCGGGCGCCAGCTCGAAGTACTCCCCCCGGAAGGGGACGATGCGCATGCCCGGGTCGTCACCCGCCAGACGGGCCACCCGATCGCTGTACAGCCCCGCGCAGTTGACCAGGACCCGGCCGCGCAGCACCTCGCCGGACGCCGTACGCACCGCGACGGCGTCCTCGCGCCGCCCCACCGCGCACACCTCGGCGCCGTAGCGCACCTCGACCCCGTCCTGCCCGGCCAGCTCCGCCAGCCGCCGCGCCACCGCCGGGAAGTCGCAGATGCCGGTGGTGGCCACGTGCAGGGCGCCCACGCCCCGTACCGCCGGCTCGAACTCCGCGATCTGCGCCGGGCCCAGCTCGCGCACCGGCACCCCGTTCTGCCGGCCGCGCTGGGCCAGGGCGTGCAGCCGCGGCAGCTCCTCGCGCCCGGTGGCGACGATCAGCTTGCCCGTCACCTCGTACGGCAACCGCTGCTCCGCGCAGAACCGCACCATCTCCGCCGCGCCCCCGACGGCGAAGCGCGCCTTCAAGGAACCCGGCCGGTAGTAGATCCCACTGTGGATCACACCGCTGTTGCGGCCGGTCTGGTGCCGGGCCGGCCCCGCCTCCTTCTCCAGCACCAGCACCCGCGTGCCCGGGGCGGCGCGCGTGAGGGCGTACGCGGTCGACAGGCCCACGATCCCGCCGCCGACCACCAGCACGTCGCAGTCGTACGCCGCCATCACCTCACCTCCCCGCGCCCACGCCGCCGCGCCCCGCCCGCGCCACGGCGACCACCGACTCCCTGCGTCCTCAGCGCCTCCCGCACGGACCCATGATGACCTGTGCCACCGACAACCGGACGCCCGATGAGATCACTCACCGGTAACCGACGGCCTGGCGAGCGGGCGCAGGACGACTCGCAGGCCGGCCCCAGGACTGCTGCTGGACGACGCGCAGTCGGCCCCAGGACGACGCGCAGGCCGGCCCCACGACCGCTCGCAGGTCGGCCCCACGACCGCTCGCAGGACGGTTCAAGCAGGCGCCACCAGCAGCGGCCGCGCCCGCTCCCGCAGCTCCGCCACGCGCGGCTCGTTGCCGTACGGCTCCAGGCGGTGCAGCAGATCCCGTACGTACTCCGTCGTCCGCGCCGAGGAGATCCGCCCCGCCACCTCCACCGCACGCACCCCGGCCGCGCACGCCGCGTCCAGGTTGCCCGACTCCAGCTCCGCCACCGCCGAGACCACCAGCCGCAGGCCGTGCGAGCGCACGAACTCCTCCGTCGGCCGCGCCAGCGCCTGCTCGGTGAAGCGCTGCACCTGCCGCGGCATGCGCAGATCGCGGTAGCACTCGGCCGCATCGGCCGCGAACCGCTCCTGCGTGTAGAAGTCCAGCCAGGACGGATCCGCATCGCCCGACCGCGCCCGCTCCAGCCAGCCCTCGGCGGCCTTCAACGCCGCACCGCAGGCCGGCGCGTCCCCCGCCTTCGCCTGTGCCCGCGCCTCCACCAGCCGGAAGAAGCTCATGGTGCGCGCGGTCGCCAGCCCCCGGTTGCGCTCGTACGCCGCCTGCGCGAGGTCGACGCCCTCGTCCGCGTAGCCGCGGTAGGTGGCCTGCAGGCTCATCGACGCCAGCACATAGCCGCCCAGCGGCACGTCGGCGGCCGCACGGGCCAGGCGCAGCGCCTGGATGTAGTAGCGCTGGGCCGCCTCCTGCTGGCCGGTGTCGAAGGCCATCCAGCCCGCCAGCCGGGTCAGCTCGGCCGTCGCCCCGAACAGCGAACGGCCCACGTCATCGCTGTACGAGCCCAGCAGCAGCGGGGCCGCGTCCACGCGCAGGCACTCGGGCACCATCGACGAACGCCAGTCGCCGCCACCGTACTTGGAGTCCCAGCGGCGGGCGTCGTCGGCGGCCTCCCGCAGCTTGGTCACATCGCTGTGGCCGACACGCTGCGGTAAACCGCAGTCCTGACCGCCGCCCGACGGCGCGGTCGCCGCCTCGCGCGCCGCCTGCTGCGGCTCACGCGCCACCGAACTGTCGGCAGGCGTTATCAGCCAACGGGAGGCAGGCGTGGAATAGGCGCTGACGGAAAAGGAACCGGCCAGCGACTGCCAGATCCCTCCGCCCCCACGCCGACCGGCCGAATCCAGCCGGAACAGCTCCGTCGCCGACCGCACCGCCTGGCCGACATCGCGCGGAAAGGAGAGCCCCACCTCCGGCGCCGGATCGGCGTCCGCCAGCCCGATCTCGTGCAGCGGCACCGGCCGGCCCAGCTTGGCGGCTATCGCCGCCGCGATCAGATGCGGCGCGGCGCCCTGCGGGACCATGCCCTTGGACACCCACCGCGCCACCGATGTCTTGTCGTACCGAAGCGTCAATCCCCGCTGCGCACCGAGGTCGTTGACCCTGCGCGCGAGACCGGCGTTGCTGATCCCTGCGAGGGCGAGGACAGTGCCCAGCTTCTCATTCGGCCCGCGTGGCTCCCTGGACATGCGCACCCCTCGACAACACGACGCCCGCCCCGGCATAGGCACGAGGCATTCGTAAACCCAGCGTAGTTCGCCGCATCCCGACCGTTAAGAGGCGATGTCCCGGATGGCGAGATTCTGGTCCGTATGTGCGTGCACCGAGGGGCACGTGCTCCGGTTGTGTGTGGCCGTGCGCCCGCCGTGCGCTCTGTCCGCGCCAAAGCCCGTGACGGTTCCATGGAGATGCGTGGGTTGGCCCGCTGCACTGGGTCCAGTGGGCTGGGGGATGCCGTCGCCTCATTCCCCGCGGGCGGCGGACCGGTCCGGGAGGCGGTTGACCGCCTCCCGGGCCGCGCCCGCACCCGCACGCGGCCCCGGTGCGGGCTGCAGGACGGCTCCCGTTCGGCGGATCCCGCTCAACAGCGGCGGGAGGGGGCGGGATGAGGCCGGATGTGGCCGGATGTCGCCGCCCGGCCGCCCCGTCGCCCCACCGCCCGGCCGCCGTCCGGCCGTCGTCCCGCCGTGGCTCGGCCGTCGCCCGGCCGCCGTGCGCGCCTGCCCGCACCGGGCGCGCATTCGGGTGCAACCGTGACGAAACGCCATCGCGCCGCGTTGTCGGGGGAGTTGGCAGCCGTCGACCAGCCGCCCTGCCGCAACCAAGGTGTTGTCCAGGGATGTACGCAACCCCGGCCCGGCTGTGCATGATGACTGCTACCGATCGGTTGCCCGACCGATCGGCTGTCCACAGCCTGTGGAGGCGGCGATGCGCTGGTTGGTGGGGTGGAACCGCGCCACCGCGCACCACCACGCCGACGGCACCGGCGAACCCCGCCTCCACCCCGTCGCCGCACGGCAGTTGTGGGACGGACCCGACCCCCTGTGGGCCGTCGGCGACTGGCGTCCCGACGAGATCCGCACCGTCCACGCCGATCCCGCCGACCCCACCACCCGCCTCGCCGTCCTCGGCCGCTGCGCCGCCGGCGACGACGCCCTGCGCGCCGGCCTGCGCGCCGCCCGCGGCGGCGCCCTGCGCCACCTCACCACGTGGCCCGGCAGCTACACCGTCGTCGTCCGCACCGGCCGCCGCCTCGCCGTCCTCGGCGACCTCGCCGGCACCCGGCCCGTCTTCCACACCGACTTCCACGGCGGCACCGCCTACGCCACCGCCGCCCTCCCGCTCGCCGACCTCGTCGAGGCCCAGCTCGACCTCGGACACCTCGCCGCCCTCCTCGCCTGCCCCGACATCCCCGAAGCCCTCGGCGACGGCACCCCCTACACCGGCGTACGCCGCCTCCCGCCCGGCCACGCCCTCGTCCTGCGCGACGGCACCCGCCAGATCACCGGCTACGAACCCCACCCCACCCTCGCCGCCGCCACCCCCCGGGCCGACGCCCGCCAAGCCGTCGACGCCGTACGCGAAGCCCTCCTCGACGCCGTACACGCCCGCCTCACCGGCCCCGGCCACCCGACCGGCACCCGCCCCGCCACCGGCGCCGACCTCTCCGGCGGCAGCGCCTCCGCCACCCTCGCCCTGCTCGCCGCCGGCCTGCCCGGCACGGACACCGGCGCCCCCGGCCCACGCCTGCTCGCCGTCACCTTCAACGACCTCGCCACCGAAGCCGCCCGCCACCGCGCCCCCGAACTCGAACGGGCCCGCGCCCTCGCCGCCGACCTGCGCCTGCACCACCTCATCGTCGCCGCCGGCAACGAAGCCCTGCCCTACGCCCACCTCGACCGCGGCCCCCTCACCGACGAACCCGGCCCCGCCCTCGCCTACGCCGCCCGGCACCGCCACCGCCTCGCCGCCGGCGGCACCGACCACCTCGTCGGCAACGGCGCCCGACAAGTACTTGACGCACACCCCGCCCGCCTCGCCGACCTCCTCATGGACCGCCGGCGCCGCCACCTGCTCAAACCCGTCTCCGCCCTCGCCCGCGCCGAAAACACCGCCACCCGCACCGCCACCCACTCCCTGTCCGTCCCCTTCACCGTCTACCGCGCCGCCCGCCGCCTCGCCCGCACCGGCCACCGCGAAGGACTCGAGACCGCCGCCGCCCACCTGCTGCACGCCGCCGGCACCCCCGACGCCCACGGCACCACCGGCCCCCTCGACGCCTCACTGGCCGCCCTCGCCTGGTGCCGCCCGGGGCCCGCCGCGCGCTGGCTGACCGCAGAAGCCCGTGCGGACGTGGCCGTACGCCTGCACACCGCCGCCGTACAGCCCTCCGCACCGCCCTCCGGACTGCCCCAGCGCCCCGGCGAACGCCGCGCCGCCACCGCACTGCACCGGCACGCCGCCGACCACCGCATCCACGAACAGGCCGTCGAGGCCCGCGGCCAGCGCCTGCACGCCCCCTTCCTCGACAACCAGGTCGTACGCGCCTGCCGCGCCCTGCCCGACACCCTGCGCGTCCAACCCGGGGCGCGCGCCGCGATCCTGCGCGCCGTACTGGCCGGCGCCGGGGTCCACGACCTGCCACTCGGCTGGGGGACGCCCTCGCACGCCTCCCACGCCGCCGCGGCACGCACCGGAATCGCGGCCGCGCTCGGACCCCTGCTGGAACTGCTCGACGCCCCGCTCCTCGCCGACGCCGGCCTCGTCGACGCGGGCGCCGTGCGCGGCGCCCTGCGCGCCGCGGCCCGCGGGGACGCGCTCCCCCTGGACGGGCTCGCCGAGATCGTCTCGACCGAAGCGTGGCTGCGCCGCCTGCTCGCCCGCCGCGGCACCTGCTGGACGGGCGCCGAGACCCCCGGCCCGCGCGCGGTGGCGGGCGGATTCCTGCCACCCCGCTGAGGCCCGACCCCTGTCGAGGGGCCTTCGTTCAGGGGCTTTCGTTCAGGGGCTTTCGCCGTCGGAGACGCCGGCGGATTCGGCCGGGGCGGTACAGGTGATGCGTCCCCGGGCCCAGTCGGCGACCGCGGCCCCCTCGTACGGCGAACGGGACTCCACGACGAGGCGCAGCGTCCGGCGCCCGGCCAGCGGAACGTGCACCGCCTTCGCCGGCTGCCCGCCCTCCACCAGGCCCGAACTCCACATCCGCGTGCCGTCGGCGAAGACGGAGAACGTGACCGCGCCACGGCCCATGGACATGTCGTCGATGCCGGCGAAGGCGTCGTAGGACGTGCAGGAACGGTTCAGGTCGACGGCCACGGAGGACGGCGCATGCACGCTCGCGCCATTGCGGTATGCCGTACCGCCGATACGCAGATCGCCGTACCGCTGCCACATCCAACCGCCGGGGGCCGGCCGTAGCTCGGGATCACCGCCGTCACCCAGAGGGGCGTATTCCAGCTGGTCGAGCGGATAGACGGCCATGGGGAGGCGTGGGGGAGCGGACTTGGACCCGGCGGGGGAGGCGCCCGGCGTACGCGGACGCGAAGGCGAAGGCGAGGCGGAACGCGAGGCGGAAGCCGACGCCTCCGGGCCCGCCGCCCCGGCCGCCGTGGGCGACGGCAACACGGAAGGGGAGGGAGAGAGGGAAGGGGAAGGGGAGGCGGAGGGGGAGGCGGAAGTCGAGGCGCTCGCGGAGGCCGACCCGGCCGGCAACCCGGGGACCGCGGTCGGTGCCGCCGACGCGGTGAGCCGCGGCTGCGAGGCCCGGGGTCGCGGGGCATGCGAGACCGGCGCCGGGACCGGGGCCTCGGCCTGCGGCCTGGGCGAGGGCGCCGGCGAACCCGCGGCCAGCGCATAGGCGATGACCGCCCCCGCCGCGGCAACCGCCCCCGCGAGCAGCCCCACCTTCGTCACCACCCCGAGCCCCTCGCCGCCGGAACCTGCGGAAGACGCGGAAGAAGTCCCGGACGATGCGGAAGACGACGACGCCGAGGCGGTGACGGGAGCGGAGGAGGCGGAAGCACCGGAGGCAGTGGAAGCACCGGAAGTACCTGCCGAGGGGGCCCCCGCCCCCGCCCCTCCCCCTCCCCCCGCGCCCCCGCTCCCCGTGCCGCCGGCCGCGGCCGCACCCGCGCCGGCGGCCGTGCCCGCCGCCAGGCCGGCGGCCGCCTTCACGGACCAGCCCGCGGCGAACCAGCCGATGACGGCCATCGGCAGCAGCGCCCGCAGCCGCTCGTTGACGTCGGCCACCTCCAGGGCAGCCGTACGACAGCGCGCGCACATCTCCAGGTGCTTGCGCATGCCCCGCTCGGCCCGCGAACGCAGCCGCCCCCGCGCATAGGCGCCCAGCCGGTCCGCGTACTGCGCGCACTCCCCACCCGAGGTGAGGGAACTGCTGACGTGCGCCTGCAGGTACGCCTGCTTCAGCCCCTCACGTGCCCGGTGCGCCAGCACGGCCGTCGCGTTGGCGCTCAGCCCCAGCAACGGGGCCACTTCCCCCGGTGTCTCCTCCTCCACGGTCGTGTGCCACAGCACGGTCTGCCACCGCTCCGGCAGGCTGCGGAACGCCTGCACGGCCAGCGACCGTTCGGCCTCCTGCATGGCCCGGACGTCCGCCCCCAGACCCAGGGTGTCGTCGTCCGCCGCGATGGAGGAGACGGCCGACGAGGTGGCGAAGACCGCGAAGTCCTCGACCAGGTGCTCGCGCTTGGTCGTCCGCCCCCAAGTGGCCGCGACCCGGCGGACGCTGGAGAGCAGATACGCCCTGACCGCCGAGTCCGGGCCGGCGCCGCGCCGCACGGCCTGCAGCGTCGAGGCGAAGACCTCGTTGGTCAGGTCCTCGGCGGTGTGCTCGTCACGGCAGCAGGTACGGGCGTAGCGGCGCACAGCCTCGACGTGCCGCCGGTACAGCTCCTCGTAGGCGTCCTCGTTCTCGCCCCCGCGCAGCTGCGCCACCAGTTCGAGGTCGGACGGGGGCGCGTCGGTGTCCTCCCGCACACCTGTGTCGCCCGTCCACCCGGCAGCGGCCTCCCGGGCCTCGCCCGACCGCGTACCACCGTCCGACGTGCCACTGCCCGCACTGCCGCCCGTGCCCGCACCGCTTCCCGGGCCCGGCCGGCCGCCTTCCCGTTGCTGCGGCACCGCCGGGCCCAGGGCGCCGCGCCACAGGTCCAGCGCACCGGCGACGGGATCCGCCGCCGCCGGCGGCAGGGCCGGCGATCCGGGCGGCTGCACAGCAGGCCCGTCGGCCTCGCCGCTCTCCCGCGATTCTTCCCGCCCGTCAACGCCCATAGCGCAGGCTCCCCGTACACGCCGCAGACTCGAATACCGAGCAGCGTCGCACACGGGCCGACGGCAGGATCGCTCAGCGAACGGCAACCACCCGTCCGGTCCCCTGGACCGGGCCGGAAGTCAGCTGATCACCCGGCGCGCCGGGCCGATGGTCAGGCAGCGGGCCGCGAGCGCAGGCCTTCGAGCAGGATGTCCAGCAGCCGC
Source organism: Streptomyces sp. NPDC049585 (assembly GCF_040675615.1). Taxonomy (NCBI): domain Bacteria; kingdom Bacillati; phylum Actinomycetota; class Actinomycetes; order Kitasatosporales; family Streptomycetaceae; genus Streptomyces; species Streptomyces sp. NPDC049585. Next base: position 7,104 of record NZ_JBFAPE010000053.1, on the reverse strand, counting down.
GAGGAGGCCGCCGCCTGCTGCGCCGGGTCCGGCAGGGACGGCGCCGCCGTGGCTATCACCAGCAGCACATCGGCCACGGTGACATCGGTGCGCAGCTCGCCGGCCGCCCGTGCCCGCTCGACGAGCCGGCCCACGACGTCCAGCAGCGCGTTGACACCCGCGTCGTCCCGCTCCTTGACCGCCGTCTGCCGCTGCTCGACCAGGCGCAGTTCGTGCAGCTGGCTCTCGCCGGCCACCGGCTGCCGCTGCTGGGGCACGCGTGCCCGCTCCTGGCCGGGCTGCTCGCCGGGCTCGACGTCGACGCCGACCCGCAGCACCTGCGGCGGCAGCAGCCGGCCGGCGCCGGAGGCCACCGACGTGCGCAGGAAGCGGGAGAGCGCCGACCAGGGCTCCTCCTCCTGCCCCAGCGCGGTGCGCGCCTGCTCGGTCAGGCGTGCCGTCTCCTCCTCGGCTATGCGCCGGACCAGCACGTCCTTGCTCGGGAACCGGCGGTAGACCGTGCCGACCCCCACCCGGGCCCGGCGCGCCACGTCCTCCATGGGCGCGCCGTACCCCAGCTCGCCGAATACTTCGCGAGCCGCCCGCAGCACATGTTCCAGGTTGCGCTGGGCATCCACGCGCAACGGCGTATTGCGGCCACCTGTCCCGTCAGACGTCGTCGCGACGGCGGCAGACCAATGAGACCCCTGAATGTGCATACGTTCCCCCGGTTATGACGTCTCCCCCCGGAGACTCCCCGCCCTGACTGCCGGGGCGCGTCTCGACACCCCGACGGAGTACGAACATAGTTGAGCCCAGGTCAAGAAAGAAGGGGGTAGCTCCGCACAGGCCGTCCCCAATTGGAGTACGGGCCCCGCGGGCGTTGATGGTGCACCACCCCACCACCCCTTGGAAGCGGCTCTGACCTGCGTACCTTTCCCTCCGGGCGGGCTCGGGCGGCGGGAGGGACCGGCTCCGTGACCGGTCGTACATTTCGCCGGGCCTGTGGACAAACCCCTGGCACCCGTGGGACACGGGGAGGAGCTGGGGCAGCAGTGCGGCGAGGAGCCGAGCCCGCATACAACCACCGTGGGAGTGGTATGCGAGGGAGAACGCCAGAGGGAGAACGCCAGCACCACCCGAGGGCCGAGCCGGCACCGTGCGAGCACCACGCGGGGGTCCGTGCGCGGACCGAGCGGCGACCACGCGGCAGACGCGGGGCGGAACAAGGAGGAGTGGGCCTTGGTGAGCGGACCGGCGCGGGAAGGGCAGCGGGAGCAGGACAACGGCCGGCGGGCGAGCGGGGAGCAGGACACGGGCCCCGGCCGCCCGAGGCGGATCCTGGTGGTCGGCGGCGGCTACGTCGGTATGTACGCGGCGCTGCACCTGCAGCGCGGGCTGCGGCGCGGGGAGGCCGAGGTCGTGGTCGTCGACCCCGAGCCGTACATGACGTACCAGCCGTTCCTCCCCGAGGCGGCCGCCGGGTCGATCTCCCCGCGGCACGTGGTCGTCCCGCTGCGGCGGACCCTGGCCAAGTGCCAGGTGCTCACGGGGGAGGTCGTCTCCATCACGCACGCCAAGCGCACGGCGGCCGTGAAGACGCTGGCCACGGAGGAGGAGGGCACGGGCGCCGTCGACGTCCGCTACGACGAGCTGGTCCTGGCCCCGGGCTCCATCTCCCGGACCCTGCCCGTGCCCGGTCTCGCCGATCACGGCATCGGCTTCAAGTCCGTCGAGGAGGCCATCGGGCTGCGCAACCACGTCCTCGAACAGCTCGACATCGCCTCCTCCACCCGTGATCCGCAGGTGCGTGACGCGGCCCTGACCTTCGTCTTCGTCGGCGGCGGTTATGCGGGCGTCGAGGCGCTGGGCGAGCTGGAGGACATGGCCCGCTACGCCGCCCGCTACTACCACAACCTCGAACCGGACGACCTGAAGTTCATCCTGGTCGAGGCCACCGGGCGCATCCTGCCCGAGGTCGGCGAGGACATGGGCCGCTACGCCGTGCGGGAGCTGCGCGGGCGCAACATCGACGTACGGCTGCAGACCCGCCTGGAGTCCTGCGAGAACCGTGTCGCGGTCCTCAGCGACGGCTCTCGCTTCCCCACCCGAACGCTCGTGTGGACCGCCGGCGTCAAGCCGCATCCCCTGCTCGCGGCCACCGATCTGCCGCTCGACGAGCGCGGCAGGCTCACCTGCACGGCACAGTTGCAGGTGGACGGCGCCGAGCACGCCTGGTCCGCCGGCGACGCCGCCGCCGTCCCCGACCTGACGTCCGACCAACCGGGCGCCACCTGTGCGCCCAACGCCCAGCACGCCGTCCGCCAGGCCAAGGTGCTCGGCCGCAACGTCCTGGCGTCGCTGCGCGGCGAGGCCCTGCAGGAGTACCGGCACAAGTACGCCGGCTCCGTCGCCTCCCTCGGCCTCCACAAGGGCGTCGCACAGGTCTACGGCAGGAAGCTCAAGGGCTACCCCGCCTGGTTCATGCACCGCGCCTACCACCTCAGTCGTGTCCCCACCTTCAACCGCAAGGCGCGGGTGCTTTCCGAATGGGCCCTCGCAGGGCTGTTCAAACGTGAGATCGTCTCCCTGGGCTCGCTGGAGCACCCCCGTGCCGAGTTCGAGCTCGCGGCCGGCACGGGACGCCATCCCGAGGCGAGTTGACGGGGGGATGAGACGGGGGGATGAGGGGCGCACATCCGGACCGGGATCCCCCTCCTGCGACGCGGCGTCTGACGGATGTCCGTCCGGTCGGCCACACTGGTCGTGTGACCATGAGTGGGCTGGTATCTGCGAAGAGTGACAATCGCGAGCATTCGGACGTTTGCTGCCCATACGCGGCAGCGGACGCCCCCACCGCTCACCGCGCCCCCGCACCGGGGGCGCGGCTTTGCCACCCCACGCCGCCGAGCTGATTCCGCAGCGACTCCACGAGGTAGTCCTTCAGTGAACTTCACCCGCTGGAGCGCACGGCTCCCCGGAACGCAGCGCCGAGCCGCCGCCCGCGCCGACCGCGCCTCCGCCACCGCCCCGCACGGGCCGACCGGAAGCGGCACCGGCTCGGTGCCCGCCGCCCGGGCCGAGCCCGCCACGGACACCGAGCCCGTCCCCAGCCTCGACGCGCTGCGCGTGCACGACATCCTCGGCAAGGTCCCGGCCCTGGTCGCCCTCGTCTACGGGCCGGACCACCGCGTCGCCTACGTCAACGACGCCTACGCCGCCCTCTTCGGCATCCGCACGCCCGGCATGCCCGCCCGCACCGCCCTGCCCGAGCTCGTCGAGCTCGGCCTGCTGCCGCTGATGGACCAGGTCCTGCGCAGCCGCAAACCCCGCACGGTCAAGTCCCGGCGGGTCGCCGTCACCACCGGACGACACTGCTACTACACGCTCACCTGCTCACCCATCGAGGTCGGCGAAGGCAAGGGCGCCCAGCACGGCGTCCTCGTCTTCGCCGCCGACGTCACCGACCAGGTCGAAGCAGCCGAACGCCTGCGCGCGAGCGAACGCCGCCAGCGGGAGGCCGCCGTCACCCTCCAGCGCAGCCTGCTGCCCCAGGAGCTCGAACAACCCGACGACCTGCGCGTCGCCGCCACCTACCAGCCCGGCGGCCACGACACCGCCGTCGGCGGCGACTGGTACGACGTCATCACCCTCGGCGCCGGCCGCACCGCCCTCGTCATCGGCGACGTCATGGGCCGCGGAGTACGCGCCGCGGCCGTCATGGGCCAGCTGCGCACCGCCGTACGCGCCTACGCACGCCTGGACCTGCCGCCCCACGAAGTCCTGCAACTCCTCGACGGCCTCGCCACCGAGATCGACGCCACCCAGATCGCCACCTGCGTCTACGCCGTCCACGACCCCAACGAGGGCCGGCTCGTCTACGCCTCCGCCGGGCACCTGCCCATCCTCATCCGCGACCCCGACGGCACCGTCCACCGCGCCGCCGAACCCACCGGGCCGCCCCTGGGCACCGGCGGCTGGCTGCACACCTCCGGCAGCGTGCCCCTCGGCCCCGGCGCCAGTGCCGTCCTCTACACCGACGGCCTCGTCGAACGCCGCGACCAGGACATCGACGACGGCGTCGCCGCCCTCGAACGCGCCTTCGCCGGCGCCACCGGCTCACCACAGGTCATGTGCGACCGCCTGGTACGTGCCCTCAACATCACCCAGGAACACGACGACGACGTCGCCCTGCTGGTGCTCCAGCACCCCGCCCGCACCGGCCACGACGCCGAGCTCTTCCACAACGCCGCCCTCGAACTCCTCGGCGGCATCGAGGCCGCGCCCCGCGCCCGCGCCTTCGCCTCCGGCGTGCTGGCCAGCTGGCGCTTCCCCACGGACCTGCGCGACCTCGGCGTCCTGGCCGCCAGCGAGCTGGTCGCCAACTCCCTGCAGCACGGCACACCACCCATGCGGCTGCGGCTGCGCCGCACCGACCGGCGCCTGATCATCGAGGTCACCGACGGCGACGACCACCTCCCGCGCCGCCGCCGCGCCGAACCTGCCGACGAAGCCGGCCGCGGCATCTCGATCATCGCCACGATCGCCTCGTCGTGGGGCTCACGGCGCACACCCGGCGGCGGAAAGGCCGTCTGGTGCGAATTCGCCCTGCCCACCGGCCGCGGCCTGCGCACCCACCTGGGCTGAGCGGAACGCCGCCGTCAGACCGCCACGGGCGCCCGCTCGCCCTGCTCCTGCACGGAGCGGGCGGCCGGCACCTCGGCCGCGGCACCCGCGGCGACGACACGGCGAGCGTGCGCGCGCACCGGGTTGTCCTGCTCCGCGGTGAGCAGGCGGCCCAGCCGCAGGGCAAGGACGGAGATCCCCAGCGCACAGACGACCAGCAGGACGATGTACGCCGAGTACGCCCCTGCCCCCGCCATCAGACCGCCCGCCGCCGGCCCCACCGCCAGCGCCAGCTGCTTGACCAGGGCGAACGCCGAGTTGTACTGACCGACCAGCCGCGCCGGCGCCAGATCGGCCACCAACGGCGCCATCGTCGGCGACAGCATCGACTCACCGATGCCGAACAGCGCGTACGTCGAGATCAGCAGCGTCGTCGCCAGGGCCGGCGCGCCCGGTATGAGCCCGGACAGCCCCGCCGCCACCCACGCCACGGCCCAGATCAGACCGACCAGCGCGATGACACGGCTGCGCCGGCGCCGCTCGACGAGCTTGAGCACCACGAACTGGGCCACGACGATCGCCATCGTGTTGGCGGCCAGCGCGATGCCCAGCATCGCCGGCGAAATCCTGGTGACCTCGACGGCGAAGGCCGCCAGGCCGGACTCGAACTGCCCGTAGCAGGCGAAGAACATCACGAAGCCCAGCACACACAGCTGCACCATCGCCCGGTCACCCACCAGCGCCCGCCACCCGCTCTGCGGGGTGGGCCCGCTGGGCACCTTGTCCTCCACCTTCGGCGCCCGGGGCAGCCGCACGGTCGCGACCATGGCGCCCAGCACCAGGAACATCACCGACTCGATGGCGAAGAGCCGCACGAAGCTCCCCGGGTCGGAGGTGTCCACCAGCTGGCCACCGAGCAGACCGCCGACACCCAGACCCAGGTTGTTCAGGAAGAACTGCATGGCGAACGCCCGTGAGCGGGTGGACGTCGTCGAGCACCACACGATCATGGTGGCCAGCGAGGGCTGGACCACCGCTATACCCGCGCCCAGGGCGGCGGCCGCGGCCAGCACCAGCGGCCAGACGCTCGCCAGACCCAGCGCGAGGGACCCCACAGCGGCGGCGACCGTACCCGCGACGGCAACCGGCAACGGACCCCGGCGATCGATCACCCGACCGACGAACGGCAGCACGGTGAGCGCGGACACGGCGAACGTCATCATCACGAAGCCCGCCATGCTCGCCCCGAGACCCCTTACCTGGGACACGTAGACGAACAGGAACGGGACCGTGAAGCCGTTGCCGAACGCGCTCAACGCGTTGCCCAGCTGGATCCGGCGCAGCGCCGCGCCCATCGCGGTGGTCACACTCACCCCTCAACCTCGAAGACTTCAACCCTAAAGTTCGAAGCTAAAGAGTACACGTCGAAGGGCTTTAGCGCGAACGATTTCTGGGATACTGCCGCACATGGCTGACACCCACGGGCCCGCCGAGCCGAGCCTCGAAGAGCAGATCGCCGCCTACCAGCGCGAGTTCCAGGGCCTGGACCCGCAGGTCGAGCGGGTGGTCTCGGCCCTCAGCCGCCTCAACCGGCGCATGCACGTCGCCTACGGGCGCCAGACCGCCGAGCTCGGCATCAGCAACGCCGAGTGGGAGGTCCTCAAGGCCCTCGTCCTCGCCGGCGAGCCCTACCGCCTCGGCCCCGGCGACCTCGCCAAGCGCCTCGGCCTCACCCCCGCCGCCATGACCCATCGCATCGACCGCATGGTGGGCGAGGGCCTCGTCACCCGCGAGCGCGACGAGAACAACCGCGTCCGCGTCATCGTCGGCATCACGGAGGAAGGCCGCGCCAAGTGGCTCGACGGCCTCCGCAAGGCCACCGTCTTCGAGGAGGACCTCCTCCAGGACCTCTCCCCGGTCGAGCGGGCCCTCCTCGGCGAGATGCTCACCCGCCTCCTGCGCCGCGTCGAGGAGACCCAGCCCGACGCCGGCGGCCGCCTCAGCGACCTCGACTGAGAGGGGGAGGGAGGGGCAGCAGACCGGGGTTGACAGGGCATCGCCCCATCCGTACTGTTCTCCGAGTTGTCGCGGGCCCGGAAGGGTTCGAGACGGCATCTCTCGCCGCACCGGCGGCATCCACTACTGCACGGCCCCTTAACGGGATGGAATTCGGCGTGTCCGAATTTCGGACCGGGCTCCGATTAGGAGCCGGGAGGGAAATCCGCTAAAGTAGTGATCACGCCGGGGGCCGAAAGGCCGAAGGCGAGAAAGACCCCGCTCCAACAGGGGGCCAGAAACGAATTCCGAACCGGAAACGGAACGGAAAACGGATCTGGTAAGGTTGGAAACACCGAAGGGAAGCGCCCGGAGGAAAGCCCCAGTAAAACAACACTGCGGGTGAGTACGAAGGAAGCGTCCGTTCCTTGAGAACTCAACAGCGTGCCAAAAGTCAACGCCAGATATGTTGACACCCCGTCCATCTCGATGGATGAGGTTCCT
>NZ_JBFAPE010000052.1:0-31501 GCF_040675615.1 Streptomyces sp. NPDC049585 | reverse complement strand
GGGTGGGCCCCGCGGGGGCGGCCGGGGCCGTGGCCCCGTCGCGCTGGGCGCCGATGACGCCCCAGCCCGCGGTCTCGCGCGGCCGATGTGCCCGCACCGCGAAGCCGTATCCAGCTGCCCGGTCACAGATCGGGCGCCGAGGCGCTGATGTCGGCGAGCACCGAGTCCGGGTCCCGCTCGAGCGCCAGGTCGCCCAGGCTGACCACGCCCACCGGCCGGCCGTCCTCGACCACCGGCAGCCGCCGCACGGCGTACTGCCGCATGAGCCGCACGGCCTGCTCGGCCGGCTCGTGCGGGCCGATGACCACCGGATCGGCCGTGCACACCGAGCCGACCGACACCGCCAGCGGATCCGCGCCGTCGGCAACCGCACGGACGGTGATGTCCCGATCGGTGATCACCCCCACCACGGCGTCGCCGCGGGTGACGACCACGTCGCCGATGGCCTGGTCGCGCATCAGCCGCGCGACCTCCGTCAGCGAGGCGTCCGGCCGCACCGAGGTGGCTCCGGGGGTCATCACGTCCTTGACCTGCTGAGTCAGGTCCTGCTGGGTCATGTCCTCATCACACCTTCCCGTCGGGCCGTGCGGCGCGGAAGACGCTGCGCACGGCGTCCCTGGTGCGGTCCGCCACGGCCGCCGGCGGCCCGAGGACGGCGTTCTTCGCCGCCGACTCGGTGCCGGGGTGCGGACGGGTGGGGGCCAGGGCCTCCGCCGCACGCACCGCCTTGCCCAGCAGCCGCAGGGTCTGCGCGTCCCCCGCCCGCTCCAGCCGGGCGAACTCCTGCCGCTCCTCGGTCTCGGCGTGCGTGAGCACCGCGGCCCGCAGCGCGCAGAACTCCTCGACGAACTCCGCGGCGTCCGGGTCGAGGCCCTCCAGGTGCTTGAGCGTCCGCTTGGCCTCTTCCTCCTCCTTGAGCCGGTCGGCCACCAGCGGCCCGCCGCCTTCGAGGTGGCGCTCGGCGTACGGGTGGACGATCTCCTCCTCGGCCGTCTCGTGCACGGCGAGCAGGTGGACCAGGAGCCGGAAGCAGTGCCGGCGCTCCTCGCCCGTGTGGGCCAGCACCTCGTCGAACAGCTCGCGGATCCGCTCGTGCTGCCCCTTGAGCAGCTCGACCACGTCGTCCGGGCGATCCATATGATTTCCTCCTTCACCTGTGGGGTTCCGTCGGTCCGTTGCGGCTACCCCGGCCCGCAGGCGTGACACTCAGGCGCCGGACGGGCCCGACGGGAGGTCGACCACCCCCAGGGCGGCCTCGACGAGGCTGCCCAGGTACAGCCGGCCCCCGGCCTCGCACACGCTCGTCACCATGCGGTAGCCGCCCGGGCCCCGGCCGGGCCGCTGCAGGTCGCGCATCACCCGCCCGTCCGCGTCGAACGCCACGGCCCAGGCGGTGGCGCGCGGCCGGGGCGCCAGCGCCGGCGGCAGCGCCCACAGCGCCCGGCGCAGGGCCGGGTGGCTGCGGTGCAGCACGTCGAGCGCGGGGTGGCGCGGGGCGGCCATGGCCACCCAGATCAGCCCGCCGGGCCCGGTGGCGAGGTTGTCCGGCGCGCCCGGCAGGTTCTCGGCGAACACCTCGGCCGTGCCCGCCTTCGGGCCGGACAGCCACAGCCGCATGAGCCGGTACGCGCCGGTCTCGGCGACGACGAGGAACGAGCCGTCCGCTGCCGGGGCCACCCCGTTGGCGAAGTGCAGACCGTCCAGGACCACCTCCGCCCGGCCCCGGCCGGGCTCGTAACGGATCAGCCGGCCGGTGCCCGAGTGCTCCAGCAGGTCGCCCGCCCAGTGCTCCAGCGGGAAGCGGCCACTGGCGTCGGTGACGTACAGCGCGCCGTCGGGTGCCGCGACGGCGTTGCTGCACACGCCCAGCCGGCGCCCGCCGGCCTCCCGCAGCACCGTCTCCCACCGCCCGCTCGCCGTATCCACGCGCAGCAGCCCGCGCTCGGCGTCGCACACCAGGAGCCCGCCGTCCGGCAGCGGGCACAGCCCCAGCGGCCGCCCGCCGGTGTCGGCGACCGTACGCACCCGGCCGCTTGCGGGGTCGACGGCGAGCACCCGGCCGTCCGCCACGCCCGTCAGCAGCACGCCGTCGGCGCCCACCCGTACGTCCTCCGGCCCCGCAGCGGGCAGCGGCAGCCGGCGCACGGGCGGCATCGGCGGGCGGCTGTAGCGGGCCCGCGCCCGGGCGGGGCGCCGCGGCGGGTGCCAGACGACGGGACGGAGCGGGGGTTTGTACTCGGGCATGGCGGCAGCCTTTCGGTACGGGTCGGTAAGCCGGGCTACCCGGGCCACCCCCGCGGAAACCGACCCACCGTGTCGGACGCCTCACATTCCGTGATGCCCGGGCGGTGTTCCTGTGAGCCGGAACACCGCCGGCCCGGGAAGGGCGGGGGAGGGGTGACCGACGGCACAGCCGGTGAACTTCCACCGCCGGGGAAGCGCTTGTGACGATGGCGGGGACGCCGATTGCGGCGCCCGCAGGGAAGCGGTGCGCGACGGCGTTGTTCCGGCCCCCGCCCGACGGTGTACCGCCCGGCGGGGTTTTCGACGCCCGCCGCCCCGCGCCACCGGGCGCGGAGCACTGCCGGCCGCCGTGCCCGACGACCCTGGACAGGACCCTTGCGCCCTTCGTCTGCCGATCTGCCCGTCACCGCCGTGGACAGCCCCGTGGCGGCCCCTGCCCTCGCCGCCGAGCCGGCCCCCGCGCGCGCCGCGCGGACGGTCCGGACCCTGCTCCGACGCCGCGCGCAGGCCGCCCCGGGCCGCGACGGCAACCGCTCGCCCTGGCGCTGCTTGCGCAGCCGCAGCATGCGCTGGTGGTCCGTCGCGAACCTGGTCTCCAACCTGGGTACGTGGATGCAGCTGACGGTGCAGAACCTGCTCGTGCTGCAGCTCACCGGCTCCGCCGCCGCCACCGGTCTGTCGCTGTCCGTCCAGGCCGCCCCCGGCCTGCTCTTCGGCCTCCTCGGCGGCGCGGTCGTCGACCGCCTGCCGCGCAAGCTCACCGCCGCCGTCAGCCAGGCCCTGCTGGCCCTCGTGGCGTTCGCCACGGCCGCGCTGGTCGCCTGCGGCGCGCTGAGCGTGCCCGTGCTGATGGTCCTGGCGGGCATCACCGGCCTCATCGCCACCGTCGACGGCCCGGCCACCGCCCTGCTCGGCAACGACCTGGTGCCCGAGGAGGACGTCCCCTCCGCCATCGCGCTCGGCTCCGTCGTGCACAGCGCCGGCCGCCTGGCCGGCACCGCCCTGGCGGCGGTGGGCATCGCCGCCATCGGCACCGCCGGCGCCTACGCCGTCAACGGCCTGTCCTTCCTCTTCGTCACCACGGTCATCCCCTTCCTGCGCCTGACCGAGCAGGCCAAGGCCACCGCCCGCGCCGAGGCCGCCCGCCCGCGCGGCCGCGGTGCGCCCAAGGAGCGCGGCGGCCTCGCCTTCTTCCTCGGCCGGCGCAGCCTCCTCGCCCTCGCCGTGATCGCCGCGATCAGCGCCGTCCTGGGCCGCAACTACCAGCTCACCCTGGCCACCCTGGTCACCGGCCCGCTGCACGGCGGCCCCGGCGCCTACGGCCTGGTCTCCACCCTGCTGGCCGTCGGCGGCATCGCCGGCGCCGTGGTGGCCGGCCGGATGCGCAGGCCCACCGTCCGCCTGGTCGCCCTGCTCGCCGCCGCCGGCGGTCTGCTGCAGATCGCCGCGGGCCTGAGCCCCGTCCTGATGCTGCTGCTGGTGATGGTCGTGCCGATGGCGATCGTGGAGTCCGTGGCGGACACCGCCACCACGACCGTGCTGCAGACCGACCCGCCCGCCCACATGCGCGGCCGCGTCCTCGGCGTCTGGCGCAGCCTCAGCACCAGCTGGGGCCTGGCCGGCCCGCCCCTGCTGGGCCTGCTGGTCCAGGGCGTCGGCGAGCGCGGCGCCCTGGTCGCCGGCGGCCTGGTGATCGCCGCCGTCATCGGCGCGGGCGCCCTCGCCCGGCGCCGCCGCGCCGGCGCGCCCCGCCCGGCGCCGGTCCTGGCCCCCGAGGCCGCCTTCCAGACCGCGGCCTGATCACACGAAGAGCGCAGACCCCACAGCGCACAACGAAAACGGCGGAACGAAAAACGCCTGTGGCCGCCCTTCCGGGCGGCCACAGGCGTTTCGCTGTGGAGCTAAGGAGAATTGAACTCCTGACCTCCTGCATGCCATGCAGGCGCTCTACCAACTGAGCTATAGCCCCGTGTTCCGTTGTCCCCGCCCCCTGTCCGGCGGCGGTGATCACACATTACCTCGCCGGGTCATCCGAACGCCAATCCGCCCTTCACACCACCAGCGCCCACACCACCATCACCAGGATCAGCAGCAGCACCAGCGTGCCCAGCAGCCGCAGCGGGCCCCGCGCCCAGCGCGGCGTGCCGCCCTCGTGGGTCTGCAGCGGCCGCCGCGGGCCCGTCACCGCTGCCTCCGCCGCGGTGCCGCGCCGCGCGCGGCACCGACGCTGTCCGCGGCCCGGGAGGCCAGCAGTGTGCTGGAGCGCCCGTCGAGGTAGGGCAGCAGCACCGTCTGCCCGCCCCACGCCGCCAGCTGCGCCGCCTCCGGCAGCTGACCCACCGCGTAGTCGCCGCCCTTGACCCACAGGTGCGGCCGCAGCCGGCCCAGCAGCTGCTCGGGGGTGTCCTCGTCGAAGACGGCCACCGCGTCCACGCACTGCAGCGCCTGCAGCACCCGTACCCGGTCCGCCAGCGGGTTGATCGGCCGGCCCGGGCCCTTGCGGCGGCGCACCGAGTCGTCGGAGTTCAGGCACACGATCAGGCAGTCGCCGATGCCGCGCGCCTGCTGCAGCAGGCTCACGTGCCCGGCGTGCAGCAGGTCGAAGCAGCCGCCCGCCGCCACCACCGTGCCGCCGGCCGCCCGCACCCGCTGCGCCAGCCGCAGGGCGTCGGCCTCGGGGGCGCCGGCGGGCGCGGCGGCGGGGGAGGGGCCGGTGGTGGCCGTGCGGGCACCGCCCTCGGCGACGTAGCGCGTGGCCGCCGCCACGGCCGCCTGCACCGCCTCCGCCGGCAGCGCCCCGTCGCCGAGCAGCCCGGCCGCGGTCGCGGCGAAGCAGTCCCCGGCGCCGCAGGCGTCGCCGCTGTGCCGCGCCGCGGCCGGCACCAGCAGGGGACCGTCGCCCTGGGACAGCAGTGCGCCGCGCGCCCCCAGCGTCACCACGACGCACACCGCCCGCCAGCGCCGTACGAGTTCGGCCGCCGTGCGGGCCACCGCGCTCAGGTCCGCGCCGTCGTCCGCGACGGCGCCGGCGAAGCGGCGAGCCTCCTCCCCGGTGGGCGTCACCAGCCGTGCCCCGGGCACCGGCGGCGCCCCGCGCGGGTGGGGGTCCCACACCAGCGCGGCGCGGCGGGCCCGTTCGGCCAGCTCGGCGCGCAGCACCTCGGCGGTGCCCCGGGCGTAGTCGGCGACGAGCACGGCCGGGGCACCGGCAAGGGCCCGGCGCACCCGGTCGGTGACGCCGGCGGCCCGTCCCGTGCCCCGGTCCAGGCGGACGACGGGCCGGCCCCCGGCCATCACCCGGGTCTTCTCCGCCAGCGGGCCGTCCAGCGGCAGCGGCAGCAGCGTCACCCACGGCTCCAGCAGGGCCCGCACCCGCCGGCTCGCCTCGTCGGTGCCCAGGGGCGCGGCCAGCGTCACCGGGCGCCCGGAGCGCGCGGCGAGGTAGGCGGCCAGCCCCGCGCCGCCCGGGCGCAGGTGCTCCTCGCAGCCGTCGAGGACGGGGACGGGCGCGTCGGGGGCGAGCCGCTCGGCGGTGCCCGTCAGGTCCCGGTCGAGCAGCACGTCGCCGACGACCAGCAGGGGTGTCCCGGTGCTCATGCGCATGTCCTCCTCGCCTCGGGCCCGCCGGTGCCCAGGGCCGCGTCGAACGCGGCGCACATCATGTGCACGGCCACCAGGTGCAGCTCCTGGACGGTCGCGGTGCTGCCCGCCCGCACGCACAGCGCCTCGTCGCCCGCCTCGGCCAGCGGATTGGGCGCGGGACCGGTCAGGGCCCACACCCGGGCGGCCGCCTCGTGGCCGGCCGCCGCGGCGGTCAGCAGGTTGCGGCTCGCACCACTGGTGGACAGCAGGATCAGCACGTCGCCCGGGCGGGCGTGGGCGCGCACCTGACGGGCGAACAGCTCGTCGGCGCCGTAGTCGTTGACGATGGCGGTGCAGCTGGAGGTGTCGGCGTGCAGCGCGATCGCCGAGAACGGCGCCCGGTCCTCGCGGTAGCGGCCGACCAGTTCGGCCGTCAGGTGCTGCGCCTGGGCCGCACTGCCGCCGTTGCCGGCGGCCAGCAGCCGGCCGCCGGCGGACAGGGTGGCCGCAAGGCGTGTGCCCCAGCTGCGGGCGATGTCCGCGCGGTCCCGGCGGAACTCCTCCAGCGCGGCCAGCAGCCGGCCGCAGTGGTCGCCGTCCGCCGCCATGGCGACGCCGGTGGTACGGGTGACGGTCATCGCGGTGCTCCTGACGGTACGGGGACGGGGGTGGCGACCCGGGCGTACACGCGCTCCACCCCGTCGGCCACCCGCTCCCAGGTGAACCGGTCCACGGCGCGGAAGCGCCCGGCCCGGCCGTAGGACCTCAGCAGCCCGGGGGAGTCGAGCAGGGTGCGCACCGCCTCGGCGAGCGCGCTCGCGTCGCCCGGCGGCACCAGCAGGCCCGTCTCCCCGTCGGCCACGCTGTCCAGGTGCCCGCCGACGGCGGTGGCCACCACGGGCACGCCGCAGGCCATCGCCTCCAGCGGCACGATGCCGAACGGCTCGTACGCCGGCGTGCACAGCACCAGGTCGGCGCTGCGGATCAGGGCGGGCACCTCCTCGTGCGGCACGGCCCCGAGCAGCACCAGCCGGTCGGCCACCCGCAGTCGGCGGGCGAGGGTGAGCAGCCGTGCGGCCTCGGGGTCCTTCAGCAGCCCGTCGGCCGGCGGGCCACCGGCCACCACCAGTTCGGTCTGCGGCAGCCGGGTCAGGGCCCGCACCGCCAGGTCGAAGCCCTTGCGCGGCACCAGCCGGCCGACGGCCAGCAGCCGGTGCCGCTCCCGGCGCCCCGGTTCGAGGGCGATGCGGCCCCGCGAGGAGAAGTGGGCGGTGTCCACCCCGCACGGCACCACCGAGCAGCGATCCGGGCCGACGCCCATCAGGCCGAGCTCGCGCACCTCGTCGGTGCAGGTGGCCAGGATCCGGGCGCAGCCGTCGGCGATCTCCCGCTCGGCACCCGCCCGTTCGGCGGGGCTGGTGTCGGCCGCCCCCTGGTGGCGCCGCTTGACGGTGCCCAGCGCGTGGTACGTCTGCACCACCGGCACCCCGGCCGCCCGGGCGGCCGGCAGCGCGGCCAGGCCCGACATCCAAAAGTGCGCGTGGACCACGTCCGGCCGCCGCCGGCGCCAGGCCCGCTCCAGCCGGGCGGCCAGGTCGGGGACGTAGGCGTAGATGTCGTCCTTCGGTATCGGACGCGCCGGGCCGGCCCGTACGTGCTCGACGACCGCGCCCGAGGGCAGCGGCACCGTATCCGGCAGGTCGGGGTCGTCCCGGCGGGTGTACACGCTCACCTCGTGGCCGCGGGAGGCCAGCAGGTCGGCGAGCCGGGCCACGTAGACGTTCTGGCCGCCCGCGTCCGGGCCGCCCAGGGCGGCGAGCGGACTGGCGTGTTCGGACACCATGGCGATCCTCATCGGGTGACCTCCTTGATCAGCCGCTCCCAGTCGTCGAGGAACCTCGGCAGGCCGTAGCGGGCGAGCGCCGCCGCCCGCGCGGCCGCGCCGGCCTGCCGGGCCCGTTCGGGCTCGGCCATGAAGCCGCGCACGGCGTCGTGCAGCACCTCCAGCCGGTTGGAGACCACACCGGCGCGCGCGGGCACGGCCTCGGTCGCCTCCGTCGAGGCCAGGGCCACCACCGGCATGCCCATGTGCATGGCCTCCAGCAGCGACAGCCCCAGCGACGTCCAGCGCACCGGGTGCAGGTACACCCGCCGCTCGGCCATCTCCCGGTGCAGGTCGCGCTGGACGAGCTCCCGGCCGCTGCAGCGCTCCGCGGCCACCCCCAGCTCGGCCGCGATGCCCTCGGTGCCCATGCCGAAGACGTCCAGCGGCGCGGCCTCGCAGAAGTACGGCAGCAGATCGGTGCCCGTCCAGCGGCCGCGCCGCAGCGGCTCGTTGACCACCACCGCCGCCCGCCGCAGCCGGCCGGTCCACAGCGGGCCCGGGTCGACGACGCCGTGCTCGATGACCGTGGTGGGCCGCGCGCCGCAGTCCCACATCAGCCGGTTGAAGTGGGTGACGTGCACCACCGTCAGCCCCCGCGCGTCCGCCGCCGGGTGCCGTGTCGCCGGCGCCGGCCCGTCGGGCGCGTTGTGCTCCAGATAGACCGCGGGCACCTCGACGCCCGGCCGCCGGCCCAGCCAGCGCGCGGCCAGCTCGGCCTCGTGCGGCCGCTGCAGCACCACCAGGTCCACCTCGGCCTCCCGCAGCTGCGCGGGGGTGAGCTCCACGACCGACTCCGGCCAGTCGAAGGTGCGGGCCCGCCCCAGCCCGTCCGGGCCCCGGTCGGGCGTCACCGGCACCAGATAGGTGTGGGGCCCCTGGACGAACGCCGTCGTCCACGAACCGTGCACGTGCCACAGCAGGATCCTCATGACGTCCGCTCCAGATCGCTCTCCAGACCGGGCGGGCGCCCGGTCAGCTTCTCCACGGCGGCCAGCACGTCCTCGGCCCGCACCCCGCTCAGGCAGGGGTGCCCGGCCACCGGGCACACCCGGGCGCGGCTGTCCGCGCACGGCGCCCGCTCGTCGCCCAGCAGCACGTGCGGCACGCCGTACGGCGCCCACCGCTCGGCCGGCACCACCGGCGCGAACAGCGACACCACCGGCGTGCCCACGGCCGCGGCCAGGTGGGCCGGCCCGGTGTTGCCGACCACGACGGCGGCCGCGCCCGCCAGCACCCCGGCGAGCTCGGCGGGCCCCGTGCACCCGCCCAGGTCCACCGCGAGCCCGCGGGAGACGGCCGCCGTCAGTTCCCGCTCCCCGCGGCCGCCGGTGACCACCACCCGGTAGCCGGCGCGCACCAGCAGCCGTACCGCCGCCGCGCACCGCTCCCGGCCCCACTGCCGGGCCGGCACCGCGGCACCGGGGTGCACCACCACGTAGCCGGGCTCGCCCGTCAGCTCCACCGGCACGGTCACCGGGCGCACCGCGAGCCGGCCGTCGTCGCCCTCCGGCAGCGGGAACCCCGCGGCCTGCGCCAGGTCCAGGGCCGCACGCACCTCGTGCCGGTGCGGTGCCCGGCGGTGGCGCACGTCCAGCAGGGCGCCGGGGTAGTCCTCGCAGTCCGCCGCCAGCTGCCGCACGCCGGCCATGCGCAGCAGCAGGGCCGCCGGCAGCGGGCTCTGGTGGAAGGAGGTGAGCACCAGACCCGCGTCGGCGGGCTCGGCGGCCAGGCGGTCGACGAGGTCCAGCACCCCGGCCCGGTCCACGTCCGGCGGGTCGAAGCCCACCCAGGGCGCGTCCCACACCACCACCTCGTCGACGCCCGGCAGCATCCGCGCCGCCGGCGCGCCCAGCGGCCCGCACAGCAGCGTGGTGTGCTCCGCCCGTGCGGCCACCGCCCGCACCGCGGGCCCGGCCAGGAGCACGTCGCCGAAGCTGTCCAGTCGCACCACCAGCGCCCTCACCGCGACTCCTCTCCCACCGTGCCGGGCACCGCCGGGGCGGCCACGAGGAGGCCGCGCACCGCCGCGAGGAGGTCCGGGGCCCGGCAGGGGGCGGCGCGCACCTCCTCCGGCCGCGTCACCGGCGTCGGCACCAGCACCCCGGCGGCGCCCGCGGCCGCGGCCGCGGCCATGTCACTGCCGATGTCGCCGACGACCACGCACCGGTCGGGCGGCACGCCGAGCCTGCGGGCGGCGGCCAGCAGCAGGCCCGGCGCCGGCTTGCGGCAGGCGCAGCCGTCCTGCGGCCCGTGCGGGCACACCGCCCACACGTCGAACGGGCCCAGCAGCCGCTCGACGCGCTGGTTGACCCGGTGCACCTGGGCCATCGTCAGCAGCCCGCGGGCCACCCCCGACTGGTTGGTGACCACCCCGGTACGCACCCCGTGCCGGCGCAGCAGCACCAGGGCGGCCCGGGCCCCCGGCCGCGGGACCACACGCGACGGTTCGCCGTTGTAGGGCACGTCCTCCACCAGCGTGCCGTCCCGGTCGAACAGCACGGCGGCGGGTATGCGGCCGTCCGTCATGACACCCTCCCCCTGCGCGACACCTGCCGCACCGTCACCGGTACGACCACCGGATCCACCGGCACCGCCGGCAGCGGGCGGGCGCCGCGGTGGCGCACCGTGCCGCGCAGCCGGTGCCACACGGCCAGCGGCGGGATCGCCACGCTGGTCACCGCCATGGCCCCGACCTCCGCGGGCGTCCGGGGGCCCGGCGCGACACGGGCCCGGGCGAACTCCGCCGTGCCCAGCGCCCACGCCAGTGCCGCCGCGGCCCCGGCCCGCCGGCGGCCGCTCGCGGCCAGCACCGCCGCCGCGGCCCCGGCCCCGGTGACCGCCGCATGCCGGCGCAGCCGCCCGCGCGGCGCCCCGGCCCGCTCCCACCAGGCGCGCCCGTGCAGCCGCAGCATCAGCGCGTCGTCGGCGTTGCCGGCCTGCTGCCGCAACGAGACCCAGGGGCCCGCGGGCCGTACCGGATGCCGCGTCGAACGCGCGCCCTGCTCCAGGAGCCAGCCGGCGGCCAGCACCCGCAGGGCGAGGTCCGCATCCTCCCGGAAGGCCCGCGGGAAACGCTCGTCGAAGCCGCCCACCGCGCTCAGCACACGGCGGCGGTACGCCATGTCGGCGGTCGCCCAGCGGGCCTTGGCCAGCCCCGCCGTGCAGCGCTCCCAGTCGGTGGGCGCCCGGCCGGCGGGCAGCGGCACCTCGATGACGCCCTGCACCCCGCCCACCCCGGGCGCCGCGCAGCCCAGGTCGGTGGCGAGGGCGAAGGCCCAGTCGGGCCCGACCCGCACGTCGTCGTCGAGGAAGACCACCCAGGGGCAGGTCGCCGTCCGCCAGCCGGTGTTGCGGGCCGCCGCCGGCCCGCGGCCGCCGCCGGCGACCGTGCGGGCGAGCGGCCGCAGGGCGCCGAGCGCCTCCAGCGGCAGCGGCGCACGGTCGTGCCGGGCACCGGGCCGGTCGTCGACGACGACGACCTCGTCGGGCGGCGGCCCGGCGGCCGCGGCCAGCGCCGCCAGGCAGTCGGCCAGGCATGGCCGGCCCACGGTGGGGATCACCACCGCGTACCGGCAGGGGCGCGGCGTGTTCATGCCGCCCCCTCGCCGCCGGTGCACGCCCGGGGCCGGCGCACCGCGAACGGGCCGATCGCCAGCAGGTCCACGGGCGCGGAACCGAAGCACTCCAGGGCGTCGCGCGGGTCGTCGACCATGGGCCGGCCCGCGGTGTTCAAGCTGGTGTTGACGACCACCGGCAGCCCGGTGCGCCGCTCGAAGGCGGCGAGCATCCGGGCCACCAGCGGCTCGCGCGCCGGGTCCACGGTCTGGATGCGGGCCGTGCCGTCCACGTGCACCACGGCCGGGATGCGCGTCCGCCAGGGCCGGGCCACGCCGTGCACGAAGAGCATGTACGGGCTGGGCAGCGGCCCCTCGAAGATCTCCGCGGCACGGTCGGCCAGCACCATCGGCGCCACCGGGCGGAACTCCTCGCGCCCCTTGACGTGGTTGAGCCGCTCCAGGTTCTCCGCCCGCCCGGGATGGGCCAGCAGCGAGCGGTGCCCCAGCGCCCTCGGGCCGTACTCGCTGCGGCCCTGGAACCACGCCACGACGCCGTCGCGGGCCAGCTCCTCGGCCACCGCCTCGGCGATGTCGGCCGGCCGCTCATAGGGCACGCGCGCCGTCTCCAGCCACGCGCGCAGCTCCTCCTCCGGCCACCCCCGGCCCAGGTCGGCGCCCTCCATCGGTGCCGCAGGCCGCCCGGCGTCGGCCGCCAGCTGCAGGGCCGCGCCCAGCGCCGTGCCGGCGTCGCCGGCCGCCGGCTGCACCCACACCCGGCGGAAGGGACCCTCCACGGCGATGCGCGAGTTGGCCACGCAGTTCAGTGCCACGCCGCCCGCCATCGCCAGCGTCCCGGCCCGGGTCCGCGCGTGCAGCCAGCGGGCCAGGTCCAGCAGCAGCTCCTCCAGGCACGCCTGGGTGCTCGACGCCAGGTCGGCGTGGTCCTGCGTCCACTCCCGGCCCGTCTCGCGCGGCTCGGTCAGCGCCGCCCAGGGCACCCCGTGGGCGTGGAAGCCGCCGTCGCCGGTGGCGTAGAGGTGCTTGCGCAGCTCGGTCAGGAAACGGGGCTTGCCGTACGCCGCCAGCGCCATCACCTTGTACTCGTCGCTGCTGCGCAGGAAGCCCAGATGCTCGGTCAGCTCCTCGTAGACCAGCCCCAGGGACTGCGGCAGCCGCTGGGCGCAGAGGATCTCCAGCGAGCCGCCGGTGTAGCGGCCGGCCAGGTGCGAGGCGCACTCGCCGCGCCCGTCGAGGACGAGCACCGCGCTGTCGGGGTGGGGGGCCGCGAGCCCCGCCGAGGCGGCGTGCGCCACGTGGTGGGCCACGAAGCGCACCCGCTCGGGGTCCAGGCCCGGCAGCGCCTCGGCCAGGAAGCCGGGCGCCTCGCGGGCGTAGGTCTGCCGGATCGGGTCCCACGGGTCGTCCAGGCCCATCTCGACGGCGGGCATGGCGAGGGCGGGGTCGTAGGAGTAGGCGACGGCGTCCAGGTCGCCCGGGCGCAGCCCGGCGTGCTCCAGGCACCAGCGGGCGGAGAGCACCGGCAGTTCCCAGGCCGCGAACGGTACGGGGCGCTTGCCGTGCTTGCGCCGGGAGAAGCGTTCCTCCTCCGCGGCGGCCACGATCCGCCCGTCGACGACCAGGGCCGCTGCCGGGTCGTGGAAGAGGGCGTTGATTCCGAGGATGCGCATGCCGTGCTCCGTACGTCGTCGTTGGGCGCCTTGCGCGCGCGGTCAGTCGGGGGCGGAGCGGGCGAACCACTCCACGGTCCGTTTCAGGCCCTCGGCGCACTCCACCCGCGGCGCCCAGCCCAGTTGCCGGCGGGCCGCGGTGGTGTCCGGGCGGCGTTTGTCGGGGTCGTCCGCGGGCCGCTCGACGAAGCACACGGTCGAGGCCGAGCCGGTCAGGTCCACGATGCGCCGGGCCAGTTCGAGCACGGTGCTCTCGTGCGTGCCGCCGATGTTGACCGGGCCGGGCCGGCCGCTGGCGGCCAGTGCCACGATGCCGTCCACGGTGTCGTCGACGTACGTCAGGGACCGCGTCTGGCTGCCGTCGCCCGCCACCGTCAGCGGTTCTCCGGCCAGCGCCTGGCGGATGAAGGTGGGCACGGCGCGGCCGTCGCCGGCGCGCATGCGCGGCCCGTAGGTGTTGAAGATGCGCACGATGGCCGTATCCGTGCCGTACGTGCGCCGGTAGGCGGTCACCAGCGCCTCGGCGTAGCGCTTGGACTCGTCGTAGACGCTGCGCGGGCCGATGGGGTTGACGTTGCCCCAGTACTGCTCGCGCTGCGGGTGCTCCAGGGGGTCGCCGTAGACCTCGGAGGTGGAGGCCAGCAGGAAGCGCGCGTCGTCGCGGCGGGCGAGTTCGAGCGCGTTGCGGGTGCCGGTGCTGCCGGCCTCCAGCGTCTGCAGGGGCAGCCGCAGGTAGTCGGCGGGGGAGGCCGGGCAGGCCAGGTGCATGACCAGGTCGACCCGGCCGGTCACGGCCTCCAGGCTGCCGGGCGCGCAGACGTCGGCCGCCAGGAAGTGGAAGCGTTCGTTGCCCTGCAGGTGCGCGACGTTGGCGCGGGAACCGGTGACCAGGTTGTCGGCGCACCACACCTCGCAGCCCTCGGCCAGCAGCCGTTCGCACAGGTGCGACCCGACGAAGCCGGCCCCACCGGTGACCACTGCTCGGTTCCAGCGTCGTTCGTTCATGATCACACTCCTTCGCGCACGACCGCCGGGCGATCGGCGGGGGTACGGGCCCGGACGGGGCCCGCGCAGGCGACGGCCGCCGGCCGGGCCGGGCTGCGGACCTGCTCGTCGAGGTGGAGTTGACGCTCGCCACCGCATCAGGGGGCGGGGCGGCCGGGCGGCGGGTGGACCGCGGGCCCAAAGGTGGACGGGAGCCCCGAAGGGGGGTGTCGCTCCCGTGACCACACGTAGCCGAAACGACTCGAACAGCAGCGTCGCACAGACCGCGCGCATCCTCCACTCGGGGCGGTCCGGGCGGGGCACGCTCGGGGCGCGGGCGGTTTCGGCTTGCCCGCCCGGGGCACGCGGGTGAGCCTGAGGAGGATGCGGCGACGCCGTGCCGGCGCCGGCCTCCGACGAGAACCCAAGTGCGGAAGGAAGTGCACGCGTGTCCGCTCACCAGGAGTCAGCCCCCGGCGCCCCGCGGGACGCCAAGGACGAACAGCTGGCGCAGTTCCGCGCCGCTCCCGCGCACGAGGCGCTCACCACCGACCAGGGCGTACGGGTCGACGACACCGACAACGCACTGCGCGCCGGCACCCGCGGCCCCACCCTGCTGGAGGACTTCCACAACCGCGAGAAGATCACCCACTTCGACCACGAGCGCATCCCCGAGCGCGTGGTGCACGCCCGTGGCGCGGGCGCCTACGGCTACTTCGAGCCCTACGAGTCGCTCGCCGAGTACACCTGCGCCGACTTCCTCGCCGAGTCCGGCCGCCGCACCCCGGTCTTCGTCCGCTTCTCCACCGTGCAGGGCCCGCGCGGCTCGGCCGACACGGTGCGCGACGTGCGCGGTTTCGCCACCAAGTTCTACACGCGCGAGGGCAATTACGACCTCGTCGGCAACAACATGCCGGTCTTCTTCATCCAGGACGCCATCAAGTTCCCCGACTTCGTCCACGCGGTGAAGATGGAACCGCACAACGAGATGCCCACCGGCGCCTCCGCCCACGACACCTTCTGGGACTTCTGCTCCCTGCAGCCGGAGTCCACCCACATGCTGATGTGGCTGATGTCCGACCGGGCCATTCCGCGCAGCTTCCGGATGATGCAGGGCTTCGGCGTGCACACCTTCCGCTTCGTCACCGCCGACGGGCGCGGCACGTTCGTGAAGTTCCACTGGAAGCCCCGGCTCGGGGTCAACTCCCTGGTCTGGGACGAGGCGCAGATCGCCGCCGGCCGCGACCCCGACTTCAACCGCCGGGATCTGTGGGAGGCCATCGAGTCCGGCCAGTACCCCGAGTGGGAGCTGGGCGTCCAGCTGGTGCCGGAGAACGACGAGTTCGCCTTCGACTTCGACCTCCTGGACGCCACGAAGATCATCCCCGAGGAG
The DNA here is from genome assembly GCF_040675615.1 of Streptomyces sp. NPDC049585. Taxonomy (NCBI): domain Bacteria; kingdom Bacillati; phylum Actinomycetota; class Actinomycetes; order Kitasatosporales; family Streptomycetaceae; genus Streptomyces; species Streptomyces sp. NPDC049585. Next base: position 16,168 of record NZ_JBFAPE010000052.1, on the reverse strand, counting down.
CAGGTGCCCGTGCGGCCCATCGGCCGGATGGTCCTGGACCGCAACCCGCAGAACTTCTTCGCCGAGACCGAGCAGGTCGCCTTCCACACCGCCAACGTCGTGCCCGGCATCGACTTCACCAACGACCCGCTGCTGCAGGGGCGCAACTTCTCCTACCTCGACACCCAGCTCATCCGCCTGGGCGGCCCCAACTTCAGCCAGCTCCCCGTCAACCGGCCGATCGCCGACGTCCACCACAACCACCGCGACGGCTTCGGGCAGCAGGTCATCCACCCCGGCACCAACTACTTCCCCAACTCCCTGGGCGGCGGCTGCCCCGCCCACGCCGGCTCCGGCGGCGGGCCCGGCGTCTTCCGCCACTACGCCCAGCGCGTCGACGGCGAGAAGATCCGGGTGCGCAGCGACAGCTTCCAGGACCACTACAGCCAGGCCACGCTGTTCTGGAACAGCATGTCCGACTGGGAGAAGCGGCACATCGTCGAGGCGTTCCGCTTCGAGCTGGGCAAGGTCGACTCCGTGCAGGTGCGCGAACGCATGGTCGGCAACCTCGCCCACGTCAACGGCGACCTCGCGGCCGGCGTCGCCGACGGCCTGGGCCTGCCCGCCCCCGACCCCGTGCCCGGCCTCCCCGTCACCGCCTCGCCCGCCCTCAGCCAGGAGAACCTGCGCAGCAGCGCCGGCATCCGCACCCGCAAGGTCGCCGTCCTGGTCGCCGACGGCACCGACACCGCCCAGGTGACCGCCGTGCGCGAACGCCTGACCACGGCCGGGGCGATCGTCGAGGTGCTCGCCGCCAAGGACGGCAGCGTCCGCGGCACCGACAACGACACCCTCGACGTCGACCGGGCCCTGCCCACCATGGCGTCCGTGCTGTACGACGCCGTGGTCGTCGCCGACGGCAAGGAGGCCGTCGGCGCGCTGGCCGCCGACCCCGCGGCCGTACGCTTCGTGGAGGAGGCGTACCGCCACGGCAAGCCGCTGGCCGTCCTCGGCGAGGGCACCCGGCTGCTGAGCGAGGCCAAGCTGCCCGAGGCCGTCTTCCTGGGCTCCTCCGCCCCCGACCACGGCGTCATCACCAGCAACGGCAGCGCGTCCGCCGAGGACGTCGCCGACGCCCTGGCCGCCGCCCTCGAACAGCACCGCTTCCCCCACCGACCGGGCCTGCTCAACTGACGGACGCATGAGCGAGCGCGAGACGGTACGGGCGCTGCTGCAGCGGCACGGGCGCACCTACGCCGAGGAGGCCGGCATCCGGCTGCGGGACACCCCGCAGCCGCTGTACCGGCTGCTGGTCCTGGCCGACCTGCTCAGCGCCCGCATCCGCGCCTCCGTCGCCGTCGACGCGGCCCGCTGCCTGTTCGAGGCGGGCATGAAGGACGCGCGCAGCATGGCGCAGGCCACCTGGCAGCAGCGCGTCGACGCCCTCGGTCACGGCGGCTACCGCCGCTACGACGAGCGCACCGCAACCCAGCTGGGCGACGGCGCCGAGCTGCTGCTGGAGCGGTACGGCGGCGACGTGCGCGGCATGCGCGAGGAGGCCGGCGGCGACGTGGAGCGGCTGAAGGACGTGCTGCAACAGGTGCCCGGTATCGGGCCGGCGGGCGCGGACATCTTCCTGCGCGAGGTCCAGGGGATCTGGCCCGAGGCCCACCCCTACCTGGACGGAAAGGCCCTGCAGGGCGCCGGGCGCTGCGGCCTGCCGGGCGATCCGCAGAAGCTGGCCCGGCTGGTGAAGAAGGAGCAGACGCCGGCGCTGGCCGCGGCCCTGGTGCGGGCCGCGCTGGACAAGGCGGTGGCGGACGACGTGCGCGGGTGATACTCCCCCGGCCGTGCCGGGGGAGTATCACCGTGATGGACCTACAACCAACTGTGGTGGACCTACAACTCCCGCAGCGCCGGCAGCAGCTCCGCCCGGGCCCACTCCAGGTACGGCTCCTGGTGCCGCCCGCCGATCTGGACCAGCGCGACCTCGGTGAAGCCCGCCTCCACGTAGGGCTTCACGGCCTCGACGAAGTCGTCCACCTTGGAACCGCAGGCGATCGCCTGCGCGACGTCGTCCTTGGTGACGAACTGCGTCGCCGCGGCGAAGGCGCGGTCGTGCGGCAGCTCGGAGTTGACGTCCCAGCCCAGGCCGAACCACCGGAACTGCTCGTGGGCGCGCTCGATCGCGGCGTCCCGGTCGGCATCGAAGCACACCGGCACCTGGCCGACGCGCGGCTTGCCCGCACCGCCGTGCCGGTCGAAGGACTCCAGCAGCTCCTTCTTCGGCTCCACGGCGATGACCAGGTCGGCCAGGTGGCCGGCGAGCCTGCACGAGCGCTCGCCGGAGACGGCGATGCCGATGGGCGGCGGCTGCTCGGGCACGTCCCACAGCTTGGCGTGCTCCACGTCGTAGTGCGGGCCGTGGTGGGTGAGGGTGCGGCCCTCGAACAGCCCGCGGATGATGCCGACGGCCTCCTCCAGCATCTCCTGCCGCACCCGCACCGTCGGCCAGCCGCCGCCGACCACGTGCTCGTTGAGGTTCTCGCCCGAGCCCAGCCCCAGGCGGAACCGGCCGCCCGACAGCAGCTGGACGGTCGCGGCCTGCTGGGCGACCACCGCCGGGTGGTAGCGCACGGTCGGGCAGGTGACGTACGTCATCAGCGGGATCCGGGAAGTGGCCTGGGCGGCGGCGCCCAGGACGGCCCAGGCGTTGGGGGAGTGGCCCTGGGAGGACAGCCAGGGGAAATAGTGGTCGGAGATGACGGAGAAGTCGAACCCCGCCTCCTCCGCACCCACCACATGGGAGACCAGCTCGCGGGGGCCGGCCTGCTCGCACATCATCGTGTAACCGAATTGCACCATAAGAGCCGGGTTTCCCCGGCGGGCGGGGCGAAACCCGCTCCCGCCCCGCCGAGCGCCCGTTCGGTCCAACGACACGTGCGCCGGCGCGGACCCGCGCGGACACTCGTGCACAGGAGGGGGGAAGCTCCCGTCCCGAAAGGCAGCACTGCCCCATGACAGCCAAGGACAAGGCGAAGGCGAAGGCCGAGCGGGCCAAGGGCCGGCTCAAGCAGAGCACCGGCAAGGCCACCGGCGACCGGCGCATGGAGGCCGAGGGCCGCGTCGAGAAGGCCAAGGGCGAACTCCACGACGCCGTGGAGAAGGCCCGCCACGCGGTCAGGCGCAAAGGAGGCCACTGAGCCCCCGGCCGCCCGGCCCGCCGGACGCCGCCGACGAGCTCTACCGGCTGCGGCCCGACGAGTTCACCGCCGCCCGCGACCGGCGGGCGGCGCAGGCCCGGCGCGCCGGCGACACCGAACTGGCCCGGCGCCTCGGCGCCCTGCGCCGCCCCACCCTCGCCGCCTGGGCGAGCAACCTGCTCGTCCACGAGCTGCCCGACGAGGCCGAGGCCCTGATCGCCCTCGGCGAGGCCCTGCGCGAGGCCCACCGCACCCTCGACGGCGCCCGGCTGCGCGAGCTCGGCCGCCGCCGGCGCACCCTGGTGGACTCCCTGTCCGCCGAGGCACGCCGGCTCACGGCCGCCGCCGGACGGCCCGTCGGCGACGACGTCGAGCGCGAGGTGGCCCGGACGCTGCACACCGTCCTGGCCGACCCCGAGGCGGCCCGGCAGTGGGCCACCGGCCGGCTCGGCCGGCTCCCGGAACCGGTCACCGGATTCCCCGGCCTCGCCCCCGGCGCGGCCGAACGCCTCGCGGCACCGCCCGCCCCCGCCGGCGCGGAGCGCCCCGGCGCGCCCGCCCGCGTCACCGACCTGGCCCGCGCCCGCGAACGCCGCCACCGCGAGGACCTCGCCCGCGCCCGGGAGCACCGGCGCGAGGCCGAACGCCGGCTGCGCGCCCGCGAGAAGGACCTGGAGCGCGCCCGCGACGAAGAGGCACGCGCCCGGCAGGCCCGCACGGCCGCCGGGCACGAGACGGCACGGCTGGCCGCCGCCCTGGAGGAGGCCCGCACCCGCGAGCAGGACGCCGACCGGGCGCTGCACCGGGCCCAGGACCGCCTGCGGGAGGCCGAAGAGGCGCACGAAACGGCCCGCCGGCAGGCCGAGGCCACGGCCGAAGCCGACCGCGCGCGCTGAGCGCCGCCGCCCCTACGCGGCGGTTTGCCGGCGGATCTTCGTCACGCGCCACCACGGCGCCCCGTAGGGGCGCGGGGCGGTGTCGATATGCGGCTCCGCCGCGTGGGCGCGACAAGCCACGACGCACCTGCAGACGGAGTGCCGGGGTGGCACCTCGACTGCGGGCCGTCCGTGGCCGATCGCGCAGTTCCCCGCGCCCCTACGGGGCGCTGCCCGTACGCCCGAAGGGCGTTGCCCGCGGCGCCCGGTGCGTGCGTGCCGGGCGCCGCGGGCCAGGCGCGAGTCTGCGGACACCGCCTACGCGGCCCTGGTGAACAGCAGACTGACGTTGTGGCCGCCGAAGCCGAAGGAGTTCACCAGGCCCGCTTCCCACGCGCCGCGGCGGTTCTCGCCGCGGACCACGTCCAGGTGGACCTGCGGGTCGAGGCGGTCGAGGTTGCGGGTGGCCGGCAGCACGCCGTCCTGCAGTGTGCGCACCGCCGCGATCGCCGCCACGGCGCCGGAGGCGCCGAGCATGTGCCCCGTCATCGACTTGGTGGCCGTGACCGCCGCGTGCCCGCCCAGCGCCGCCGTGATCGCCTCGGCCTCCGCGAGGTCGCCCGAGTCCGTCGAGGTCGCGTGGGCCATGACGTGGTCGACGTCCCGCGGGGCCAGCCCCGCCTGGTCCAGCGCGGAGCGTATCGCCAGCACCTGACCCGCCACGTCCGAGGCGGTGATGTGCCGGGCGCTGGAGGAGATGCCCGCCCCGGCCAGCACGGCGCGCGCCCGAGCCCCGCGCGCCCGGGCGAACTCCGCCCGCTCCAGCACCACCAGGCCCGCGCCCTCCGCCATCACGAACCCGCTGCGGTCCGCGTCGAAGGGCCGCGAGAGCGACTGCGGGTCCCGCGCATCCGTCGCCAGCGCCTTCATCTGCGCGAACGCCGAAAGGGTGAAGGGGTGCAGGCACGCCTCGGTGCCCCCGGCGACCACCACGTCCGCCCGCCCGGCGCGGATGAGGTCCAGCCCCATGGCGATCGCCTCCGCGCCCGACGCGCAGGCGCTGACCGGCGTACGGGCGCCACCGCGGGCCCCGAGGTCCATGCTGACCCAGGCCGCCGGGCCGTTGGGCATCAGCATGGGCACGGTGAACGGCGACAGCCGGCGCGCACCGGAACGTTCGAGCACGTCGTCCTGCCCGAGCGTGGTCAGGACGCCCCCGGTGCCGGTGCCCACGATCACGGCGAGCCGTTCGGGCTCCACCGCCGGCCGGCCCGCGTCCTGCCAGGCCTCGCGGGAGGCGATCAGCGCCAGCTGCTCGCAGCGGTCGAGCCGGCGCGCCTGGACGCGGTCCAGCAGCGTGAGCGGGTCCGTCTCCAACCGCGCGGCCACCTGGACCGGCAGGTCCGCGGCCCACTCCTCCTCCAGCAGGCCCACCCCGGACTTCCCCGCGAGCAGTCCCGCCCACAGCGCCTGCGCATCCGCCCCCAGCGGCGTGATGGCGCCCAGCCCCGTCACCAGGACGTCGTCGTGCTGCGGCATCCCCTGTCCTCCTGTTCCTGATCGATGGATCCGTAGGAACCCCACAACGGCCGTGCCCGAAGGGGGAACAGTCCGTCGCCGGGTGATCGGATCAAGGAACAGGTTGTCAGGCCGATGCTGCTGCGTTCATGCGCGCGAGCCCACCGATTCAAGATCGCAAAGCTGTGAGATTCTCACAATTGCGCAGCGGTCACTCCTCCTGGTGCGACCGCCGCTTGCGCCCCGTGGGCCGCGGCGCCGCGGTGTCCTGTGCCGTGTCCTTTGCGGTGTCCTGCACCCCCTCCAGCGCCTCGCCGCGCGCCGTACCGCCCTTCGTCTGGTAGCCCTCGCGCGCACTGGCCGTGCCCGGCACCGACCGCTCGCGCGCCCGGCTCTCCTTGCCCGAATGCGCACCCGGCTCCTGCTCGTCGCGCGCCCGCTCGTACCCCTTCTTCTGCCGAGCCATCCCGCCACCTCCGTCCCGGCTCCCGCCGCCCGCCGCACCGTGCGGCGGGCGCGACGAGTACCCGGCGGAGCGGGCCCGCATGCGGCCCTCACCGCAGCGAGCGCGACGCGGCCGCGCGGCGCAGCGCGCCGTGCGCCGGACGGTGGTCGCGGGTGCGCACCCGGAAGGCGGCCGTGGCCAGCAGCCACATCGCGGCGAACCACAAGGGCCCCAGCGCCAGCAGCCGGTAGGGCACGGCAGAGGTGAATCCCGCGGCGAAGCTCGCCTGCGTGGGCCCGTACTCGGGCATCAGCAGACCGCCGTCCTTGCTCGCCGACGGATTGCTGATCGGGTTCTGCAGCATCGTGTCCAGCAGGCTCACCATGATGATCACGAACATGCCGGCCAGCTCGCTGCGCAGGAACGCCCCCAGCAGCATGCCGATCCCGCCGTAGCCCACCGCCGCCGAGAGCAGCCCGGCGGCCAGCAGCAGGGGCCGCACGGGCGACCAGTACCAGCACACCACCGCGGTGGCGTACGCCGCGATCGGCACCGCGGCCGCCACCATCCCCACGACCTTGGCCAGCAGCAGGTGCCGGCGCGGATACCCGGCGAGCACCAGCCGCCGGTCGAAGTCGAAGGACTTCAGCGTCGTCATGAACATCATGAATCCGACGATGAGCGTGACCGTGTTGAGCGCACCCGAGATCATCGTCAGGTGGTTGCCGTCCGCGACCACCGCCCGCCCCGTCGCCCGCAGCACGAACCGGACCCGGTCGTGCGTGACGAACCAGTGCTCCAGCGTCAGCCACAACGGGATGTAGAAGACGACCAGCAGCAGCGCGAAACGGTTGCGGGCGTGCTCCAGCAGGGCGAATCCCACCGCCACCGACAGGCGCCGGCCCCGCCGCGCGCTCATCCCGGCATCCCCGGGTGCCAGGGCGCCACGACGCCGTCCCGCAGCCGGTACAGCGCGTCCAGGCGCCCGGTGTCCCAGGCCAGGTGCGAAACCACCAGCACGCAGCATCCGCGGTCGCGCAACCGCCGGGCCAGCTCCCAGAACCGCAGGTACGTCTCCCAGTCGAAGCCCTGGTACGGCTCGTCCAGCAGCAGGACCCGCGGATCGTGCAGCAGCGCGAGCACCAGGTTCAGCTTCTGCCGCGTCCCGCCGCTCAGCTCGCCCGCCCGGGTGTGCCGGTACTCCGCGAAGCGCAGCTCCTCCACCAGCTCCCGCGAGCGGTCGACGCCGTCCTGCAGGCCGTAGGCGGCCCGGAAATAGCGCAGGTGCTGGTCGACGGTCAGGAAGTCGTTGAGCACCGTCGCCTGGGGGCAGTAGCCGAGCGCGCCGTGGTGGCGCACCTCGCCCGCGTCGGCGGCGATCTGTCCGCACAGCACCCGCAGCAGCGTCGTCTTGCCCGCCCCGTTCTCCCCGACCAGCCCGGCCACCACGCCCGGCGGCAGATCCAGACTCGCCCCGCACAGCACCCTGCGGGACCCGTACGCCTTGTGCACCCCGCGCACGCTCAGGGCCGGTGGCTCCGTCGTCGTCACGCCTCACCCCATGCCCGGCCGCGGTCCTGTTCGGCTCCCGCCCCTTTCAACGACCCGGCCGCCCGGGCGTTGCGAGGCGCGGCGCCTGCGCCGGTCCGCCGCACCGCGGTGTTACGGTGCGTCTCCCGGCGGTCACTTCCGCGAACGAGGTGCGCATGAGACAGCCCGTCCACGTCCTCACCGGGGCCACCGGGCTGCTGGGAGCCGCCCTCGCCCTGGAACTGGCCACCACCACCGACAGCGAGATCGTCTGCCTGGTCAGGCCCGGGCAGCAGCCCCCCGGGGCACGGCTGCGCACCGCCCTGGCGGCCGCGGCCGAGGCCTACGCCCTGGCGCCCGAGCTGCGCGAGCGCGCGGTCGACCGCCCGCTCGCCGTCCCCGCCGACTTCACCGCCGACGCCTGCGGCGTGGACGCCCGGGCCCTGCCCCGCGCGGCGGAGGTGGAGTTCTGGCACCTCGCGGGGCGGCTCGCCCTGCCCTGGCGGCAGCGCCGCCAGGCCTTCGCCGGCAACCTCGCCACCACCCGGCGCGCCCTGGCCCTCGCCCGCGCCGCGGGCGCGACGGCCTTCACCTATGTGAGCACCGCCCATGTCGCCGGCGCCGCCGAGGGACCGGTCCCCGAACGCCTCGTCACCGCCGCCCGCCCCCGCAACCCCTACGAGGCCGGCAAGATTGCAGCCGAACGGCTCGTCGGCCGGCAACTCGACTTCCGGGTGCGCATCCTGCGCCCCGGCCTGCTGATCGGGCACAGCACCACCCTCGCCCACCCCGGCCGCGGCGGCGCCCTGGCCGCCGTCCAGCGCGCCCTCGCCGCCCACGCCCGCAGGCACCCGGCCGGCCCCGGCGCGGCGGACGGCACCGCCCTGCACCTGCTCGCCCGGCCCGAGGCGCACCTCAACCTCGTCCCCGTCGACCATGTGGCCCGCGAGGCCGCCGAGATCGGCCGGGCCCGGGGCGCCGGCGTCTTCCACCTCACCAACGCCGCGCCCCCGACCACCGGGGAGGTCCTGCGCGCCCTCGCCGCCAACGCCGGCACCACGGCGGCCTTCGTCACCGGCGAGGAACACCTCACCGAGGCCGAGCGGCACCTGCACCGGCTGCTGCGCGCCTACGTCCCCTACGCCACCACCGCACAGCGCTTCCGCCGCGACCGCACCGACGCCGTCGTCGCCGACCCCGCCCGGGCGGCACACCCGCTGGGCCACGACGAGCTGCGCGCCCGCTTCCGGCCCTGGGCACGGCCCTGCGGACGGTGAGCGGCATGCGGCTGGTGCTGACCTCCGACACCCACGTGCCCCGCCGCGCCCGGGCCCTGCCCGAACAGCTGCTGCGCGCCGTCGACGACGCCGACGTCGTCGTGCACGCGGGCGACTGGACCGACACCGCAACCCTCGACCTGCTGGCCTCCCGCGCCGCGCAGCTCGTCGCCGTGCACGGCAACAACGACGGCCCCGAGCTGCAGGCCCGGCTGCCGGAGGTCGCCCGCGCCACCGTGGGCGGGCTGCGCCTGGCCGTCGTGCACGACACCGGCCCGGCCCGGGGCCGCGAGGAGCGCTGCGCGCAGCGCTTCCCCGGCACGGACCTGCTGGTCTTCGGGCACAGCCACATCCCCTGGGACACCACCGGGCCCGGCGGCATGCGCCTGCTCAACCCCGGTTCCCCCACCGACCGGCGGCGCCAGCCCCACCACACCTACATGACCGCCGAGGTGGCGGACGGGCCCCTGCTGGACGTGACCCTGCACCGCCTCACGTCACCGCGTTGAGCGCGCTGTCGTCCTCCGTACGGGCACCGGGCAGCCGGTGCCGGGCCGCCACCAGGGCGGCGTCGATGTCCCGGGTGCCCGTCGAGACGCACAGGGTGTAGGCCACGTCGGCCAGCTTCTGCTGGACCGACGGATCGGTATGACCGGCCATCAGTTCGCGCTCCAGCGCCGTGTAGCGCCGGACCAGGTCGTCGAGCACGGCGGGATGGGCAAGCAGCATCTACTCCTCCTTCGACTCCTGCGGATGCCGCCCTCCACGACCTGCGGCATCCGGGACTGCGCCTGCCCCGTCACACGCGTCTCATGCCTGCCGGTCCTGCGGGCCCTGCGGCCGGCGGCGACAATCGTGCGATGAACACCGCACCGGCAGCCGAGCTGGTCGTCCTGGTCGGGCTCCAGGCCTCCGGCAAGTCGACCTTCCAGGCCGCGACCTTCGCCGGCACCCACGCCCTGGTCAGCAAGGACCTCTTCCGTCGCGCCCGGCACCGGCAGAAGCGGCAGATGCGCCTGGTGGAGGAGGCCCTCTCCCAGGGCGTCGCGGTCGTGGTCGACAACACCAACCCCTCGCCACTGGAGTGGGGCCCGCTGCTGGAGGCGGGCCGCCGGTGGGGCGTGCCCGTCGTCGCCTACTGGTTCCCGCCCGACGTCGAGGGCTCCCTGGCCCGCAACGCCCTGCGCCCGCACGAGAGCCGGGTCCCGGACGTCGGCCTGTACGCCACCGCCGGCCGGCTGCGCCGGCCCCGGCGGGCGGACGGCTTCGACGCCGTGCACGAGGTGACCTTCGACGGCCACGGCGGCTTCCGCGTACGTCCCCTGCCGTAGGGCGTGTGCGGCGGGGCGGCGCCCCGTCAGGGGCTCGGGGCAGCCGCACATCGACAATGCCCCGCGCCTCTGACGGAGTTCCGGTTCCGCCTGACTGCACGCCATCTCGAACATACGTCTAAAGTGCGGCCTGCTCCGCTGTTTTCCGTTGACGCAAGAGAGGGCGCAGTGACAATCGAACCCCCGGCCTCCGGCAGACCCACGGACGGGGACGGCGGCCGGCCGTCCGTGCCCGACGACGTCTGGGAGCGTTTCGTCCACGACCACGAGGAGGCCATCCGCGCGTCCGCCCCCGTGGAGCCCTCGGCCCGGGCCCGGATGGTCACCGCCCGGCTGCGCGCGCAGGACGAGCAGGCCGCCTCCGCCGCCCGCCGCAAGGGGCTCGGGCGGCTGCCGGGCGCGCGCCGTCGCAAGGACGTCCCGCCCGCCCAGCCCCCCGGCTGGCGCACCGGACCCGCCTGGCAGGAGATGAACGGAAAGGCCGACCGCAAGCGCCGCGTCCGCGGCGGCATCGGCGTCCTCGCCGCCGTCGCCGTCGTGCTGTTCGCGCTCAACCCCGGCGCCGTGCTCTCCCGCCTGCCCGGCGGCCCCGGCAAGGACGACGGCACGCGCCCCCGCGACGCCGCCCCCCTGGCCGCCGAGACCGCGCGCCCCACCGGCGCCCCCGGCGACGTCCCCGAGGAGGCCCCCACCCTGGCGCGCCCCTTCGCGGGCTCCCCGGCCCAGAGTTACGCCGACGGCGCCGCCGGCATCGTCCTGCCCGAGCCGCGGGCCGTCGGCGCCATGTCGAAGGACCAGGTCGCCGCCGCCCTGCAGCGCACCAAGGACTTCCTCGTCGCGAGCGGCCTCGACCCGGCGACCCTGCGCGGCGAGCGGCCGGCCGCCGCGCTCGCCCTGCTCGACCCGCGCCAGGAGGACGTCTCCGGCTTCGCCACCGCCTCCCTGGCCCGCCCCGACCGGGAGCACGACCCGGTGCTGCTGTTCACCCGGTTCGACCCCAAGGAAGCGGTCCTCGTGGGCCCGACGGTCAAGACACGCGGCCGCATCACCTTCAAGGAGGGCAAGGACGGCGGCGTCACCGTGCACGCCGACTACACCTTCGTCTACGCCCTGAGGAAGCCGGCCCGCGGCTCGAAGGAGGTGACGCGCACCATCGTGCGCCGCGTGCTGGACACCGAGCTGCTCGACCCCGAGCGCTACCAGGTGACGCCGGACCGGCTGACCCTGTCCTCGTTCGACATGGAGGCCGGCAACTCCGCCTGCGGCCGCTACGACGGCTACCTGCACCCCGTCTTCCCCTCCACCCGCACCGACGGCCAAGAGCCCTCCGGCCCCGCCGTCGACCCCTACGACCGCAGCCGCGAGCTCGACACCGGCGACGGGGCCGACGGCGGCAAGGGATCCGGCAAGGCGTCCGGCAAGGACCGCCGCGCCGAGTGCGGCACCGTCAGCCGCAGCTGACCCGCCCGCACCTGACGCCCCACCCGGAGCGCGGCCCCGCACCACCTCGCCGCAGCCGTCCTTTCCGGTGAGAATCCGGCGAGAACGCGCGAAACATCCCGCCGCGAGGTGGATGCGGGGCCCGCTCCTGGTACTCGTACGCCATGACGACTCCCAGCATGGATCCGGACCCCGACAACACCCCCGGGCTCGAACCGGGCGGCGGCGTGCCACCGGGCGAGACCCCGCCGGGCGAGGGCAGCACCTCGGAGGCCGGCCCCCAGGAGACGCACAACCCGCCCACCGGCTGGGCCAAGGCGCCCATGACCGTGATGGTGCTGCTGACCTTGGTGTTCGTCGCGCTCTTCATCGCCATGGCCGTGGTCATCGCCGGCATCTGAGCCCGTCCCGGGCCCGAGCGTCACGGGGCGGGGAAGAGCTCTTCGAGGAAGGGCCCGCGAAAGACGCGGGCCGGGTCGTGGCGGTCCAGCACCCGCGCGGCGTCCTGCCAGCGGCGGCCCGCCGGCAGGCCCGCACCGAACGCCTGCGGCAGCGACGCGACCAGCGCCGCATCCGCGCTCCAGGGCCCCCGCCCGCCGTACCCCCACGCCTTGGGCCACTCGGGCCGCACCACGGCCCGGCCGGCGAAGTGCGCGAGCATCCACTCCTCCAGCTCCCGGTGGAGGACGAGCTCACCGGGCGTCCCGGGGAAGGTCACCGTGTTCAGCCACACCACGGTGTCCCCCTCCGGCCGGTCCGTACGGGGGCGGGCGGGGGAGAGCAGGGCACCGGTGGGCGCCGCGGCGTCCGCACCGGCGATGCGTACATGGAACGGACCGCTCAGCGGGAACTCGCCCCGCACCCGGTGCGCCGCCAGCCGCTCCTGGACCCGGCTCCACACGTCGTGGACCACGCCCTGCACGTCGCGCCGGGCGCACAACACCGCCCACCCGGCGTACCGCCAGCGCACCGTGCCGGGCCGCAAGTAGAGCAGGGTGGTGCGCGACGGCCCCCACAGGTCCCAGGAGGCCGTCGCCGTCAGCCCCAGCCGGATGCCCTGCTCCACGGCGGCCGTGAACAGCGGCGTCAGCGCCGCGGCCCCCGTGGTGACCTCGCGCAGCAGGACGGACGCCTCCTTCGGCAGCGTGTCGTAGAAGGGGTAGGGGTACGGGGAGCGGATCTCCCGCGCCCCCGCCGGCCGCACCGGTTCGTGCGTCCACACCTTCAGCCACGGATACCGGGTGTACGGCATCCACAGCGCCTCCACCCGTCCCGAGCGGGCGAAGAACCGCTCCAGGGCCCGCCGGCCGCCCGGCGGCCCGAACAGCTCCGCGGCCGGCACGTCGAGGGAACTGCGGCAGCGCAGCGCCGCGTCCGGCGGGACGCGCAGCGTCGCCTCGGTGACGAAGGCGCGCCCGAGGTGCGCCAGGAAGGCCGCGGTGTCCGGATGGGAGCGCTCGAACCGCCGCAGGACGTGCCGCCCCGCCGCCCCGTCCCACACCACGGCGGTCAGCGACGCCACGGTGTCGCCGACGGTCGAGTGGGCCGCGCTCCACGGTCCGGCGGCCGGCACTCCCGTACCGTGCCCGCCGATGGCCAGGACGCCGCCGAGCGTCGGCGCACCGGAGGCCGGAGTGCACGGCAGCGCGTACCCGGCGTCCTCCAGCGCCGCGAGGACCGCGTCCAGCGACGCCCCGGCCTGCGCGGTGACGGTCCCCGGGCCCTGCCCGGGGCAGCGGACGGCCGTCAGCCCATGGGTGGTGTCGACCATCACCAGCCGCTCCAGGGGCTCGCCCGCGCGGGCGAGGATCGGGGACCAGCTGTGCGCCGCACCCTTGGCGCGCAGCCGCCAGCCGTGGGCCCGGGCCCAGTCCGCCAGCACGAGGACGTCGGCGGGACGCGCGGGCAGGGCCGTCCACACCGCGTCGAAGGCCACCTCGCCCGACCAGTTGCGAAACGCCTGCCGCACCAGCCGCACCCCGCGCGGGAACGACGGCGGCACGTCCGCATCCGCCGCCCGCGCCGCCACCGTGAACGCCGGTGTCCAGCCCAGCGCCACGCCCGCCGCCGCCCCGGCGGCCTGGGCGAGCACGCGACGCCGCGGCGGCCCCGCCGGCGCCGTCCCCTCGTCGGTCCTCCCGCCGCCCACCGCAGCCTCCCTCGTGGTCGCCCGCCTCCTCCAACGGCGCCGGAGCGCCAGGAGTACGGGGGAGCGTGCGGGCCCCGCCCGGCGGCCGGCAGCACGCGCCGGCGCCCCGCCGGCCGCGCACCACGGGCGCACCCCCGACCCACCCTTGCCCGGCCCGGCACCCCTGGTCATCGTGAGGTCGTGCGCATGCCACCGCGGGCCGCCGGCCCCGCACCCTCCTGCCTGCTGCCCTTCGGCATCGACGGCCCCTTCGAACTGGGCGCCCTGGCCGTGGGCGCCTCACTGGCCGTCCTCGCCGCGGCCACGGCACCCGCCCTCGCCGCTCCGCGCGCCGTCACCGCCGGCGCGGCCCTGGCCGCGGGCGGCCTGACCGGCTGCCTGGCGACGTACCTGCACACCACCCTGCGCGGCAAGGCCGCCGTCTGGCAGGAGCTGGCCGGCGGCCTGGAACTGCGCGGCGACGAGCGGATCCTGGACGCCGGCTGCGGCAGCGGCACCGTCCTGCTGGGCACGGCCCGGCACCTGACCACCGGGCACGCCGTCGGCATCGACCGCTGGCAGCGGCGCGACCAGTGGCGCAGCAGCCTTCGGGCCGTGCGGGCCAACATCGCCGCGGCCGGCCTCGCCGACCGGGTGCGCCTGGCCACCGCCGACATGACCGCCCTGCCCTTCGCCGACGCCAGCTTCGACCTCGTCGCCGGCTGCATGGCCCTGCACAACCTCCACCCCGCGGGCCGCCGGCGCACGGCCCTGGCCGAGGCCGTGCGCGTGCTGCGGCCCGGCGGGCTGCTGCTCCTGGTGGACGTCCGCTCCCGCCGGTACCCGGCGGCCCTGACCGCCCTCGGCATGCGGGACGTCGTACGCCGTTCCGTCGGCCCCCGCATGTGGTGGTGCGGCCCGCTGGTGACCACGGCGCTGACCAGCGCCCGCAAGCCCGGGCCGGGCACCGGGCGCCCCCGTGCGTCCCACACGAAAGGGCCGGTAGATTCGGTGGATTGACCCCGCGTCGCCGACGAGGAGGTCCCATGTACGCCCCGTCCCTCGCCACCCGCCGCCCGCACCTGTGGCGGCTCGTCAAACCGCTGCTGTGGCCGGTGGCCACGCTCAGCCCGGTGCTGCCGCTGTTCTCCCTGGCGCACCTGCACCCCCTCGTGGGCTCCCTGGGCTGGTGGTTGCCCGTGCTGGGCGTGCTGACGGTGATCCCGGCGGCCGACTGGCTGGCCGGCTCCGACCACGCCAACCCGCCGGACGCCGCCGCCCGCACCGGCCGGGCCGGCGCCTACCACCGCTGGTGCACCTACCTCTTCGTCCCCCTGCAGTACCTCTCCCTGCTGTGGGTCTGCCACCAGTGGGCCTCGCCGCAGCTCTCGCCCGCCGACCGCGCCGGGCTCGCCCTGGCCGCCGGCTGGGTCGGCGCGCTCGGCCTCAACGTGGCCCACGAGCTGGGCCACACCAGCGAGAAGGCCGAGCGCCTCCTGAGCCGCCTCGCCCTCGCCCAGATCGCCTACGGCCACTTCCGCATCGCCCACAACCGCGGCCACCACGTGCGCGTGGCCACCCCCGGCGACCCCTCCAGCGCCCGTCTCGGCGAGTCCTTCTGGCGTTTTCTGCCCCGCGTGGTCGCCGGCCGCCTCACCGACTCCTGGCACAGTGAGGCCCGGCGCCTGGCCCGGCGCGGCCGCAGCCGCTTCGACGTGCACAACGACGTCCTCGGCAGCTGGACCCTGACCCTCCTGCTCCATGCCGGGCTCGTCCTCGCCTTCGGCCCCGGGATCGCGCCCTACCTGGTGCTGCAGGCGGCGTTCGGCATCTGCGTCGTGGAGACCGGCGCCTACATGGACCACTACGGCCTGCTGCGCCGGCGCCGCCCGGACGGCCGCTACGAGCGCCCTGCCTACGGGCACAGCTGGAACAGCGACGCGATCGTCAGCAGCGTCCTGCTCTTCCAGTCCCAGCGCCACTCCGACCACCACGTCCACCCCCTGCATCCCTACCCCGTCCTGCGCACCTGGCAGGAGGCGCCCCAGCTGCCCGCCGGGTTCGTCGGCATGGCCCTGCTGGCCTGGCTCCCGCCGCTGTGGCGGCGGGTGATGGACCCCAAGGTGCTGGCCCGCTACGACGGCGACCTCGCCCTGGCCAACGTCCACCCGCCCGCACGGGCACGCCTGACGGCCCGCTTCGGCGCCTGGGCCGTGTCCGGCGGATCATGCAGTGCCCCGTAGGGGCGCGGGGCGGTGTCGATCTGCGGCTGCCGCCGCGTGGGCGCGATCAGCCGGCGACGGCCTGCAGTCGACGCGCCGGGGGCGAAGCGCGGCACCCCATCTGCGGGCGCGTCGTTGACCGCACGCCCGCTGGACGTCACCGACGCCGCCGCCGTGGAGCATCTGGTCGCCGAGGCCGAGGACACCCTCGGGCCGGTGG